>NZ_JBHSBI010000030.1:0-153814 GCF_042650645.1 Nonomuraea purpurea
GCGTTCTCGAGCGTGTTCGTGGTCAGCAACAGCCTGCGCCTGCGCACCTTCAAGTAGACGCGGGAAAGTGGCCGGAGGCGATCAACCGCCTTCGGCCACTTCGCCGTTGAGGTAGCGACCGGGCGAGGTGCCGACCGTGCGGCGGAAGGCGGCCAGGAACGCGCTCGGCGTGGCGTACCCGACGGCATGGGCCACCCGCGACACCGGCTGCCCCTCGGCGAGCAGCGGGAGGGCGGCCTGAAGGCGCACGTGGGTGCGCCAGCGGTCGAAACTCATGCCCGTGTCCCGCACGAACAGCCGCGTCAGCGTGCGCCTGCTGACCCCGATGGAGCGGGCGTGGGCGTCGAGGCCGCGCGGGTCGGCGGGGTCGGCGAGCAGGGCGTCGGCGACGGTGCGCACGCGCTCGTCCACCGCGTGCGGCACGTCGATGGGGCTGGCGGGCAGGGGACGCAGCAGGTCCAGGACGACGGCTTCCGCGCGGAGCCGGGCGTCGTCGGCCAACTCGTCGTCGGAGAGGTAGGCGATCAGATGGGCGAGCAGGCCGTCCACGGCCACCGGCGTGGGCTCGGTCCAGTCGAGCGCGCATCGGTCCGCTGTGATGTAGAGGCTGCACAGCACGGCGTCGCGGGTCGCGCCGGTCTTGTGGACGACGCCCGCCGGCAGCCACAAGGCCCGGGTCGGCGGGATCACCCAGTACGCGTCCCCGACCGCGACGCCGAGGACACCGCGGCGCGTCCAGGCGAGCTGGTGGTGTTGTGGATGGGAGTGCGGGGCGATCCACTGGCCCGACGACAGCGGGAAGCGCCCGACGACGATGGCGCCCGGCCCGGCGGGGGCGGAGCATTCGGCAGCACAATCGACGGCCTCGATCATGCCTCCAAGCGTATGTCCTCAATACGACATAACGTGGCCTCATCGCGAATTGTGGCCAGCCTGGGCTGACGCTTAGCGTCGTCGGGTGCAGATTGATCACTTTTCGCCGGGATGCCCGGCATGACCTCGACTCTCGGCCCCGCAGCCACCCGCCGCCGATCGGCGCTGGTCGTGCTCTGCTTCGTGCAGTTCATGCTGGTGCTGGACGACACAGTGGTGAACGTGGCCCTGCCCAGCATCAGGAACGAGCTCGGCTTCAGCGCCTCCGGCCTGGCCTGGGTGGTGAACGCCTACTTCCTCGCCTTCGGCGGGCTGCTCTTGCTGTTCGGCCGGATGGCGGACCTGCTGGGCCGGCGCCGCGTCTTCCTCGCAGGTGTCGCGCTGTTCGGGCTGGCCAGCCTGGTCAGCGGCATCGCCCAGGAGCCCTGGCAGCTCGTGGCCGGGCGGTTCGCGCAGGGCGCGGGCGCGGCCATGGCCAGTCCGGCCTCACTCTCCCTCATCACCCTGCTGTTCCCCGGGCCGCAGGAGCGGGCCAGGGCGCTCGGCATCTGGGGCGGCATGGCCGGGCTGGGCGGCACGATGGGGCTGGTGATCTCCGGCGTGCTGACCGACCTCACGTCCTGGCGCTGGATCTTCCTCATCAACCTGCCCGTGGTCGCCGCGGCCATCATGCTGCTGCCCGGCCTGGTGCCCGAGAGCCGGGCCGCCCGCCGGACGCGGCCGGACGTGGGAGGCGCCGTGCTCGGCACCGCCGCCGTGGTGAGCCTGGTCTACGGGCTGCTCCAGGTGGGGGAGTCGGGCTGGGGCGACATGTCCGTCATCGTCGCCCTGGTGCTGGCCGCCGTGCTCATCGCCGTGTTCCTCGTGGTGGAGTCGCGGGTGGCCGAGCCGCTGGTGCCGATAGCATTCCTGACCTTCAGGACGCGCGCCGTCGCCAACGTCGCGAGCCTGCTCTTCTCCGCGGCCGCCTACGCGATGTCCTTCCTGCTGATGATCCACCTGCAGACCGTGCTCGGCTACGATCCGCTGATCGCCGGTCTCGCCTACCTGCCGTACGGGGCCGGGATCCTGACCGGCATGTGGCTGTCCACCCGTGTGCTGGCCAGGATCGGGATGCGCTGGGCGCTGGTGTTGTCGTTCCTGGTCTGTGTGGCGGGGTTCGTCCTGCTGTCCGGCATCGCGCCCGGCGGGCACTACGCGGCGGCGGTGCTGCCGGGGCTGCTGGTCACGAGCCTGGGCTCCGGCATGTGCCTGCCGGTGCTGGCCACAGCGGCGGTCGCGGGCACCACGGGGGAGGACGCGGGGCTCGGCTCGGCGCTGTTCACCTCGATGCAGCAGGTCGGCGGGTCGGTGGGGGTGGCGCTGCTGGTCACGCTGGCCGCCTGGCGCGGAGGCGGCGCCGCGGGCTACTCCTTCGCGCTCACCGTGGCCGCCGCCCTGATCGCGCTCGGCGCCGTTCTCATCGCCGCCCTCCTCAGGAACGACCGCTCAGCCGCATAGCGTCGTCCGGGCATGCAACAGTTTCCGCGCCTGGCTCCTCAGGGAGGTGAAGGAACGACGAAGGGCAAGAGTTGTTGGAAGCAGATCCCCGTTTCACGGAGTTCGTCGCCGAACGCGGCGACGCTCTGCTGCGCTACGGCTACGTGCTGGCCGGCAACGCGCATGACGCGGCCGACCTGGCCCAGGAGGCGCTGCTGAAGCTGCGCGGTGCCTGGCCCCGGCTGCGCCTCAAGGAGAACCCGGAGAGCTACGTCCGGACCACGATGGCCCGGCTGCACATCGCCACCTGGCGGTTACGCAGACGCGAACTGCTCGCCTGGGACCTACCGGAGCGCGAGCACCACGACCTGCTGCCCAGCGGCGACGAGCGCAGGATGTGGCAGGCGCTGGCGGGGTTGCCCCGCAAACAGCGCGCGGTGCTGGTGCTGCGTTACTACGAGCAACTCGACGACGCCGAGATCGCCGCCGTGCTCGGCATCTCGCGCGGGACCGTGCGCAGTCAGGCCGCCCGCGCGCTGGACAAGCTCCGCGGCACCGTCACGAGCGCCGACCAGCCAACGATGACCAGGGGGAACGTAGGATGAACGAGGTTGAGCAGACCCTGAGCAGGACGCTCGGCCAGGCTGCCGAGCACGCGCCCAGGATGCCCGGCCTGCTGCCCTCACGGCTGGAAGGCATCCACCTGCGCAGACGGCGGCGGGGCAGGATGGCGCTGGCCGCCGCGGCGGTCGTCCTGGTCGCGGGCGGGGGCGTGGCGGTGGTGCGGGGCGGTGACACCATCACGGTCGTGCCCGCGACGGCCCAGGTCGCCGAGACGCCGGCCGCGCGCGTGACGGAGGTCTGGCCGCAGGCGGTGCGCAAGCTCCCGGCGAAGGCGCCGGGCGGCGCGCCCTGGCATGTGACCGCATTGATCGACGATCGCACGTTGCTGATGGAGACTTCGACGAAAGCCGGCACAGCGGGCATCCTGTATGCCTACGATCTCGACGCCGGCACGCAACGCGAGATCGCCACCGTGTCGCAGTCGGCGGACACGTATGGCTTCGCCAACGGCTTCGCCGTGGGGAACGGTCGCGTGGCCTGGTGGAGCAGCAAGGACTCCGTCGCACATCTGTGGACGGTGCCGCTGACGGGCGGGACGCCCAAGCGCGTCGCCGACCACCGCCTGGCGCCGAGCGACGACGGCAGCGCCATCGACCAGCTCGAAGTGGTCGACGACAAGATCGTGTTCTCCGTATATACGGGCGGGGTCTTCGAGGTCCCCATGGCGGACGGCACCGTGGAGCCGGTCAGCGGGGGCACCGGGATGCACGTGCTGGAATGGCCGTGGATCGGCGCGCCCGGAATGGGCGGCGAGCGCAAGGGCCTGCTGTTCGAGAACATCAGGAACGTGGAGACGGGGGAGACGAGAACGGCGGTCGTCCACCCTGGCGAGAAGTTCCGCATTTGCGGCGTGACCATCTGCCTGGGCCAGACCTCGGAGGGTGAGACCCTGTTCCGGCACCGGGACGGCTCGTCCCAGAAGAGCGTGCCCGGCGACACGCCTGGTCTGAGGCCGCCGACGCAGGACCGCTTCTACGTCTCGACGTATGGCGACATCGCTTCCATGGGCGTGGGACTTTACGACCTGGAAACCGGTAAATCGGGTGACCTGGGCCTCCGCGGAGAAGGCCGCGAACAAGGCGTGTCCTTCTTCAGCCTGCCGTCCACGGAGCCGACCGGCAGGATCCTCAGCTACCCGCTCGGGGACGACCTGTACGTGATCGACCTGGCCAAGATGCGCTGACCCCGCCGTGACGACCGCTCCCGTGGCGGAGATCGCGGCGCGGGAGCGGTCGTCGAGTCAGCCGGCCGGGTTCCAGCCGTCGCCGCCCGCCAGGTATTTCTGCGGCGTGTAGGTCGCCGCCTGCGCGGTGCTGAGCTGCGGCCGGTTGCCGTTGACGGCCGCGCCGGCGCCGTTGTTCCGGAATTCGGAGAAGCGGGCGTTCTTCCAGGAGTTCGATGACATGTCCGTCCACGGTTGCGCGCCGGCGACCGTCGCGTTCAGCGTCGACTCCCGGTACAGCACCTGCGCGTCGGGGCGCCATGGCCGGCCCAGCGTGGTCACGTTGTTCGTGGCGCCGGAGATGCGCGACTTGTAGAACAGGAAGCCGTACGTCTTGGCCGCCGCGGTGCTGGCCGCGGTGATGGGGCCGCCGGTGCTGCGCTTTTCGTAGATGTCGCAACTGTGGAAGACGATCGTGCCGCCGCCGAAGATGAAGTCGACGGTGCCCTCGACGTAGGAGTTCTTGACGTAGGCGCGGGCCGAGTCGCTGACGAGGAAGGTGTCCTGGTCGCCGAGCACGCGGACGTTCGTCAGCGTGGTGCGGTCGCCGTCCAGTCGCAGGGCGACCGCCTGGTGGCCGCTTGGGATGGTGCTCTCGTCGAGGTCGTTGGAGACCGTCAGGTTGGTGGCGACGGCGTCGCGGGCCGAGATCATGGCGGTGTAGCTGCCGGACGTGCCGTGGGTGTAGGCCGAGCGGTTGTTCACGATGACGGTCTCCGACGGGGAGGCGCCCAGGCCCTGCAGTGTCACGTACGGCTTGTTGAGGTTCACGATCTCGCGGTAGTTGCCCTGCTTGATAGTGATCACCACGCGGCCGGTGTTGGTGGACGGCACGGCGTCGATGGCGGCCTGAACCGTCCGGTAGAGCCCGGTCCCGTCGGAGGCGACGGTGGGGATGGCGGCGGTCGAGGGGGCGATGGGTGTGGCGGCCGTCATCACGAGCGCGGCGGCGGCCGCTAAGAGCGGGTTCATGTGGTTCGCATCCTTTCGTGCCTGGCCGTTGGCAGGGTGAGGTTACGACCGCGTTTCTGATTGCGTCAATCCATGAAACAAACGTGTGCGGCGGCCGGTCGCCTCACTCCCTGCCGACACGGTGTCCTGGCTCGAAAATTTCGAGATTCGGCGGGTCATCGGTCTGAAAGTTTCTCCGGTGGCGGCTGGTCGAGCCGCCGGTCTCGTGAGCGGGTGCGGCAGGCTCGGGGCGGCGCACTTGT
Source organism: Nonomuraea purpurea (assembly GCF_042650645.1). Classification (NCBI taxonomy): domain Bacteria; kingdom Bacillati; phylum Actinomycetota; class Actinomycetes; order Streptosporangiales; family Streptosporangiaceae; genus Nonomuraea; species Nonomuraea purpurea. The sequence continues at coordinate 5,413 of NZ_JBHSBI010000030.1, forward strand.
TGCCGGTTGATTTCGGTGTTATCTCCCTAAGGAGGTTCCGAAGTGATCGGAGGACCGAGTGATACACCCCCCACGTCCACTCTTCGCCGTCGCCATGGTGGCCGTGTTGTCACTGGCGATCTGGCCGATGGCGGCGCCCGCTCCGGCGCAGGCGGAGCCCGAACCGGGAGTAAGTGCGGTGCAGACACCCGATGACCTGACACTTTGGTGCGACAAGCCCGCCACCGACTGGGAGACCCAGGCCCTGCCCATCGGCAACGGCCCACTGGGCGCGATGGTCTTCGGCGGCGTGGCGTCCGAGCAGATCCAGTTCAACGAGAAGACCCTGTGGACCGGCGGTCCTGGCTCGCCCGGCTACGACCACGGCAACTGGAACACCCCGCGGCCGGACGCCGTCGCCGAGGTCCAGCGGCAGATCGACCGCGACGGCAAGATGGCCCCCAACGACGTGGCGGCCAAGCTGGGCCAGCCCAAGACGGGCTTCGGCGCCTACCAGACCATGGGCGAGCTGTTCCTGGACATGGCGCCGGCGAATCCCGTCGACTACCGGCGCGAGCTGAGCCTGCGCGAGGCCGTGGCCCGCGTCGGCTACACCGCCGACGGCGTGCGTCACACACGCGAGTACTTCGCGAGCAACCCCGGCAACGTGATCGTCGGCCGGCTCTCGGCCGACCAGGCCGGCAAGGTGTCGTTCACGCTGCGCCACACCTCGCCGCGCGACGACAAGACGGTCACGGCCGCCGGCGGCCGGCTCACCATCCGGGGCCGGCTGAACGACAACAAGATGACGTTCGAGGCCCAGGTCCAGGTGATCACCCAGGGCGGCACGCGTACCGACGCCGGAGACAGGATCGTCGTCACCGGCGCCGACAGCGCCGTGCTGGTGTTGTCGGCCGGGACCGACTACGCCGACGCCTACCCGTCCTATCGCGGCCAGGACCCGCACGCCAAGGTCACCGCGGCCGTGGACGCCGCCGCCGCGCAGAGCTACGACCGGCTCAAGGCCGCGCACGTCGCCGACCACCGCAAGCTGTTCGACCGGGTCCGGCTCGACCTCGGCCAGACGGCCCCGCGCATCCCCACCGACCAGTTGCGCAAGAACTACACCGGCGGCGCCTCCCCCGACGACCGGGCGCTGGAGGCGCTGTTCTTCGCCTACGGCCGCTACCTGCTGATCTCCTCCTCGCGGGAGAACGACCTGCTGCCCGCCAACCTGCAGGGCGTGTGGAACAACTCGACCAGTCCGCCCTGGTCGGCCGACTACCACGTCAACATCAACCTGCAGATGAACTACTGGCTCGCCGAGCAGACCAACCTGCACGAGACCACGAAGCCCTACGACCGCTACATCTCGGCGCTGGTCGCGCCGGGCCGCAAGACCGCACAGGACATGTACGGCGCCCGAGGCTGGGTCGTCAACAACGAGACCAACCCCTTCGGCTTCACCGGCGTGCACAACTACGCCAGCTCCTTCTGGTTCCCCGAAGCCGCCGCCTGGACCACCCAGCACCTCTACGACAGCTACCGCTTCTCCGGCGACGTCGGCTACCTGCGCGACACCGCCTACCCGGTGATCAAGGGCGCGGCGGAGTTCTGGCTGGACTTCCTGCACACCGACCCGCGTGACGGCAAGCTCGTCGTGTCCCCGAGCTACTCGCCCGAGCACGGCGACTTCTCGGCGGGCGCGTCGATGTCGCAGCAGATCGTCCGCGAGGTGTTCACCAACGCGCTGGCGGCGGCCGAACGGCTGAACGTGGACGAGGCGTTCCGAGCCGAGGTCCGCGCGGCCCTGGCCAAGCTGGACCCTGGCCTGCGGATCGGCTCGTGGGGCCAGCTCCAGGAGTGGAAGAGCGACTGGGACTCCACGACCGACACCCACCGGCACGTCTCCCACCTGTACGCCCTGCACCCGGGCAACCAGATCGCCCCCGGCGCACCCGAGGCGGAGGCGGCCAAGGTCTCGCTGACCGCGCGCGGCGACGGCGGCACCGGCTGGTCCAAAGCCTGGAAAATCAACTTCTGGGCGCGGCTGCTGGACGGCGACCACGCCCACAAGATGCTCGCCGAGCAGCTCAAGAGCTCCACGCTGGACAACCTGTGGGACACCCACCCGCCGTTCCAGATCGACGGCAACTTCGGCGCCACCTCCGGCATCGCCGAGATGCTGGTGCAGAGCCAGCACGACGTGGTCCGCGTGCTGCCCGCGCTGCCGTCCGCCTGGCGGGACGGCTCGGTGTCGGGCCTGCGCGCCCGCGGCGACGTCACCGTGGACGCCACCTGGAAGGACGGCGCCCCCGACACCGTCACCGTGCGGCCGGGCAGGACCGGGCCCATCAAGGTCGGATCGCCGTTCGTCGCCGGCCGCTACCGGGTCTTCGACGAGCAGGGGCATGAGGTCGCCCCGCGCCGCGACGGCGACACGCTGAGCTGGAGCGCCCGCGCGGGCAAGGCGTACACGATCCAGAACGAGGCGGCCGTCGCCATGCGGACGCCCGCCTCGGTCAGGCCGGGAACACCCTTCGAGGCACAGGTCACGGTCACCGCCACCCGCCGCCGCTCGGTGCCCGCCTCCGACGTGAGGCCCACCGTGCCGAAGGGCTGGACCGTCCAGCCGGCCACCCGTCACCTGGCGGGCGTGGCGCCCGGCGGGTCGCGTACCGCCGCCTTCACCGTCACGCCGGGACCGGCCGACGGCTCGCGCCGCGCGGTGCTGGCCGCCGCGGTCGCCGGGGACTCCTGGAAGGGCGCGTCCACGTCCGTGCTCGCCCTGGAGCCCTGCGCCCCGCCCGCGCCCGGCTCGGTGCTGGTCGCCTGGGACCCGAAGGAGGGCGGCACCGTCGCCGACTCCTCGGGAAACGGGCGCGCGGCCACCGTCACCGGCGGCAACGCCGCCTACGACGCCACCGCCCCGTCGGGGAGCGGCCTGACACTCGACGGCGACACCTACCTGACCACCGCGGACACCGCGCTCGGCCTCGTGCGCGAGGCCACGTTCGCGGCCGAGGTCAAGATCGCGGGCAGCGGCTACCGCCGGCTCTTCGACGCGCAGCCGTCCGGCGACCCCGGCACCGACGGCGTCCTCATCGACGTCACCCCGGGCAACACCCTGCGCTTCATCGGCGCAGGCGCGAACGTCGGACTCAACACCACCCTGCCTGCGGGCCGCTGGATCGACCTCGTGGTCACCCTGGACCGCGCCGGCGCCATCGCCGTCTACGTGGACGGCGAACGCAAGGCGAGCGGCCAGGCCACCTCCGACGGCATCACCGGCTGCACCGCCCGCCCGCTCCGGTTCGGCGCCGACCAGGGCGGCGGCCAGCGACTGACCGGAGGCGTGGACCGCGCCGCCGTCATCGCCAGGTCGCTGACCGCCGAGGAGGTGAAGAACTGGCGGGAGCTGGCCTTCTGACCTCCGTGAAGAGGGTCAGCCGCGGGTCTTGCGGTAGGCGTCCTTGAGGCAGATCTTCCCGTCGCGGAAGCGCCACAGGTCGATGCCGTGCTCGCGGTAGGGCGAGCCGTCGTCGGCGACGAGATGGTAGGTCCACGTGCGGACGGAACCGGCCGAGCGCCCGCTTGAGCAGGTAGTACATGCGGGAGTGAACGCCTTGCGGTGTTCACCTGCGGGCCGCCCGCGCGTCGTGCCGGACCGGGCAGGATCTGGGCGGTGGCCGATGGGCATGGGAGGGCGTCAGTGGTAGTCGATCAGGGGCGGTTCCTCAGGGAGTTCGTCAGGTCGCCCCTGCGTACGGCGTCGGTGGCGCCGAGTTCCGCGTGGCTGGCGGCGCAGATGGTCGTGGGCGTGCCCGAGCGCGGGGAACCGGTGGTCGTGGAGCTCGGCGCGGGCACGGGCGCCTTCACCTCGGCCATCCAGCATCGGCTCGCCGGGCGGGGCAGGCACGTCGTGGTCGAGCTCAACGACAGGTTCGCCGAGGGGATCGCGCGGGCGTACCCGTCGGTCGAGGTGGTCTGCGAGGACGCCACCCGCCTGCCCGAACTGCTCGCCAAGCGCGGGATCGGGCCGGTGGACGTCGTCGTCAGCGGCCTGCCCTGGGTCGCCTACGCCGGCGAGCCGCCCCTGATCGCATCGGTGGCCGGCGCGCTCGCCCCCGGCGGGGTGTACACGCAGTTCGCCTACACCTGGACGCGCTGGGCCGTCCCGGCCAGACGGCTGCTCGACGGGCTGCGGGGCGAGTTCGAGGAGGTCGTGACGACCAGGACGGTCTGGCGCAACCTGCCGCCCGCGGTGGTCTACGTCGCCCGCCGCCCCCGGAACGCGCGGGCCGGAAGGTGACCACGGGTCCGCGGGCCGGAAGGTAACCATGAGTCCGCGGGCCGGAAGGTAACCATGAGTCCGCGGGCCGGAAGGCGGCCATGAGTCCGCGGGCCGGAAGGCGGCCATGAGTCCGCGGGCCGGAAGGCGGCCATGAGTCCGCGGGCCGGAAGGCGGCCTGCCGCGCCGCGCACGTGAGCCGGCGGGCCGGCCGCGAGGTGACGTCCGGGACGTCACTTCACGGCCGGCGCCCGGCGCGTCACCCGCCGGTCATCGCGGCGTGCAGCCGCAGGTACGGCTCGGCCTCCTTCGGCCGGTTGCGGCGCTGCAGCGTACGGCCGAGCAGCAGGCAGGCGTACTCCTCCGCCGGGTCGCGCTCCAGGATCACCCGGAGCTCGGCCTCGGCCCGGCCGAGCTGAGCCGAGTGGTAGTAGGCGCGGGCCAGCAGCAGCCGCGCCGCCAGGTTCTCCGGCGCCGAGGCCACCACGGGGGCCAGGATGCGAGCCGCCCCGATGTAGTCCTCCGAGTCGAAGAACAGGCGGCCGCGCTCGTACTCCTCGGCCAAGGTCACGATGCTCAAGGTCACTCCTCTCCGGCGTGCGGCAGACGGTCGGCGGGGGCGACGCCCAGGCGGCCCGCCTGGTAGTCCTCCATCGCCTGGACGATCTCGGCGCGGGTGTTCATCACGAAGGGGCCGTAGTGCACGACCGGCTCCCTGATCGGCTGCCCGCCGAGCAGCAGCACCTCCAGGTTCGGCTCGGCCTGCGGCTGGTCCTGACCGGCGGCGACGGTGATCGCCCCGCCCTGGCCGAAGACGGCCAGCTGCCCCTTGCGCACGGGCCTGCGCTCATCCCCTGCGAAGCCCTGCCCGGCCAGCACGTACGCCAGCGCGTTGAAGGCGGGGTTCCACGGCACCTCCAGCCGGGCGCCGGGGCTCACCGTCGCGTGCACCATCGTGATCGGGGTGAACGTGACGCCGGGACCCGCGTGCCCGTCCAGTTCGCCGGCGATCACCCGCAGCAGCGACCCGCCGTCGGCCGAGGCGAGCAGCGCCGCCTGGCGACCGCGGATGTCCTGGTAGCGGGGCAGGTGGAACTTGTGCGCGCGGGGCAGGTTGACCCACAACTGGATGCCGTGGAACAGCCCGCCCGAGACCACCAGGTGCTCCGGGGGCTTCTCGATGTGCAGCAGCCCCGAGCCCGCCGTCATCCACTGGGTGTCGCCGTCGGTGATCGTGCCGCCGCCGCCGTTGGAGTCCTGGTGCTCGAAGATGCCGTCGATGATGTAGGTGACGGTCTCGAAACCACGGTGCGGGTGCCAAGGGGTGCCCTTGGGCTCGCCGGGCGCGTACTCGACCTCTCCCATCTGGTCCATGTGGATGAACGGGTCCAGCGCGGACTGCGGCACGCCGGCGAACGCGCGGCGCACCGGGAACCCCTCGCCCTCGAACCCGCTGGGCGCGGTCGCCACCGACCGCACCGGACGCCGCGCGACGGAGGCGGGGTCGGGCACGGCGACGCGGGGGAGCGTCAGGGTGTCGGCGGTGATGGCGGGCATGGCCCCTCCCTTTGGTTGAATCTTAAATCGTTGCCCGCCACAACACGGGGACATCGTCCGGCATTCCCGGCTCGTCAGGAGGTGCCGAGCGCGCGGACGCGGACGTTCAAGGTCGCCTCGCGCACGAAGTCCTGATCGCCCGAGGCGGCCAGGTAGAACCCGCCGCGGCAGGCGCTTCCCGTGATGGTGTGGCGCGGGTCGAGGACGACGGGCGCCCGTCGTTCGCAGTCGGGGACCGGGGCCAGCACCAGCATGCGGCGGCTCAGGCCGCCGAGCCACAGTTGCGGCCCCACGAGCACGCCGTCGCGGACCTCACCGGGCCGCGAGAGCCGCACCGGGCCGTCGGCCGACAGCGTGAGGAAACCGTCGGGGGTGAGGGTGCCGCGCACGTGCTCCGCCCAGGCCAGCCGCTCGTCGAAGGTCATCTCGGAACGTTCGTCGCGCAGGGCGATCCGCCAGCCGCCGAAGTCGAACAGCAGGACCGAACCGCCGGTGCTCGCGCCGAGAGGCCCCGGCCACAACGTCACGTCACCGGTGAGCCGGCGGATCATCGGCCGGCCGGCGGCGATCTCCGCCTCGCCGTAGAGCGGCGCGCTGAGAGAACGAAACGCCCCAACCTCCCCGGCGCGAGACTCCTCGCTCTTCCCAGCGCTGGGGACCGCGGCTCTTCCGGTACCGGACTCGGCGGCCTGTCCAGGGCGGGGATCCGGAGTCTCCCCGGCGCGAGGCTCATCGCCGGGGTCCCTTCCTGCGGTGGTGAGCGTGCCGCCGGTGTACGGGCGGGCCCCCATCGAGGCCAGGTTCAGGTCGGCCGGGTAGGCGATCTCCGCCCGCGTCCCGTCCGGGAACGTGACCCGCATCGTCATGGTGGCGCCGGTCCCGTCCGCCGCCGGATAGACGGCGTTGGGCGTCACACTGATCGCATCGCGGACGGGCGTCGGGGTGACGGTCGGGCGCGGGCGGGGGCGGGGCGTGTCACGGCTGGTGAGGACCACGATGAGAGGCACGGCCACGAGGGCGGCCAGCACCACCAGTCCCACCCAGCCGCGCCGGCGCGGCCCCTGCTCGACGATATCGACACGGCCGGCGGCCATCGGCCTTCCTTCGTCGTACGGCTGTCGCCCCAAGTTCAGACCACCGGCCGCCGTCGGCGCAAGCCCGCGAGACTCGCCGAGAGCGCCACCGGAATGTGATTTATCGCACTGTTGACGTTAACTTTTCTGACAGGCGGACGTCCACGTGGCCGACTTACTGTCGGCCAGGCCGCACCCCCTCAAGGAGGTTTCGTCGATGGAACGTCGCAATTTCCTACGCGCTTCGGTACTGGGCGCGAGCACGGTCGCCTTCTCCGGCAGTCTCTGGCAGGGGGCGGCGCTGGCCGCACCGGCCCAGAACGCCCCAGGACCCTACGGCGCGCTGCAGCCCGCCGACGCCAACGGCATCCTGCTGCCCGCCGGCTTCACCAGCCAGGTGATCGCCCGCTCCGGCCAGGCCGTCCCCGGAACGTCCTACACCTGGCACAACGCCCCTGACGGCGGCGCCTGCTTCGCCGACGGCAGCGGCTGGATCTACGTCTCCAACTCTGAGATCAATCCCGGCGGCGGCGCCTCGGCCGTCCGCTTCAACGCCAGCGGCGCGGTCACCTCGGCGTACCGGATCCTGTCGGGCACCCGCACGAACTGCGCCGGCGGCAAGACGCCCTGGAACACGTGGTTGTCGTGTGAGGAGGTCAGCCTGGGCTTCGTCTATGAGACCTACCCGTTCGGCGGCACCGCCGTGCAGCGGCCCGCGATGGGCCGCTTCAAGCACGAGGCGGCCGCCGCCGACCCGGTCCGGCGGGTCGTCTACCTGACCGAGGACGAGACGAACGGGCGCTTCTACCGGTTCGTCCCCACGACGTGGGGCGACCTGTCGTCCGGCACCCTGCAGGTGCTGGTGGCAGGCTCGGCCACGTCCGGCTCGTTCACCTGGGCGAACGTCCCCGACCCCGACGGCTCGCCGACGGCCACGCGCAGCCAGGTGTCCGGCTCCAAGTCGTTCAACGGCGGCGAGGGCTGCCACTACGCCGACGACACGGTCTGGTTCACCACGAAGGGCGACAACCGGGTGTGGCAGCTCAACCTGTCGGACGACACCTATGAACTCGCCTACGACGACAACCTGGTCAGCCCCGGCACCGCGCCGCTCACCGGGGTCGACAACGTCACCGGCTCCACGTCCGGCGACCTGTACGTCGCCGAGGACGGCGGCAACATGGAGATCTGCCTGATCACCCCGGACGACAAGATCTCCCCGTTCCTGCGGATCAACGGCCAGAGCGCCTCCGAGATCACCGGCCCGGCCTTCAACCCGGCCGGCAACCGGTTGTACTTCTCCTCGCAGCGCGGCACCTCGGGATCGTCGTCGGGCGGCATCACGTACTGCGTGACGGGTCCGTTCCGCACCTGACGCGGCGGGCGGATCGGCGGGAAAAGGTGATCTCGCCGGGTGGCCATCCGGAGATCTACGGGTTACGATCCGGAAACACATCCGATGTATGTGAGCCCAGGAGCTCCCGTGCCGATCGCCACGCCGATCCGTCTGTGCGCCGTCCTCCTTCTGTCACTCTCCCTCCTGCCCGCCCTTCCCGCCCACGCGGACAGGGCGGGAAGCTGGAAGGTCTCCGGGTTCCCCGGCGGCCCCGAGGCGGAGGTCGCGCTCGACCCCGCGACGGGCGCCCTCACCTTCGGCGTCACCCGCCGGGGCGCCCGCGTCCTCGAACCCAGCCCCGTCGGAATCATCACGGAACGGGCGGACCTGTCCCAGGGGCTGCGGCTGCTGCACCGCAAGGACCGCCCGGTGGCCGAGCACTACACCACGGCGGCCGGCAAGCGGCTCAAGCGCTCGGCGCTCATGCGCGAGGCCGTCTTCGCCCTGGCGGGCGCCGACGGCGCCCGGCTCGACCTGGTCGTCAGGGTCGCGCGGGACGGCGTCGCCTACCGCTACAGGCTGCCCGGCGACCAGGGCGCGGTGCTGCGCGAGACATCCGCTTTCACGCTCGAAGGGGACGCGCCCGCCTGGCTGGCGCTGCACCGCCGCGACTATGAGAACCCGTTCATCCAGTACACGGCCAAAAGCGCGCCCTCGGCGGAGTTCATGGTGCCCGCCCTGTTCGAGACCGGCGGCGGCTACGCCCTGATCACCGAGTCCGGCCTGGACGGACGCTATTCAGGGCCGCGCCTGGCGCACGAGGAGGGCACGGGCACCTACCGCGTCCGGCTGTGGGACGAGCGCGTCCAGGCCGAGGGACCGCTGGAGACGCCGTGGCGGGTGCTGATCGCGGGAGACCTGGCCGAGGTCACCGAGTCCACGCTGGCAGACGACCTCGCGCCCGCCTCCCGGGTCCGCGACACCTCGTGGATCGAGCCGGGCCAGGTGCTGTGGACCTGGCTTGCGGGCGGCAGGGAGGCCGGGCAGAGCCTGGAGAAGCAGCAGGAGTTCGTGGACTACGCCGCCGCGCGCGGGTGGCCGTACGTGGCCGTGGACGCCGGGTGGTACTTCTTGAAGGACCAGTGGGACGTCACCGACCCCGACTGGCCGGCCACGAGCTGGATCCCGAAGCTGGTCGAGTACGGGCGGGCCAAGAACGTCGAGATCCTGGTGTGGGTGCACTTCCGCGACCTGGACACGCCGGAGGAGCGCGCCCTGTGGCTGCCCACGCTGAGCCGCTGGGGCGTGCGCGGCGTGAAGATCGACTTCATGGACGCCGAGTCGCAGGAGCGGCTGGCCTGGTACGACGAGATCCTGCCCGCCACCGCCGCGAACCGGCTCATGGTCAACTTCCACGGCTCGACCATCCCCAAGGGCGTCCAGCGCACCTGGCCGCACGTGATGACCATGGAGGGCGTGCACGGCGCCGAGAAGCGCACGCTGACCACCGCGCACCTCACGGCCCTGCCCTTCACCAGGAACGTGGTCGGCTCGATGGACTACACGCCGATGGCCTTCCACCGGCCGGGCCGGCCCACCTCCGACGCGCACGAGCTGGGGCTGGCCGTGACGTTCGAGTCGGGCCTGCAGAACCTGGCGGGCACGGTCGAGTCCTACCGGGCCAGGCCGGAGGCCGAGCGCTTCCTCGAACAGGTCCCCGCCGCCTGGGACGAGACGCGGCTGCTGTCCGGCCGCCCGGCCGACCACGTGGTGCTGGCCAGGCGCTCCGGCGACCGCTGGTTCATCGGCGCCGGGGTCTCAGGTGCTTCCAGGTCGATCGAGGTGCCGCTGAGCGTGCTGCGCGGCCGCTGGCTGGTCGAGGTCGTGCGCGACGGCGAGAGCGGCCTGGTGCGGGAGAGCCACGTGATCGACGGCCCCCGAGGGCGGCTGTCGGTGGCGGTCCCCGCCGAGGGCGGGTACGCGGCCATCGCCTGTCGCTGGCGCCCCGGAATCACGACCTGCGACCGATAGACCTCCGATGTATAGGGGCACACGTATGAAGAGAAGGTTTTGGGCAGGGCCGGTCGTCCTGTTGCTGGGCGCGGCGCTGACCGTGGCCCCCGATGCACGGGCGGAGGTGGAGCCCATGGCGGCCGAGCCGCACACGCTGTGGTACGACGAGCCGGCCCCCGACACGGACGAGGGCTGGGAGGCGCGGTCGCTGCCGATCGGCAACGGGGCGATGGGCGCCACCGTGTTCGGCGGCGTGCGGGCCGAGCGGCTGCAGTTCAACGACAAGACCCTGTGGACCGGCGGCCCCGGCGTCGCCGACTACAACTTCGGCAACTGGGACGCGCCCCGGCCCGGCGCGCTGGCGGCCATCAGGCAGCGGATCTGGACGGAGGGCGGCATCTCACCCAACGACGTCCTGGCTGCCCTCGGGCACCAGTCGGACACGCCGCGCCAGCGCAGGTTCGGCGCCTACCAGAGCTTCGGCGACCTGCGGCTCGACTTCCCCGGCCTGCCGGAGGAGGCCGGCGACTACCGCAGACAACTCGACATCGCGCGCGGGGTGGCGGGCGTGTCGTTCACGGCCGGGGGAGCGCGTCACACCCGCGAGTACTTCGCCTCGGCGCCCGCGGGCGTCGTCGCCGCCAGGATCGCCGCGGACCGGCCGCGCGGGGTGACCTTCACCGCCCGCGTCGCCGTCCCGGCCGACCGCTCGGTCACGGCCCGCGCCAAGGGCGGGCGGCTGACCGTCAAGGGGGCGCTGAGCAGCAACGGGATGGCGTACGAGGCCCAGCTCCAGGTGCTCAACCAGGGCGGGACCAGGACCGACAACCCGGACGGCACGATCACCGTGACCGGCGCCGACTCGGTGGTCCTCATCCTCGGCACGGGCACCGACTACGCCCCCGACTACCCCACGTACAAGGGCGAGGATCCGCACGCCAAGCTGACGGCGCGGGTCGACGCCGCCGCGGCCAAGGGCTACGCCAGACTGTCGGCCGCGCACCGCGCCGACCACGCCGCCCTGTTCGACAGGGTGAAGCTGGACCTGGGCGGCAGCCTGCCCGCGACCCCCACCGACGAACTGCTGTCCGGATACGGCACGACGCCGGCCGCCGACAGGGCGCTGGAACAGCTCTTCTACCAGTACGGACGCTACCTGCTCATCGCCTCGTCGCGCCCCGGCACGCTGCCCGCCAACCTCCAGGGCCTGTGGAACGTCCACGAGGCGCCGCCGTGGCAGGCGGACTACCACCTCAACATCAACGTGCAGATGAACTACTGGCCCGCCGAGATGACGAACCTGGCCGAACTGGCCGAGCCCCTGCACACCTACGTGGACGGGCTGCGCGAGCCGGGCCGAGTCACCGCCAGGCAGATGTACGGGGCCGACGGCTGGGTCGCCCACCACGCCTCGAACATCTTCGGCCACACCGGCGCCTGGGACCACCCGGCCTACTTCTTCCCCGAGTCGGGCGCCTGGCTGGCCCTGCAGCTCTACGACCACTACCGGTACACGCTGGACAAGCGCTACCTGAAGCGGACCGCGTACCCGATCATGAAGGAGACCGCCGAGTTCTGGCTCGACTTCCTGCAGCGGGACCCCAGGGACGGCAAGCTCGTCGCCATCCCGAGCCGTTCCCCCGAGATCGGCCCGGCCACGGCGGGGGCGTCGATGTCGCAGCAGATCCTCTGGCAGCTGTTCACCGACCTGCGCGAGGCCGCGCAGGCCGTAGGTGACGGGCGGCAGGCGGCCACCGCCGCCGACGTCCTGGCCAAGCTGGACCCGGGTCTGCGCGTCGGCCGGTGGGGGCAGCTCCAGGAGTGGAAGGAGGACATCGACGACCCGGCGGAGACCCACCGGCACGTCTCCCACCTGTTCTCCGTGCACCCGGGGCGGCAGATCTCGCCGCGCACGACGCCGGAGCTCGCCGAGGCGGCCAAGGTCTCGCTCAACGCCCGCACCGACGCGGGCACCGGCTGGAGCAAAGCCTGGAAGATCAACTTCTGGGCGCGGCTGCTCGACGGCGACCGCGCGCACAAGCTGCTGAGCGACCAGCTCAAGACCAGCACGCTGGCCAACCTGTGGGACACGCACCCGCCGTTCCAGATCGACGGGAACTTCGGCGCCACCTCCGGCATGACCGAACTGCTGCTGCAGAGCCACCTCGGGACGATCGACCTGCTGCCGGCGTTGCCCGGCGCGTGGGCGGACGGCCGCGTCGCGGGCCTGCGGGCCCGCGGCGCGCACACCCTCGACCTGGCCTGGGCGTTAGGACGGTTGTCCGAGGCGCGGCTGACCTCCGACAAGGGCGGTTCTGTCACGCTGCGCAACGACGCCTTCCGCGCAGGGGCGAGGATCACCACCGACCACGGCCGGCCGGTCGCCTCCCGCGCCGACGGCGACACGGTGACCTTCACGACCCGGCCCGGCGGGAACTACCGGATCGTACCCAGCTGACCGCCGTCACGAGCATGACGGCCCCAAGGCGAGCGGCCGGCCGTGGCCGGCTCCGGGATGACGGTGGTCTCCCGGGGCCGGCTCGGTCTCTGGGGTCAGTGGCGGTCGAGGCCTGCCACGTAGACGTCGCCGTCGGCCACTGTGACCTCGCGCGCGCTGGACGCGCCCGTGGCCAGGATCCTGGCCGGGTCGCGGAAGGCGGTGATGAGCTCGATCCGCGCGACCGGCTTGGGGGTGGGGATCACGGTTTCCGGCTCCCAGCGGCGCCCGTGGCCGAGCCGGTGGGTCGCGATGCCGCTCTGCCCGTCGACCGTTGTGTAGACCCGCCACGTGTTCGGCCCGATCGGCTCCATCTCCCTGGCCCGCAGCCCGGTGGCGACCTCGTCGCTCCGCCAGCCACGCGGGGTCCAGACCGAGGAGTAGACGTGGAAGCCCAGGGAGGCGTCCCTGGTGAACCAGACCACGAAAGGCCGTCCGTTCTGCAGCCAGCCGACGAGCTGGATGTAGTCGGGCGAGACGACGTCGCCGGGGCGTTCGAGCGGCGTCACCGCCACCTTGCAGGGCCCCTCCATCTCGTCGTCGGTGAGCTGCGGCCCCAGGTCGGTCCCGTCGGCGGCGTGGAAAGCCAGCGTGTTCGGGTCGAACCAGGCGTAGTGGATGTCCTTGTGGTAGTAGTCGTGCCGGTGCTGGGCCGGGCCGCCGCCGGCCAGCGTCCACACCAGGTGCACACGTTCCGGGTGGCGCTGGTGCCTGAGCTGCCCGAGGTAGATCTCGTTGAGGTTGTCGGGCCGGTCGGTCGAGCCCAGCGCGTACGGCAGCCCGGTGAGCTGCTTCGAGCTCTGCCAGGTGACCCCGTGGTCGGTGGACCTCATGTACAGGATCGGCCGGGTGTCCGGCGGCGTGCCGGGCACGAGGGTCCTGGTGGTCTCGCGGAAGAAGACGAACAGGTGCCCGTTGGCCGCCTTGAACGGCATCGGGTAGCTGGCCGCCGCCCCCTCCGCGACCACCCGGACGTCCCATCCGCCGTCGATCGTGTGCGGGCGTGACGACCTGGCGACGACGGTCTCGCCGTTGTGCATCCCGACGACCACCACCAGGTGTCCGTCGTCGGCCTGCACCATGGTCGGGTAGTTGTGGGAGTCGCCGCGCCCGTCGATGATCTTCAGCGGCGCCGACCAGACGCCGTTCGTCAGGGCTTGCACATAGCTGTCCTCGTTCGTCCCGCCCCACGAGATGAACGTCGTCCCGGTACGCGGGTCGTGCACGCCGCCCGCGACCGGCCGCCGGTCGGTCCTCGCCGCAACGCCGGTCGCGGCCGTCATCACCCGGAAACCGACGGACCGGGCCTCGGCCTGTCCGGATGAGGCGCCGCCGACCAGCGCTCCGCCGACCACGACGCCGGCGCTCTTCAGCAGGTCTCGCCGATCCATAACGTGCCCCTCATCGTCGATAGGTCGGATGTGTTAGGCACCATTGACGGTATTTCCGGCATGAATCACGGTCAAGACCCGCCCAGAGGTCCGAGGGTCTCGATGCTGCAACCGTTTGTCGGAAAACGTTGACTCCCTGTTACGGTCTGATTAACGTCCCCTGTTAACTATTTAGCCCGGTTCGATGGACGGACCCCCGCATGACTGATTTCAGCAGACGAGGCTTCCTCCAGATCGGCGCCGCCGCGGCCACCCTTGCGCTGGCCGGCTGCGCCGGGGGCGGAAGCTCGGGTGCCGGCCTCCAGTTCGCCTGGTGGGGCAGCACGGCACGCCATACCGCCACCCAGAAGGCCATCGAGGCCTTCAAGAAGAAGAAACCAGGAATCCAGATCAAGACCCAGTTCTCCGGCTGGGACGGCTACTGGGAGAAACTGGCCACGCAGACCGCGGGCGGCAACGCCCCCGACGTGATCCAGATGGACTACTCCTACCTCGGAGAGTACGCCAGGCGCGGCAGCCTGCTCGACCTGAGCCCGTACGTCGGCAAGGGCCTGGACCTGTCCGGCTTCGAGCCCGACGTGGTGAACGGCGGCAAGATCGACGGTAAGACGTACGGCGTGAACTTCGGCATCAACTCCATGGCCCTGTTCGTCAACAAGACCCTGGCGGCCGAACGCGGGGTGGAGATCCCCGACACCTTCACCTGGCCCGAGTACGGCGAACTGGTCAAGAAGCTCGCCGGCAAGGGCGTCTTCGGCACCGAAGACGGCGCCCAGGACGGCGCCGCGATGGAGAACTGGCTGCTGGAGCGGGGCAAGATGTTCTTCACCGCCGACGGCAAGATCGCCTACGACGAGAACGACCTCAAAGAGTGGCTCACCTTCTGGGAGGACCTGCGCAAGGCGGGCGCCGCCACACCGCCGGACGTCCAGACCACCGCGCTGGGCGACGTGCAGAACAGCCTGGTCGCCAACCGCAAGGCGGTCATCGACTTCGGCTGGTCGAACCAGCTCACCGCCTACGTCTCGCTTTCCAAGGACGAGATCGGCATCCACGCCTTCCCGATCGGGGACAAACCCGGCCAGTACTACAAACCCTCCATGTTGCTGACCGTCAGCTCCGGCACCAAGTCCAAGGACGACGCGGTCGCCCTGGTCAACGCGCTCCTCGTGGACCCGGACGTGGCCGGCGCGCTCGGATCAGAACGCGGCGTCCCGCCCGCCGCCCCGATCCGCACCGTGCTGCAGCCCAAGGCGTCGCCGCCGGAGCAGGTCGTCTACGACTACATCGACTCGATCAAGGACAAGGTCGGCCCGCTTCCGCCACCGCAGCCGCTCGGCGCCGGTGAGCTGCACGGCAAGGTGCTCACCAACATCAACCAGCAGATCGGCTTCGGCAAGCTGACGATCGATCAGGGGGTGTCCCGATTCTTCGAAGAAGCGCGACGAGTGCTCAAGTAGAGGGGCGTTCGGCCTACCTGTTCCTGCTGCCCTGGTTCGCCGGTCTGCTCCTGCTGACGGGCGGGCCGATCCTGGCCTCGCTCGGGCTCTCGTTCACCGACTTCGACCTGCTCACCACCCCGTCCTTCGTGGGGCTGGACAACTACGCCAGGATGCTCACCGAGGATCCGCACTTCGTCAACGCGGTGCGGGTCACGCTCATCTACGTCGTCCTGTCGGTGCCGCTGTCCGGCGCGTTCGCGCTGCTGGTCGCGGTGTTGCTGAACAGGCCCGTACGCGGCGGCGGCGTCTACCGCGCCGCCTACTACCTGCCCTCGCTGCTGGGCGGCAGTGTCGCCGTGGCGATCCTGTGGCGGCAGATCTTCGGGGCGGACGGCCTGATCAACGACATCCTCCAATATTTCGGGATCGTGGGGCCGAGCTGGATCTCCACCCCGGAGTACGCGATCTACACCCTGATCGTGCTGCACGTCTGGCAGTTCGGCTCGCCCATGCTGATCTTCCTGGCCGGGCTGAAACAGATCCCGGCCGAGCTCTACGACGCCGCCGCGGTGGACGGCGCCGGGCGGGTACGCGCGTTCTTCCAGATCACGCTGCCCATGCTCAGCCCGATCATCTTCTTCAACCTGGTGCTGCAGACGGTGAACTCCTTCAAGGCGTTCACCCCCGCCTTCATCATCAGCGGCGGCACCGGGGGACCGGCGGACTCCACGCTCTTCTACACCCTGTTCATCTACCAGGAGGGCTTCGGGAACTTCCGGATGGGCTACGCCTCCGCGCTGGCCTGGGTGCTCCTGCTGGTCACCGCGGCCTTCACCGCGCTGGCCTTCCGCTCCGCGAGGTACTGGGTGCACTATGCCGACTAGCCGACGCTGGGCCGTCCACCTGCTGGTCGTGGTGGGCGCGCTCGTCATGCTCTATCCGCTGTTCTGGCTGATCAGCTCCTCCTTCAAACCCAGCGACGAGATTTTCACCGACCCCGGACTGGTGCCGCAGACCGTGGTCGGCGACAACTACGCCACCGGCTGGACCGCGCTGGGGGTGCCCTTCAGCGGGTTCTTCGCCAACTCGTTCATCATCGCCGCGGCGGCCGTCGTGGGGAACGTGATGTCGTGCTCGCTGGCGGCCTACGCCTTCGCCCGGCTGAGCTTCCGGTTCAAGAAGCTCTGGTTCGCCATCATGCTGATGTCGATCATGCTGCCGATCCACGTGCTGATCGTGCCGCAGTACACGCTGTTCAAGTACCTCGGCTGGGTCGACACGTTCCTGCCGCTGATCGTGCCGAAGTTCCTGGCCGTGGACGGGTTCTTCATCTTCCTGATGGTGCAGTTCATCCGCTCGCTGCCACGCGAGCTCGACGACGCGGCCCGCATCGACGGGTGCGGGCCCTTCCTGGTGTACTGGCGGATCATCCTGCCGCTGTCGCGGCCCGCGCTGATCACCACCGCCATCTTCACCTTCATCTGGACGTGGGACGACTTCTTCAGCCAGCTCGTCTACCTGAGCGATGTGTCCACCTACACCGTGCCGCTGGCGTTGCGGGCCTTCCTCGACTCCAGCGGCGGCTCCTCGTGGGGGCCGATGCTCGCGATGGCGGTGTTGTCGCTGATCCCGATCCTGGGCTTCTTCCTGATCTTCCAGCGTCGTATCACCGAGGGCATCTCGACCACGGGCCTCAAGGGCTGAGCCCGGCTCCGGTGCGGCGGGTACTGTGCCGCACCGGAGCCGGGCTTCAGCGGGCGCAGGTCGTCAGTCCGGGCTTCCAGGGGCAGGCGACGGCGGCGAAACCGCCCTCGGCGGCCACGTCCACCGCGAGCGTGCCACCCCGCACCACGTGCGGTTCACGCACGAGGCCGCCGGCCCCGTCCCTGGTCACCTCGACCAGCCAGCGCCCCGGCAGCATGCTCAGCGGGACGTCGAGCGTTCTCGCCGCACCGGACACCCCGGCCCCGATGAACCACCGGTCGCCGGAGCGCCTGGCCAGCACCGTGTGGTCGGCCGGGCGGCCGGACAGCAGCCGCGTCTCCTCCCACGCCGCCGGCACCTGGTCCAGGAAACGTTCGGCCTCCGGCCGCGCCCGGTAGGCGTCCAGCGAACCGGCCAGGTTCTGCAGCCCCGACTCGAACAACACCGACAGCGCCAGCTCGTGCGCGTCGGAGGTGGGCCTGCCGGACCGCTGGAAGGCCATCGGCGTGTAGTCCATCGAGCCGATCTGGTTCCTGGTGTAGGGCAGGGCCGCCAGGTGGCTGGTGGTCAGGTTCGACGACTTCTCCGCGCCGTGCACCCCTTCCATGGTCATCACGTGCGGCCAGGTCCTGTTAATGCCCTTGGGCACGGTCGAGCCGTGGAAGTTGACCATGAGACGGTTGTCGGCCAGGTCGCGCAGCGTCTCGTCGTACCAGCGCAGCCGCTCCTGCGCCTCGGAGTCGATGAAGTCCAGCTTGACGCCCTTGACACCCCACTGGCGCAGCAGCCCGAAGCGCTGGACGCGCTTGTCGCGGGTGTCGAAGTCGGAGAAACGCAGCCACACCATGACGCCGACCCCGCGGGCCTTGCCGTACTCGACGAGCTGCGGGATCCAGGTGAACTCGGGCGTGCGGTCCGTCCAGGCCCGCTCGCCGGTGACCGGGTCGTCGTACCAGCCCGCGTCGACCAGCACGTACGGCCAGCGGTGCCGCGCGGCGTAGTCGACGAACTCCTGCTGGCGCTCCAGGCTCTGCTGCACGGGCCGGCCGCCGGCCAGCCAGCTCCACAGCACCTTGCCCGGTTTGATCCACGAGGTGTCGGCGATCTCGGAGCCGGGCGCGAGGTCGTCGACCAGGGTGGACTCGGTCACGGTCGCCAGGTCGCCGGTGATCACGACCCGCCAGGGCGTGGTCAGCCCGCCGTCGTAGGGGACCCGCGCGTCCCAGAGCCCGATCCTGTACGCGCCCTGTTCCCGTACCAGGCGGGGGCCGGTGTAGGAGCCGTCCAGCGCCGACTCGGCCAGCAGCAGGTAGCTGCGGCCGACCTCGAACAGCGCGGGCATCTGGTACTCGGCCGCCGGGACGTCGGCGTACTGGATGAACGGGTTCTCGTAGTCGCGGCGGTGCCCGGCCAGCCAGGCCGTCGAGCCGCCGGGAACGGCGAACGCCGACGCCTCACTGACGACGGCGCCCGCACCGGGCAGTTCGTAGCGGTAGGCGACGCCGTCGCGGGCGGCCCTGACGACCAGGTCGAGCCGGGCGTCGCCGCGGGCGAAGCGGAATCGGGTCTCTCTCATCACGGACATGCGGTTGAGACGTTTGCCCGCCGTGGTGGCGTACTTCTCGACGACCACGCGGCTGGAGCGGCCGGTCAGGCGCAGGCCGGTGGTGAGGTCGGCCTGTTCGGTGACGACGCCGAGCGGGCTGGGGTCGAGCACGGCGGCCCCGTCGCGTTCCACGGCCACGGAGGGGCGGCCCTGATCGTCGAGGTGGACGGTGGCGGCGGGCCCGCCCGCGGTGATCGTCCAGGTGTCGGCGGGGGTGGTGGGGGTGGTCAGGAGTCCGGCCAGCAGCGTGCCGCTGAGAAACCAGTTCATCGGGTGCCTCCCGAAAGGCTGGGCATTGCAACCGATTGTAAAGGTAATTAACTTCCTGAAGAATTGAATTCACCAGCTTCTCCGCCGCCGCCGTCGGCCGCGTCGGCGCGCTGGGGTCTCATCCCCGGATGTCGGTGATCAGCGGCTGGTCGTGTCTGATGGCGGGCAGGAAGCCGGTCGATCGCAGGTGCCGTACGTACATGCCCAGGAGGGGGACGTTGACCGGCGGGTGGCGCAGCCCCAGCTTGCGCAGGACGGCGGTGGTGCGTGGGGCCTCGAAGCGCGGCCTGCCGCCCAGGACGCGCTCGGCGATGAGCGGCAGCAGCCGCAGCAGCGGGTCGCAGTCAGGATGTTCCCCCAGACGGCGCAGAGTGGCGGCCCACTCGTCGTGAGGCAGGACCCGGATCGGCCGGCCGAGCGCCGCCGCCAGGTCCGCCATCCTGATCGGCTGCGGGTGGCAGACATGCGCGATCGAGGCGGAGGTCTCGGGGGCCGCGGCGAGGCAGAGGACGGCGTCGGCGGCGAAGTCGACGGGGGTGACGTTCACCGGGGCGTCGGGGAGGACGCCGGTCGTCAGCGCCGAGCGTACGAGCAGCCAGAAGTCGTCGCCGCCTGCCTGGCACGCCCCCGTCAGGCTGTCGCCGACGACGCGGTCCAGCCGGGTCACGGTCACCGGCAGCCCGTCGCGCCGCGCCCGCAGCACGAGCAGTTCGGCCGCGCGCTTGGTCTGCCCGTAGCCGGACGCGGGCGGGAAACGGTCTTCTGGGACGGTGTCCTCGTCCACCGCGCCGTCGCCCGGGCCGAACACCTCCGAGGTCGAGACGAGGTGGACGGCGGCCCCGCGCTCGGCCGCCAGGCGGACGATCTCGGCGGTGCCCGCCACGTTGACGGCCTCCAGCACGGGGGCCGGCTGAACGAGGTTGACCTGCGCCCCCGCGTGGATCACCGTGCTGACCCGGTGGGCCAGCGCCCCGAACAGGTCCGCCGCCAGCCCCAGCCCGGGTGCCGCCAGGTCGCCGGGGACCGGAACGACCCGCGACTCGTCGAGCCTGCCCAGGCTGTAGGCGGACTGGGCCGCGTGCAGGCGCTCGGTGACCGCCTGCGTCGTGCCGCCCCTGGCCAGGCAGTGGACGCGTGCTGTCGTCTTGTCCAGGAGCCTGCGCAGGAGGAAGGCCCCGATGAAGCCGGTTCCCCCAGTGAGGAGGATCTCGGCGGGTTGTCCGTCCGATGTCACACTGAGTGACTGAATCACGACCATAAGTTACCATGCCTATGGTCGTCCCTTGAAGGGGTTTGGCCGGGAAACCCCCTGTAGCCTCGACGTCCGGGCTTCCACCCGCGATTACGGAGTGTTATCGGGCTTCCGAGGGTTGTCGCCCTTGGTCAGGGGGCAAGGGTACGGCCGGGTCATGTTGGAGGCCGCGATGGTCCAGGCGTTCGCCGATCCGGTCGTCCAGCGGGTCGGCCTAGGCGTTTACGCCCGCAATGTGGGCGCCATGCGGCTGTACGAACAACTCGGGTTCCGGCGTGAGAGCGTCAACCC
The DNA here is from genome assembly GCF_042650645.1 of Nonomuraea purpurea. Lineage (NCBI taxonomy): Bacteria > Bacillati > Actinomycetota > Actinomycetes > Streptosporangiales > Streptosporangiaceae > Nonomuraea > Nonomuraea purpurea. Next base: position 26,115 of record NZ_JBHSBI010000030.1, read on the forward strand.
GGAGGCGTCGCGGGTGGGCGGCGAATGGTGGGCTGCGGTCACGATGGGTCTGAGTCGCGACGCCTGGCGACCCTGATCACGTTTGGGTGGCGCAACCGCTTCGAGCGGCCGCTGCCGGGTCGCCTGGCCTTGAGTCGCGGTGGGGGGCTCAGGACAGGGCGGCGGTGACGCGTGCCCGGAGGGGGGCCTCGTGGGCGGGGTCGGTGTGCAGCGTCACGGTCAGCCCGGCCTCGGCGGCGTCGGCGAGGACGGCCAGCAGCAGGGCGAGCTGCTCGGGCGGTTCGGCGGAGAGCAGCTCTTCTGCGTGCTCCACGACCAGGGCGACGGCGCCGGCGTCGCGCAGGGAGTCGGTGAGCGCGTCCCAGTTGTGGCCGAAGTAGTCGGGCAGGCGCAGGGCCCGCGCCACCTCCTCGAAGAAGGCGGCGCGAGTCCGGCAGGCCCGCCCGTTCACCACCGTCGGCGCAGGGCCGGTGGACAGCGCCAGCCAGGGCGGCAGCGAACGCGCGGCGGAGGTCATTGCTGTCCTAGAGGCGGTAGAAGTCGGTGTAGTGGTTGGGCGAGAACCACACCACGCCGGTGCTGCGGTTGACGACGATCCGGTACGCGTCGCGCGCGGCGCCCCTGGCCCGGGAGTAGACGTCGTACTCATTGTAGGTGGCGCCGCTGGGGAGCTGGCCTTCGCGGTTGTAGAACTGTCCGCCCGTGTAGTTGTATCTGCCGTCCGGCTGCTTCCGCTATCCACACAGGGAAGCGGGCACCATGGAAGACATGCTCACGACGGACTACGACGGGTGCGGGCGCTGCTTGGTGGGGGTGCGGCGGCTGAGCAGGAAGACCGACGCCACCAACAGCCCAAAGCGTCAGGCGGACCAGATCCTACGGGCCACAGCGGACGTCGGCGGGCACATCGTGGCATGGGCGGACGACTGGGAGGTCTCCGGTGCCACGGACCCGTTGACGCGGCGGGGATTCGGGCCGTGGCTGCGGGGAGAGATGGGGCCGTACGACGGCATCGCGGCGGCCACCGTCGATCGCGTCGGGCGCAACGTGCGGGACACGTTGAACACGCAGGCTCTATTGACCGGTCAAGATCGCGTTATCGTGACGGCAGATCACGTGGGAGTGTGGGATTTCAGCGACCCGAACCAGGAAAACGAATGGCTGATAAAGGCGTGGGGATCGCAAATGGAACTGCGTGCGATCCAGAAACGCAACCGCGACGAGGCGGTACGCGCACGCGCAGCAGGAGAACCCAAACAGCGCCCGTCATACGGATACATGTATGTCCGTCTCGCTCCAAAGGCAAAGATCGATCACGTTGCGATCGATTCAGAAGCCGCACAGGTTATCCGGGAAGTGGCGCGGCGGATTCTCTCGGATGAGACGGGGAAAATTACGTGTGCGACAGAGGCGGCACGCCTGACACGCGAAAGGATTCCCAGTCCGTCCGATCGGCTCGCCCAACTGTATGGTCGTCCGATGAAGGGCGGACCGTGGACGGCGAAAGCTGTAAAGCACATCTTGTGCAGTGAAGCTGCGCTCGGATATCTCATGCACAACGGAAGGCCGGTGATTGGTTCGGACGGACGGCCAGTCCGTATTGCAGATCCGTTGTGGGATCGCGCGACCCATGACGCTCTCGTCATGAAAACCGCGCCGAAACGCAGCGGAAGCCGCGCGCCGAAGAGTACACAATTGCTGTCGGGTATCGCGTTTTGCGGCAACTGTGGGGCACGGCTCCATGTCACAGGTCGGTACGGCTGTATCGCACGGGTACGCGGGATTCCCGCGTCGGCGCATTGCAAGCCTGCCCCCATCATGGGAATCACGGCATTGGATGCCCTCGTAAGCGAATGGTTCCTCTCCCGCTACGGTGCCGGGGACGTCATGCGAAAAGTCTACGATCCCGGCACTGGACATGCCGCCCAGGTCTCGGAGCTGACGGCCACACGCACGCGGTTGCGTGAGGACCGCCAAGCGGGGCTGTACGACAGCCCAGAGGACGCGGAATGGTACCGCATCGAATACCGGCGACTCGGGGAAGAAATCGCGGAGCTGAAGGCGCTGCCGGAACGCAAACCCGGAATGCGCATGGTGCCTACTGGCCAGACGATAGCCCAGGAATGGGGAGCGGCGGATTCTGTTAAGCGGCGGGAAATGCTCGCAGAGTTTGAGGTCCGCGTGGTGTTGCACCCCATCGACCACAACCCGCGCGTAGCGATTACCGGCATGGAGATCAGCACGGACGGGGTCGAACTGACCGGCTGAGGAGGCACACAAGCGAAGAAACCGCCCGGCACCTATGTGAGTAGGTCCGGGCGGTTTCGTCTTCCCGTTTTCCTCTGACGTGCCGAAAGCGAAATTTCCTTTCTTCGGACGAGAGCTTCAGTCGGGGGTGAATACGGGAACCAGGTAGCGCACTGTGCGCCCCATGCGTGTGGTCGTTCGTACGTCGCGTATTGATAGCCGCCCCTGTCTCGGCAATGCGGTCATGGGGCACCTCAGTACGGTGGCGATCGACCACGGCGCATATTTCAGAGTGAGGAGGCAAGAATCGGAATGCTGGGTGTCGAGACGGCACCATAGCGTTTCGGCATCTGCCTCCACGGCCACGACTGTCAGGGTCGCTTGCGGAATACGGATCTGCCATTCGTCTTTTGTGTGGGAGTAGACGGTTCCGCCGGAAACGGTGACTACGGTATGGGCAAGTCGGCGGGATGGGCTAGCGATCTGCCATCCTGCCGCGCCAGTCTCCGCATGGACCCAAGGGCGTAGATGTCCATCGCATAGATTGCGCGCGGGCGTCTCCGCGTGACTGGCCGGAGGTATTCTCACCTTCTTTCCATTTTCTCGATTTGATGCTTTTGATTTACTCGTCGGGCATCACCTCTTTCCGGCCGATCGCTCCGAATCGCTTCCCGATCTTGTGGCGTCGCTGCGGTATCACCTCCCCTCTTGGCTACGCTCCGTGTTCGTCTCACCGTCTCGTCTCAGTGCGCGTGTGTCGCCTATGTACGCGCAGACGTGCGGGAGACTGAGACATTGAGACGATGAGACGACTACCGAGAGTCGGTGACTACGTGGGGTCGGGGTCGAGGCGTGCCCGCCACCGGCCCCGACTGACCTGACGTACTCTCCCGTCGTTTTCGAGCTGACCCAACCGCCGGTAAATGGTCGGGCGGCTCATTCCCGTTGCGGTTTTCAGGTCGTCTACGGTTATCCCGTTTTCGGGGGCGTCGCGTAGGACGGCCCACAACACGCTGTCGCCGCGTTTGGGTGCGGCTTGGCGTGCGTGCCGTGGCGATGTCCGCTCCTCGTCTATCGGGGCGTCTCCGTGCCTCTCAGCCATGGACGCGGCGGCGTCCAGCGCGGCCAGGGACACCGCGTCGAGGGGCGGGCGGTGTTCGGCGTGCCGTTCGGCGGTGGCCTGTACTCGCGCATCGTCCATCAGGTAGGCACGGGCGCGGCGGGGGATGTCGTGTTCCGGTGCACTGATGAGGAACTTGCCGGGGGCGTCCAGCTTGTGCGGGTGCCATCCGGCCTTGACCATGCCTTGTCCCAGGATGAGGTCACCATCGCGGGGTTCGCGGACGCGGAAGCACAGCCGGACATCCATCTGTGAGCGGACCGCGCTCTTGCCCATCGCGTCCTTGGAGGGGCGTTGGGTGGCGGCGATCAGGTTGACCGCTGGGGCGCGGCCCCGACGTGCGATCGAGTCGGCGTAGTCGATCGCACGTGGTGCCTCGCTGGCCAGTTCGGCGTACTCATCGACGATGATGATCAGCGCGGGCCTGTCCGGCGACGGCTCCCACACGCGTTCGCCACGTCTGGTGAGGTCATCGGCCCGTCCGTCGAGGATCACCACAGCGTCCGCCAGCAGGGCCTCTGCCTCCTGCGGGGTGGTGGCCAACCGGTCTATGCACGATGCCCAGGGCAGCAGCTCCATGCCGCGTTTGAGATCGATCGCCCACAAGATCACGTCCTGGCAGGCGGTCAGGTCCCCGAGCAGCACGTTCACGCCGCCGGACTTGCCCGCCCCCGACATGCCCGCGAACAGCCCATGCCGCCGTTGCAAGGGGACGCGGACGGGCGTGCCGTCCTCGAACAACCCCAGCTTGACCGGTTGCGTGATCGACGTGATAGACGGGCCTGGCCAGGCGATGGCGTCGGCGTGCGGGTCGGTCTCGATCACCCGAACGTCGGCGCGGTTGGCCTTCTTGCTGGCCACCGGCTGGACACGGACGCCGCCGCGTGTGGTGCCGAGCGCCGATTCCAGGCGGGGAACGGCGCTCAGGGCGTCCTCGACGGTCTGGCCGAGCCCCAGTCCGAGTCGGAAGCGGTAGCCCCACAGATCCACGATCGCGGACTGAACCCGGGATCCGGCCAGGCCGACCGCTTGGGCGATGTCCGGCCAGGCGGCCAGCGTGCGCTCAACACGCACGCGGGCACGCCTGCGACGGTGCGCCCACCAGGGCATGGCCAGCACGAGTGTGCCGATGCCGAGCACAGCGGGCAGGGGTGGCGCGAACGGCCCCAGGTAGGCGGCCAGCGTGAGCCATGTTCCGGCGAACGCTGTGGTGACGGTGGCGTAGCCGCGTTCGATCGGGCGTGGCAGGTTGACCCATCGGCCCCAGATGGCCACCGCGCCAGCCACGATGACAGTGGCGGTGGTCACGGCGGGCCACCATTCGGGGAACCAGCGTCGCAGGATCATGCCCGTTACCAGGTCGGACGCGGCGATGGTGAGGGGGGCGAGTTCGGACCGGTAGCGCCAGATCGTGCGGGCGATGCTGGCGATGACCAGGGGTGCGAATTCGAGATCCTCGGTGATCAGGGCCATGGGTTCGACGCCGTAGCGCCGCATGCGGTGGGCGTTGCGCCGCATCTGGTTGCGGGAGGCGCGATGACGGTTCATCGGCCACCGTCCGCCGCGCGTCGCGGGGCGGCGCGGTGCTGGGCGTGCAGCTCGTCACGCACGTAGAACAGCGGGTCGTCCTCACCCTCGTGGTGGGCGGCGAGCGTGGCGCGAATAGCGGCGATCAGGTTGGCGCGCTGGTACCGGGCGGTGGACAGTTCGGCGCGCAGACGGTCGATTTCGTTGATTAGGGCGGGGGCATCGGCCAGGGCGTCGAAGACGTGACGCCACAGGTCGTCTAGGGCGGGGGCGGACTTGGCGAATGCCGTCAGCAGTTCGGCGGCGGTGGCGTTGCGGGTGGCGGCTCCCTGGAGATCAGCATGCGGGTAGGGGTGGCGTTGGGTCATTAAGCATCACCTTCTTCGGTAGACGGGCAGGTCACTGGCCGGTGATCCAGTTCAGGGCGGTACGGATCACGGTGCGGATGTCGGGGGCGAGCGTGGTGGCGGCCAGCAGGAAGCCGAACAGCAGCGCGACGATCGCGTGCCAGAGCTTCAAGCCCAGGTATCGCCAGGCGATGAACACCAGCGCACCGACCACCAGCACCAGCGGGACAGTCACGGTCATGGGGATTCACCTCCTCTTACGAGATCTCAGGGGCGGGGGACGCGCAGGTCAGATGCCGTCGTGGCGGGACTTGCGGCGGCACCAGCGCCAGCGAGCGCGGCACTTGCGGCACCGCAGGGTTCCGGGCGTGGCCGCGCCGCACAGGCACCGGCCAGGCTGGAGCGGGAGTGATCGCATCAGGGGTTCACCTCCTCCCGGACAGACGGTCGGCCGGCGGAGCATAAGTGCCCAGTAGCCGGCGGCTGAGGGTTCCGGTTGGGGCGTGGCGGCGGTCCTCGGCACGGATTACGGCGACCAGCACCACGAACAGCACGAGCGTGGCAACCGACAAGGCCAGGCCCAGGAACACGACGAACAGGGCGAGGTCCACCGCTCACGCCCCCTCGATCTCGTCGAGGGTGATTGCGTCGCGGTAGGACTCCTGTGCGGCGCGGCGGTCCATCGCTGCCTGCGTGATCAGGACGACTTGGTAGTGGACCCTGCCGAACTCCACACCGGTGACGTGATGCCCGTGCTGGACCGTGGGCGTGGTGCCCAGCAGGGCGGCGATCCGCTCGACTTCGGCGATCGCCTCAGCCTCGGTGCTGGCGTCAGTGTCGTACAGCGGGTGGACCGACACGCGCACCGGCCCGTATCTGGGGACGGGCAGTTGCGCATTGCTGTCGAGGAACGCGGCCAGAGCGCGCAAACCGGCGATCAGTTCGCGGCGGCGGTGGTGGCGCTGAGCTGGGCTCATCTAGATCACATCCCTTCCGTTTCCGGTGACCTACGCTGCGAAGGTAGGTCTCGGGGAAGGGGTCAACCCATCGCGCCGTGTGATCGTGCGGTGAGATCAAAAACATCCGGCGATGAGATGAAACGGATCCTGCGGTGAGATAAACCCCAGGTCACGGCATATGCCGCACAAGCGGGACCCCCGACAGAGCCCTTGGGAACTGGCACTCTCGCGAGCGCAGAAGGCTCTGCCGGGGGCGTTGACGCGACGGTGCGAGACACGGTGGGCACAGGGTGTGAGCGAGCCCGTCACTGCACCGTCGCGCGTCTCACGAATCCCGCATTCGTGTCCGAATACGAGATCGCAAGTACATGTGATACAGCGCGTCGGCGCTGTATCCGTCACGGAAGTCATCGATATTCAGATCGAAGGCATCGAAGAACTCGACTCTCAACAATGCCCTGCATACCGAGTGATGTTGCCCCAGTCGTATCGCTTCATCGGACACCGAAGCAGTCTCAGCCTGCGGCGATCCTTCGCGATCCAGGTAATCGATGGCTTCCGTGATCGTGACAATATTCGCGCCTATTTCCCCGGCTATTTGCCCGGGAGTGAGCCCTTTGGAGCGTAGGTCAGCAATGTCGTTAAGCACTGCACGTGAGAGTTGCGCCATGCGTGATCACAGCCCGTCCGGCGCGGAGCGAAGATCCCAGTAGCGGGCGGCGATACGTCGGGCTGCCCGGTTCGGGTCCGCTGTGGAATGGCTGGCAAACACGGGTCGGTCACGGCGGTCGTTCCAGCCAGTACGCCACCAGAAAAGATCACCGTTGGTCCACACGAGCAGACCGTGCCAGACCGACACCACGGCCAAGCCGTAGCCGTTGACCACGTCGGCCGTGATCCCATGCGATTCCAGCTCATGTTGTAGCTGATCAGCCACAGCAATGGCGGTCATGGGGGTGGGAGATGACGCCCCTGGCTCCAAGATCATGCACTGGCCTCCCGCAACACCGCTTTACCGAGCAAAGGACGGCGGAAGCCAGACAAACGCGGATCTTCGACTCTTCCTCAGATCAGCTCTGACCTGCGCCACGAACTGATGTGAGGCTTCCAAGCAAACCGGTTGCGAAGAATCTCACCGCGATATCTCACGGTGTGATGGACTAGAAGGGCTTCACTACTTCTGCATCGGCGCGCTACCAGGGGAACGGAACGCCGCCATGACTATGGATCAAGAGCACGTCCGATCGGTTCTTGACGCTGTTTTCGCACGTCAAGACATGGAAGATGCGTGCAAGCGCCGTGACCTCGGTGGAGTGATCCGCATCCTCAACAAGTACGGCGTCACTCAAGGTCAGATCGCGAACCTCACCGGAAGATCGCAGGGGCGGATCAGCGAGTACAAGAGCGGCAAGCGCATCCCGACCGCTAAGCATACATTTGAGGAGTTTGCTGGCGGTTTGGGCATGCCTAGCCACTTGCGTCGCCATTTGGGGTTGTCGTCCTCCGGTGGCAAGGGCGGTGCGCAGGTCGTCAGTGATGGGGTCCAGATCCCCACGGACACATTTGACTTGCAGCTCTTCGCTGAAGCGATCGGGAAAAGGGGCGAGCCGTTGAAGCGCCGCGAATTACTGGCCATGATTGGCCAACTGGGTGCCCAGTCTGCTCTAGCTCAAAGTGAGGCATGGGAGAAAGTCGCCTTTGCTCTGTCAAGGCCGAGCGCCATTGACGAAGCGGTTGTGCGAGAGATGGAGGCCAGAGCCGCTGGTTTTCACCGTCTCGAAGAAATGCTCCCCGCACATACGATCTTTAAGGGCTTGGCGGCCCATTTGAACGAGGTCGGAACCATTCTGAACGGCACAGCCACCGACCCCAAGGACGAGCTTCGCAGACGACTGATTGTGGTCGCCGGTGAAAGCAGCGTGCTTGCCGGTTGGATCGCAACGGATCTGGGAAACATATCCGCTGCCCGGAACTTCTATGACACTGCCGAGAAGGCTTCAAAGGAAGCCGATGATCCAGCCATAGTCGCGTGCGCGTTTGGGTATAGAAGCTACATACCTAGCGGCAAGGGAAACCATGGACGGGCGCGCGCCTTGCTGACGACCGCACTACAACACCTGCCCAAAGAAGCGTCGCCCGGAACCACATCATGGCTGGCTGCGAGACATGCTGAAGAGAGCGCGGCACTAGGAGAAACCGAAGCCGCCCTTCATTCGTGGGATGAGGCGCGGGAAGCCTTCAATATCGCCGATCCGGAAGAGGATCGCGTGTGGACGAGATTTCTAGACCAGGATCGTTTTGATTCCTTCCAAATCGCTACTTATGCACAAATCGGGCGGCTGGATGAAGCCGAAGCGGTAGCGCATGCGGTCATCGCGCGTCTGCCGGAAGTGGAGAGAAAGCGGGCAGGCATCATCCTCGGAGACATTGCAACAGCTCATATCGTTCATGGCTCCGTAACGGAAGCTGCCAGGTCGGCCAGAGAAGGTCTAGCCGTCATTCGCGAGACGGAATCCGGCATCTGGCTGCCACGTTTTATCGTTCTCGGAGAAGCGCTCAGGCGTTGGCAGACTCAACCACCGGTCCGCGCATTCCTAGAAGAGTTGGCCGTTACGAAGCGTCAATTCTCTGCGTCTCCGCGCTAATCCAGTTCAGATAGTCGTCACTTCCCGCAGCAATTTCGGTTGCGATGATTTCTGGCGTCTCGTAACTGTGATTGGCCTTGATGTGGTTCTCAAGCGCGACGAGTAGAGAGCGCGTGGTCTTGATGACCAACTGCCATTCCCGCTCGTCGCGCAAAGAGCCTTGCCACCAGTACAGGGATCGGATCGGCCCGATGATCTGTACCCCAGCGGCCAGCCGCTGCGTGGTGATGCTATGCGCCAGGGCCGCGCCCTCGTCTGCGCTTGGCACAGTGGTCATGACCTGCATGTAACCCTTCACAACCCAGTTCCCCTTGAGTCGAAAGGCGGTGATCACTTCAGTCCCTACAGTAGAGGCATCGGCGCACTGAGCGTGTTCTCGCAGTTCAGAGGGCGTATGGAAGGCGCAAGGGGGCGAGTGTGTCGAGGTTGCAGCCTCGACGAGGCATCAAGTTCGGGCTAGTGTGCTTAGAGGAAGTAGCCGTCCGGCCAGGAGTACCAGCCGGCGGACGTCGGGTAGCCCTTGGACGCCCAGGTCGAGGCGGCCGAGCGCGCGTCGGCGCAGCGGGAGATGGTGCAGGAGTTGTAGACCGCGGCGGTGGCGGGGGTGATGCCGACCAGGCCGATCAGGGACAGGACAGCGGTCAGGACGACGGCGAGCCGGGCCGGCCAGGAAGGTCCGGGGCGTTGCGGAGTGTGCACGAAGCCTCCTTGTTGGGGGTGCAACGGACACTGTCAGGATTACCGCTCGCCTCTGGTCAATAAAGACAAAGATCCCAAAAGTATGGTGAACATTTCGTCGCCGTACCGGTGCTGACTCCCGCGTGCGGCGAACCGGGGCCGGGCTCGGTGTCGGCTCCGTCATCCCGTAGAGGACGAACCATTTGACCTTGTCCCCTTATACCCTCAGAGGGTATGTTCCATCTCCTGTGAGACGAGGAGGGCTGACGTGGTGAAGGTCGAAGGATTCGTCGCCGACGGGTACGAGGCGGTGCGCGAGGTCGTGCAGGAACTGGTCGACGACGGCCGGGAGACGGGCGCCGGCGTGTCGGTGTGGCGGGACGGCCGCGAGGTCGTCCGGCTGAGCGCGGGATGGGCCGACGCAGGGCGGAGCCGCCCCTGGCAGCCCGGCACCCTCGTCCAGCCCTACTCCCTGTCGAAGGCGTTCGTGACGCTCGCCGCCCTGGTCGTGGTGCGCGACGGCGCGTTGGCGCTGGACGAACCGATCGCCGCCTCCTGGCCCGCCTACGGGGTCAATGGCAAGGAAGGCACCACGTTGCGCCAGGTGCTCACCCATCAGGCGGGCCAGCCGCGCTTTCCCGCCGAGGCCGGTGGGCTGGATCTGCTGGACGATGCCGGGCTGCGGGAGAGCCTGGTGCGGGCGGCGCCGGAGTACGTTCCCGGCACGTCACTCGGCGAGCATGCCCTGACTTATGGGCATCTGGTGGACGGCATCCTGCGCGCGGGCGCCGGGACCACGCTGGGGGAGGCGTTCAACGAGGTCGTACGGCCCGCGCTGGAGCTCGACGCCTGGTTCGGGGTTCCGGACGACGCGCTCGACCGCGTCGCCGACCTGGAGTACGCCGACCCGAACTGGCCGAACCTGCTGCACGCGGCCCCCTGGCTGCGCATCCCCGACGGCGCGCTCGACGTCGAACGGGTGAACTCCCGGGCCTGGAGGCAGTCGGTCTTCGGAGCGGTCAACCTGCACACCTCCGCCAGCGCCATGGCGCGCTTCTTCGCCGAACTGACCGACGAACAGGGCCCGGTGGCCGCGCTGCTCGGCCCCGGCCTGCACGCCGACCTTCTCGCCCCTCAGATCACGGACTTCGACGAGGTCTTCGGCACCCGGATCACCTGGACGCTTGGCTTCGTCCGCGACCACGGAAAGATCGCCAAGGGCGGGATCGGCGGCTCGGCCGCCTGGTGGTCGCGTAAGCACCGGCACGGCTGCGCGTACCTGACGCGACGGCTGGACGACCACTCGCGCGCGGCCCAGGTAGCCGCCGCGCTGGGCGACGACCTGACGGTGGTGGGCGAGGACTGAGGGCCGTTGCCTACTTACACGGCAGGTACGGCCTGTCGTACAGCGAGTAGTCCTCGTTCTTCTTGATGGAGTTGAACGTCATCGACGTCAACGCACCGCAGTACTGCTTCGGGTCGGTCCGGTATTCCACGTGGAAGACCGCCTTGCCTGCCTTGGTGAAGGCGTCCAGCTCGGAGCACTCCTCGTGTTCGAAGCACTCCTCGTTGACCGCGTAGTCGAAGTACGGCTCCAGCTCCTCGGCCTGGCTGAGGTCGTTCTTCAGCGCCACCGACAGGCCCCTCTCGTGGGCCAGGCCGGCCAGCGCCTTGTTGTAGGTGAGCTGGGTGGCGGCGGAGACGTCCCAGCCAGTCGTCTCCTTCTTCGCTTCGTGGGCGTGCACGACGTCGAACTCGACTCCGTCGAACCCGGCCTGGACACACTTGTCGACGCGGGCGGCCATCTTCTCCAGCAGGAAGTCGCGCTGGCCCCTGTCGTTGTTGATGTTCGCCCAGCGCTCGTTGGGGAACTCGGGGCTGAAAGGCTTGCCCAGCAGGGACTTGCCGTTCTTGTCGTGCCAGTCGACGAAGTCCTGGTAGTCGGGGCGGAACTCCTCGATCGAGCCGGCGTCGATGTAGCAGATCGCCTTGGCGCCCCGGGCGTGGATCGCCTTGACGGCGGCCGTGTTGAGGGTCTCGTTGTCGCCGGTGACCTCCTCGGCGGCGTACAGGTCGATGTCGAAGACGGTCGGCCTGACGCAGGGGCCGCCGCTCTGGGGGGCCTCGCAGATGTCGACGTTGATGCCGCCGGTTTCGGTGAACGCCGGGTTGCCCTCGAGCTGGTACTGCCAGCGGCTCTCCATGGGCGGCTGCCAGATCGCCGCAGACCCGGCCTTCGGCTCCGCCGCCTGCGCCGGGGCCCCGAGGCCGGCCGCGGCTGCCGGTATCAGCGCCGTGACCACGGCGAACCGAGTCAAGAGCGTTCTGAGGTGCACTGACACACTCACCTTCTGTTCCGGATGACGGAACCAAGTTCCATTACGCGAACAGGCGATTGCGGGGGGTGATAGCCGCAGTGGGGGCGCGTATGCCACCTGTCGTCGGTGAACGACGTGGGTGCCCGACACCGCCGCACCCCACGCAGACCCACGCCAAAGCTGGCGTCAGCGACGGCGATGACGGGCAAGATCGATTCTATACGTTCGGAACTAACCGAATGGCTTGCCCCGCACCAGGTGCGCCGGCAGGTAGTCCGATTCCACTTCGACGGAGAGCCCGGCCTCGTGGCCCAGGCACGCGATCGCCAGCAGTTCGATCGGGACGAGGCCCTGGATCTGGATCGCGCGTTCCCCGGAGTAGAAGCTTCTGTGCGACTCCAGCGCTTCGGCGAGAGCGGCGTTGAAACCGTCCTGATCCTGCCGTACGAGGTGGTAAAAGAGGTTCATCGGCGGGTGGACGAGCTTGAGCGCCTGCTCGGCGTCGATGATCTGGACGGCGCTCGGCGCGCAGCCCTCCACCGCGGCCACGAGCTTGTCGCCCAAGGTGCGATCGGGATCCCCATGCCAGTACGTTCGCAGCGTGTCGGCCCAGTCGTAGATGTAGGCGTCGCAGATCGCCTCCGACTTACGCAGCAGCGCGATCGGGATGTCGGCGAGCAGCGTCGCCTTGTCCCGGTCGCGGCACACGATGGCCAGCCAGAAGGCGGTGCGCCAGGTGGCCGCGTCCGCGTGGGGCTGCGGCCCCGTGGTCGCGATCTCACGCTCGGTTTCGGCGATCACCCGGCTGATGACGGCGCCCGCGTCGGCGGGGGCCGCCGCGAAGAGCGCGGCGCCGACCTCCGCCGCCGTCACGTAGCTCCGCCAGGTCTCCTCGTCGGCGGCCGAGGGATCGACGATGGACCGGCCTTGTGCGGCGGCCAGCGTGGTGCCGAACGCCTCCGCGAGGTCCAGGTACTCGATCGCTTCCGCGGCCTCTTCCGCGAGCATCTCGACATACTCCTCCGGTTCGGCGGTGGGGACGTGGTGCCGGGGAACAGTTGTCATCATGGGATTACCGCCTGTGGATCGGGCCAAGTGCTGAGACCGTGCCGATGGGCGTAGGCCGCCGCCTGGACGCGGGTGCGCGGCCCGAGCCTGGCCGGGATCCGCTCGATGTGGATCTTGACCGTACCAGGCGAGATGGCCAGGATCCGGGCGATCTCCGCATTGGTGTTCCCAGCGGCGCAGGGCGGCATCTGCGCCTCACAGATCCTCAACGGATGCTCAACGCCTGCCGTCCTACCTTCGTCGTGTCCGCTCGAACACGACGAAGAAGGAGACGACGACATGAAGACGATGACCAAGATCGGCGGGGCGGTCGCGGTGGGGGCGTTCTCGCTGGTGCTCGGAGTGACGCCGAGCGCCTCTGCCCAGACGACCGCCGCCCCGGTCGCCGCCTCGGCGCAGGTGCAGGCCGGCGCTCCCAAGCCCAGCATCAGGTGGCTCTGCGGGAAGCCGATCGTCAAGAAGTTCATCCCCGCGTGCACGAACGGCAAGTGGGAGCTTCCGATGGTCAAGAAGGTGCGCTGCATCCAGGGGCACGCGCCGTACCTGGGCTTGCTGGGCCCGTCGAAGCTCTCGTACTGGACGATCAAGTGCTTCAGGACCGAATGGCAGAAGTGGTAGATCCGCCGGTCACCCCCGCCTCCCGCCGTCCCGGGGGAGGCGGGACACGCGAAAGGCGCTGTGGCCCGGGGGCTTTGCATGGCCATGCATGGTTGTGTATATACTTCTATTCGTGTCCAAGGTACTCACCTCCCTGCCTGTCGGCGAGCGTGTCGGGATCGCCTTTTCCGGTGGCCTCGACACCTCGGTAGCGGTCGCGTGGATGCGCGACAAAGGTGCAGTGCCGTGCACCTACACCGCCGACCTCGGCCAGTATGACGAGCCCGACATCGCCTCGGTGCCCGGGCGTGCCACGTCGTACGGCGCCGAGATCGCCCGTCTGGTCGACTGCCGCGCGGCCCTGGTGGAAGAGGGGCTCGCCGCCCTGGCCTGCGGGGCCTTCCACATCCGCTCCGGTGGCCGCGCCTACTTCAACACCACCCCGCTCGGCCGGGCCGTCACGGGCACCCTGCTGGTGCGCGCGATGCTCGAAGACGACGTGCTGATCTGGGGCGACGGCTCCACCTTCAAGGGCAACGACATCGAACGGTTCTACCGTTACGGCCTGCTCGCCAGCCCCTCGCTGCGCATCTACAAGCCGTGGCTGGACGCCGACTTCGTCAGCGAGCTCGGCGGCCGTACGGAGATGTCCGAGTGGCTGCTCGCCCGCGACCTGCCCTACCGCGACAGCACCGAGAAGGCATACTCCACCGACGCCAACATCTGGGGCGCCACCCACGAGGCCAAGACGCTTGAGCACCTCGATGCCGGAATCGAGACCGTCGATCCGATCATGGGCGTGCGGTTCTGGGACCAGAACGTCGAGATCGCCCCCGAGGACGTCACGATCGGGTTCGAGCAGGGCCGGCCGGTGACCATCAACGGCAAAGAGTTCGCCACCGCCGTCGACCTGGTCCTGGAGGCCAACGCCATCGGCGGCCGGCACGGCATGGGCATGTCCGACCAGATCGAGAACCGCGTCATCGAGGCCAAGAGCCGGGGCATCTACGAGGCGCCGGGGATGGCGCTGCTGCACGCGGCCTACGAGCGGCTGGTCAACGCGATCCACAACGAGGACACCCTGGCCAGCTACCACGTCGAGGGGCGGAAGCTGGGCCGGCTGCTGTACGAGGGCCGCTGGCTCGACCCGCAGGCGCTGATGTTGCGCGAGTCGCTGCAGCGCTGGGTCGGCACCGCCGTCACCGGCGAGGTGACGCTGCGGCTGCGGCGTGGCGAAGACTACTCCATCCTCGACTCCTCCGGGCCGGCGTTCAGCTACCACCCGGACAAGCTGTCCATGGAACGCACGGAAGACTCCGCCTTCGGGCCGGTCGACCGCATCGGCCAGCTCACCATGCGCAACCTCGACATCGCCGACTCCCGTTCCAAGCTGGAGCAGTACGCCCGGCTCGGCATGGTCGGCAGCAGGCACTCCTCGCTGATCGGCGCGACGCAGGCGCCCTCGACGGGGCTGATCGGCGCCATGCCCGAGGGCGGGGCCGAGGCGATCGCCTCCCGGGGCGAGGTGCCCGAGGACGAAGAGCTGCTCGACCACGTGGCCATGGAGTCCGGCACCGACTGAACCCGTCCAAGGGGCGCCGCACGATCCCAGGTGGGCGTGCGGCGCCCGGGTGTTCAGGCGGCGGCCGTCGTGGTGGACGGCACCAGCCGGCGGTTGTGGATCAGCCAGACGGCCCGTTCCAGATCGGGGGTCATGTACCGGTCATCGGCCAGCGTCGGGACGTGCCGCCGGATCTCCGTCAGCAGCCCCCGCGTCGCCGTCGCGAGCGACAGCCCCGACATCTGCTTGGTGATCAGGTCGATGCCCTGGGCCGACATCAGGTACTGCACCGCGAGCACGGTTTCCAGCCGGTCGAGGTTCTCCCACAGGTGACGGACCGAGGCCATCGCCATCGTGTTGTGGTCCTCCTGCCCGTCCTTGACCGGCCGGGACAACGTGCCCGCCGGCGTGGCCCTGACCTGCATCTCCGGCACCAGCGCCGCGGCCACCGTCTGCACCTGGACCATCCCGGAGTTCATGCCGGGCGCGCCGCCCGCGAGGTTCGCCGGCAGGCCGTAGCTCCACCTGGGCGACAGCAGCCGTCCCGACAACTCCTGCGACAGGACGCCGAGGTCGGCGATCTCCGCGTTGAGCGTGTCGGCGAGATGCCCCATGACGGAGCCGTCCCAGTTGCCGCCCATCACGAACTCATACGCGGTCCCCTTCTCGCGTTTGAAGATCAGCGGGTTGGAGGTCGAGGAGTTGGCCTCCCGCGTCAGAGTCTGGCGGGCGTCGGCGAGCACGTGCCGCAGCCCGGCCATGATGTGCGGCGCCGCCCGCACGGAGACGGCGTCCTGGATGCGCGGGTGGTAGTTCGCCGGGTCGAGGCGCTTGCGGCCCTCCTCCGTCATCCAGCCCGAGCCCTTCACCATCGCCCGCAGCCGCGTGGCGACCTCGTCCTGCTCAGGGATGTGGCGTTCCTTGTGGGTACGCGCGTCGAGCGAGCCCTGCTCGGCCCTGGTCGCCTCCATGAACAGGGCGAAGGCGCCCTCCGCCTGGTCGGCCAGGACGGTGGCGCGGCGCAGGGCGTCCATCAGCATGGCGGCCACGACGGTGCTGCCGCTGATGATCGGCAGCGCCTCACCGGCCTGGAAGGAGAAGTCCCTGACCAGGCCGGCTCTCGGCAGCATCTCGGAGGCGGGCCCCACGACTCCCTGGAAGCGGACGGGCGCGTTCTCGCCGAGCGCCGCCAGCCCCGCCGCCGCCTGCGGTTGCAGGTCGCCGGTGCCCAGCGAGCCGATCTGCGGCATGATCGGCACGACCCCGGCGTTGACCATGGACAGCAGCCGCTCCGGCACCTCGGGCCGCACCCCGACCTTGCCCCTGGCCATCTGGTTCGCCTTGAGGATCAGGGCCAGCTTGGCCACGTTGTCGGGCAGCGGCTGTCCGACGCCCGCGGCGTGGGAGCGCAGGACGTTGCGCTGGAAGCGCTCCGCCTCCGCCAGCGACAGCGGCTTGTCCTTCAGCGGGCCGAGCGCCTGGTTCCAGCCGTACACCCGCTGGTCCTTCAGCGCCGCGAGCGCTCCGGTCCGCGCCTCGGTCATGGTCGTCCGCACGGCCGGCGCGAGGCGGGCGGAGACGGGGCGGCCTTCAAGGACGGCGAAGGCGTCCCGCAGCAGGAACGCTTCGCCGTTCAGCACCAGGTTCAGCGTCGGCTCCACCCTCAGGAGCGGCGGCGGCGCCACGGGCGGAGACGCGGGGACGGCGACGGCCTCCCCCGGCACGCACAGGGCGGCGAGCAGACCTACACCGGTGGCTATTCGTCCAACATGGGTCATCGAACTTGTTCCCTCGACGAACGGTAAATACCGCTCCGTTATAACCAGGGGAAGAATGCACGCCGTAGTGGGCACAACACCGCGGAACCAGTGATTACCCAGTCTCGACCAGGCGCAGGACAGGCATTGACCGCGCTCACCACTCGGGCACGGCCTCCGCTCAGCGGCCGCCGGCCGGCAGGGCCGTGCCCAAGGGAGTGACGGTGTGGATCACGATCAGCCCCGCCTCCCGAAGGATCTGGGTGTGCCGGCTCACCCCGGAGGAGGAGATCCCGTGGCGGCGGGCCAGCTCGCCGGTCGTCGCCCCGTTCACGGTGGCGCGCAGGATGGCGGCCCTGGTGGGGCCGAGCAGCCGGGCGTCAGGGGCGCCCGCCGTTGGCGCCCTCGGGGCGGCCGGCAACCGGTCGCGCATCGGGTAAGCGCCGGGGCCGGCCATAGGAAGAGACCGGGATAGGCGCGTCATAAGCACGGCGGGGCTACTCCCCGGCGGAGGCTTGACGGTGAACATTTCGGACGGACTACCAATTGGTAAGTTCCCTTTACCCGCCTCCTGGGGCCAAAATTCCCTCCATGCCACCTAACGCGCCGCTTACGCCCGGTGACCCCCGACGGTTTGGTGATCTGGAAGTCCTCGGGAGGCTCGGCGAAGGCGGTCAAGGCATCGTCTACCTGGCCAGAGAACCCGACGGCGACCACGTGGCGGTCAAGTGGCTGCAGCACGACCAGTCGGGCGACTCGACCAGCGTCGAGCGTTTCCTGCGCGAGGCGGAGGTCGCCAGGAAGGTGGCGCCGTTCTGCACGGCGGCCGTGCTCGGCACCGGAGTCGAGCAGGAGCGGCCCTACATCGTGAGCGAGTTCGTCGAGGGCTCCTCCCTGCAGCAGGCTGTGCGGAAGGACGGCCCGCGCACGGGGCCCGCGCTGGACCGGCTGGCGATCGGCACCGCCACCGCGCTGGCCGCGATCCACCGGGCCGGGATCGTGCACCGCGACTTCAAACCGGGCAACGTCATCCTCGGCGGCGACGGGCCGCGCGTGATCGACTTCGGCATCTCCCGCGCGCTGGACGCCAACTCGACGATCAGCGGCACGCTCGTCGGCACACCCGCGTACATGTCTCCCGAGCAGGTCACGGGGCACACCGTCGGACCGCCGTCCGACATGTTCTCCTGGGCAGGGACGATGGTCTTCGCGTCGTGTCAGCGCGCGCCGTTCGGCAGCGAGGCACTGGAACCGGTGCTCAGCCGGGTGCTCAAGGCCGAGCCCGACCTGGGGAGGCTCGAAGGGCCGTTGCGCGAAGTAGTGGCCAGGTGCCTGTCCAAGGACCCCGGGCAGCGGCCGACGGCCGAACAGGTGATCAAACGGCTGATCGGCCACCCGGTGCCCGAGAACAACCTGCTCCAGCGGGGCGCCAGTGAGGCCGCGACCGACCCTGCCCAGGAGGGGGCCTCGCCGAACGTCCGCGTGATTGCCGGCGTCGCGGGCGCGGCCGTCCTGGCGGTCGTACTGGTCGGGGCGCTGGCGGCGGGGACGCTGCGGGTGTTCCCGCTCTCCGGGCCCGCCGCCAAGTCCGCCGTCACCACCTCCGCCGCCGTCGCGTCCACGGAGCCGGCCCCCGCGCCTCCGCCCACGCCCACCAGGACCACGCTGCCCGGCGGGGGGATCACGCTGCATGAGCAGCCGTCCGACCCGATCACGTTCACGGCGTATGAGCTTTACAACAAGAACGTCGACGACGACGTCGACTATGCCAGGAAGTCGCTGCGGGGCACGTTCGAGAAACATCCGGGCAACCTGGAGTCCCTGGTCTCCCCGAACGGCCGCTATCTCGCCGGACGGCACGAGGACTACACCTCCGACGGCTACGACTCGATCCTCATCGTCGACCGCGAGTCGGGCTCCAGCTTCCGGGTCAAGACCGGCCGCAAGCCGCTGAGCACCCCCGTCCGTGCCTGGTCGAGGGACAGCTCGAAGATCCTGCTGAACATCGACAAGAAGATCAACGGAAAATGGAATGCCTTGGGCTTCGCCATCATCGACGTCGCGCAGGCCAAGGTCAGCATGATCGAGGTCGACGACGAAACGATCCGCGGCTCCGACTTCGGCTGGGACGACACCGAGACCGGCGTGATCGCCGTGTACGGCAAGGACGAGGGGCTGCGCTTCTTCGACGCCTCCGGCAAACGGACGCGCGACCTGCCGGGGGTCGGGCCGCTCTCGTCCGGCACCATCGACCTCTTCTCGCCGTCGGGCCGGACGTTCGTGACCGACTGCCCGAAAGGCAAGGACGGCGAGAACTGCCTGTTCGACTCCGCCACCGGCAAGCAGCTCCACACGTTCTCCTCCGACTGCGAAAAGGTGCTCGGCTGGTACGACGAGAGGCACCTGTACTGCTGGGAAGAGGACAACGCGACCAATGACGAGATACGGGTCGTGGCCTTCGACGGCAAGCTGGTGCGCCTGCTGCTGGAGGTCCCCGCAGAGCTGGACCTTACGCCGTATTTCACGTTCACCCCAGCCCAGGGCTCCTAGCGCCCCGCAGGTGGAAACCGGGGTATGCCGCTTCGCCGATGATCGGGGCTACGATGGCCTGGAGATCGCTTGCTGGGGCAACCACTCGAGGTGGACAAGGCCATGGCTGACCACTCCAATGCCGAGCTGCTCACCGACCACGACCTCACGATCCGGATGGACGCCGGCCAGGACAGGCCGCATGGAGCGCCGGACACACCCACGCTGATCTGTGCGTTCCCCCCGCCACCCGCAGCCTTCCCCACCGCGTGACCTCGCGGGTGGGACGCCCGCGTGTGAAGGAGATGAGATGAGCACGGGAGTATGGCTGATCGGCGCTCGTGGCTCGGTCGCCGTCACCAGCATGATCGGAGCCCTCGCGATACGGTCCGGCCTGGCGCCGCCGACCGGCTGCGTCCTGGAATCACCCGACTTACGTGACCGTATCCTGCCCGGCATCGGCGACCTGGTCTTCGGCGGGCACGACATCACCGGCCTTCCCCTCGACAAGAAGGCGGCCGCGCTGGCGGAGGCGGGCGTCGTTCCCGCCGCGCTGGTCAGGGCCGTGCACGACGAACTGCTCGCCATCGACCAGGACATCCGCCCCCTCCCCACGACCAAGCCCTCCGAGCCGGGAACCCGCTCCCAGGCCGAGACGGTCGAGGCCATTCGCGCGGACCTCGACCTCTTCCGCCACCGCCACGATCTCGGCCAGATCATCGTCATCAACGTCTCGACCACCGAACCCGCCCCGCCCTCACACCCCGCCCACCACGACCTCGAAACGCTGCGCACCGCACTCACGGGCCCCGACCCCGTCCTGCCCCCCAGCGCGCTGGCCGCCTACGCCGCCCTGGTCGCGGGCTGCCCGTACGTCGACTTCACGCCGTCGACGGGCGCACGACTCCCGGCGCTCGACGCGCTCGCCCGCGAACGCCGCCTGCCGTACGCCGGGCACGACGGCAAGACGGGGGAGACGCTCGTCAAGTCGGTCCTCGCCCCGATGTTCGCCCAGCGCAACCTCAAGGTACGCACCTGGTCCGGCGTCAACCTGCTGGGCGGCGGCGACGGGGCCAACCTCGCCCAACCCGGTGCCAACGCGGCCAAGGCGGCCAGCAAGCAGCGCGTCCTGGCCGAGACGCTCGGCTACGCGCCGCAGGGCGAGACCCGCATCGACTACCTGGAAGACCTGGGCGACTTCAAGACCGCCTGGGACCTGGTCACCTTCGAGGGCTTCCTCGGCACGGCCATGCGGATGGAGTTCACCTGGCACGGCTGCGACTCGGCCCTGGCCGCGCCCCTCGTCCTCGACCTGGCCCGGCTGACCGCCGCCGCCCACCGCGCCGGACGGACGGGGCCGCTGACCGAGCTGGCCTTCTTCTTCAAGGACCCTCTCGGCCAGGTCCCGCACGCACTGGCCGACCAATGGCAGGCGCTCCGCACCCTCGTCGAAACCCTCACCCACACGCCCTCCCCGGCGAGGCTTGATGATGGCCCTGCGTGACCTCGCCGAGCTCGTCCGGGCTCCGGCCGCGTTGTCCGTGCCCGGTGACGTGATCGCGGGAGCCGCCGCGGGGCAGGCGCTCAGCGGGCGGACGCTCGGTCTGGCGTGCTCGTCGGTCTGCCTGTACTGGGCCGGGATGGCCGCCAACGACTGGGCCGACCGCCGCATCGACGCGGTTGAGCGGCCCGACCGTCCCATCCCTTCCGGCAGGGTGAGGCCGGGGGCGGCCCTCGCCGTGGCGGCCGGGCTCACCGTCGCGGGCATCGGGACGGCGGGACTGGCCGGCGGCCGCAGGGCGTTGACGGTCGCCGTTCCCCTGGCGGTCGCCGTCTGGGGGTACGACCTGGTCGCCAAGCACACGCCGGCGGGGCCGCTGGCGATGGCGCTCTGCCGTGGCCTCGACGTACTGCTGGGCGCCACCCCCGGCCGGTCGCCCGCCGACGCGTTCCCTGCCGCGCTCACCATCGCCGCCCACACCTACTTACTCACCGCCCTGTCACGCGGCGAGGTCTCCAGCACCACCCGAACCCTCCCGGCCGCCACCCTCACAGGCACTGTCGCCCTCGCCGCCACAACCGCTTTCCAACCCGCCTTCCCAGCCGCTCGGTCTCGGGAGTTGGCCGCCGTCTCGGGGCTTGGGTCCGGCGGTGCCGGTTCCGCGTTCCGGTTTCCGGTTCGGGGGGCCGACGTCGGCGGGCCCCCACCTGGCGCCTCGAAGGGGTGGGTGTCGGCGGGGCTCGCTCTCTGGTACGCCGGTCAGTTCGGCGCGCCCCAGGCCCACGCCGCCGCCGAGCCGTCGGCGGATCGGGTGCGGGCCGCCGTCACCGCGGGCATCGTGGGCCTGCCCGCCCTCCAAGGGGCGCTCGCCGCACGCGCCGGCGCCGTGCGTGCCGGGCTCGCCGTCGCCCTGGCGGTTCCGCTGGCGCGGCGTCTGGCCAGGAAGTTGTCCCCGACATGATCAGATTCGGCTACGGAACCAACGGCTTCTCGAACCATCGCCTGCCGGACGCCCTCGACGTCATCGCCGACCTCGGGTACGCCGGGGTGGCCCTGACCCTCGACCACCACCACCTCGACCCCTACGCCGACGGGCTCGCCCGGCACGTCGCCGCGGTCGCCGACCGTCTGCGTGCGCTCGGCCTGGCCGTCGTCGTCGAGACAGGCGCCCGCTTCCTGCTCGATCCACGCCGCAAGCACGCCCCCACGCTGCTCGACGACGACCGCGACACGCGGATCGACTTCCTGCGCAGGGCCGTCGCGATCGGCGCCGACCTGGGGGCGGAGGCGGTGTCGTTCTGGTCCGGGGTACGCCCGGCCCACGTGGACCCTGACCTGGCTTGGCGACGGCTGGTGGACGGGTGCGCCCGCGTGCTGGAGGTCGCGGACGGTGTGCCGCTGGGGTTCGAGCCCGAGCCGGGGATGCTGGTCGAGACGATCGGCGGCTGGCGGGCGTTACGTGCGGCATTGGGAGCGCCGGACGGGTTCGGCATCACCCTGGACATCGGTCATTGCCGCTGCAACGAGCCCGACCCCGTGCCCGCCTGCGTGGCGGCCGTCGCCGAGCACCTGGTCAACGTGCAGATCGACGACATGCGCCGGGGCACGCACGAACATCTGGAGTTCGGCGAGGGGGAGATCGACTTTCCGCCGGTGCTGCGCGCGCTGGCCGACTCCGGTTACCGGGGCCTGGTCGCGGTCGAGCTGCCCCGCCATTCGCACGCCGCCCCCGCCGTGGCCGCCCGTTCCCTCGCCTTCCTCCGCCAAGCCCAAGCCCAAGCCCAAGCCGATGCCAGGGCCGAAGCGAAGGCCGGAGTCGAGCGGGCGTCCGTGCGACTGGAGGGAGGCGGCAGGGCGCGGCCCCCGCCGAGAGGGCCGGATCAGGTGCGAGCGGATGTCCCCCCACATCATGCGCAAGGAGCAACCACGTGATCCGCCCCGAGCAGTTGCGTGCCGCGCTGCGCGGCACCCCATCCTCAGCCTGGCTGGACGCCGCACTCGACCAGCCCACCACGATCGCACGATCGTTCGCCGCGGCCGGACGGCGAACCGGCAGGGCGCCGCTGCCGGACGTCCCCGACTGGACGGCGGACGAGGCGGCCCGCGCCCTGCTGCTGGCCGCGCTCCCACCAGATCGCCTCACCGAGGAAACCGGCGACCTCTACCAGTACGGTGACGCCGACGAGAAGCGGGCCGTGCTCAAGGCCCTGCCCCTGCTGCCCATCGGCGCGCGGGCCCTGCCACTCCTGCACGACGCCATCCGCACCAACGACGCCCGCCTGCTGGCCGCCGCCCTCGGCCCGTACGCCCGCCACCTCGACCAGGCCGCCTGGCGGCAGGCGGTGCTCAAGTGCGTGTTCATGGGCGTGCCGCTGGATCGGGTGGACCTGCTGGAGGAGCGGGCCGACACGGAGCTGGCGAGCATGCTGGCCGCGTTCGCCGAGGAACGCGCCGCGGCCGGCCGCCCCATGCCCGAGGACGCCTCGGCCCTGCTCCACCGTCTCACCAGTGAGGAGACCTGATGCGCATCTTCGACCCGCACATTCACATGACCTCACGCACCACCGACGACTACGCACGGATGGCCGCCGCCGGAGTCGTGGCGGTGGTGGAGCCGTCGTTCTGGCTCGGGCAGCCGCGCACGAACCCCGGTTCGTTCACCGACTACTTCGACTCGCTGATCGGCTGGGAGCCGTACCGGGCCGCGCAGTTCGGCATCGTCCACCACGCCACCGTCGCGCTCAACCCTAAGGAGGCCAACGACCCGCGCTGCCGGCCCGTCCTGGACGTGCTGCCCCGCTACCTGGACAAGGACCGCGTGGTCGCGGTCGGCGAGATCGGCTACGACTCGATGACCCCGGAGGAGGACGACGCCTTCGAACGCCAGCTCGCCCTGGCCGTCGAGCACGACCTGCCGGCCCTCGTCCACACCCCGCACCGCGACAAGGCCCGCGGCACCCGGCGCACCCTTGACCTCGTGGCCGCCTCGGGCATCGAGCCGGGAAGGGTCGTCGTCGACCACCTCAACGAGGTCACCGTCGGCCCCGTCCACGACTCCGGCTGCTGGATGGGCTTCTCCATCTACCCCGAGACCAAGATGTCGCCGCCGCGCATGGTGGAGATCCTGCGCCGGCACGGCCTGGAGCGGGTGCTGATCAACTCCGCCGCCGACTGGGGCGTCTCCGACCCGCTGCTCACCCTGGAGACCGCCAGGGCGATGCTGGCGGCCGGGTTCGAGGAGGACGACGTCGAGCGGGTGATGTGGCACAACCCGGTGGAGTTCTACGGTCAGTCGGGACGCCTCGACCTGACCGCCGCCCCGGCGGGCGAGCCGACGTTCGCCGGCAGCTCCATCAAGCGCGGCGGCGAGTGATGCGGTTACGCCACCCGTCGGGCACGCCGTTGCACCTGAGCTACTGCACGAACGTGCACCCCGCCGAGGACCTCGACGGCATCGTCGCCCAGTTCGACGCCTACGCCGTCCCGATCAGGAACCTGCTCGGCGCCGACGTGCTGGGCCTGGGCCTCTGGCTGGCCGCGCCCGTGGCCGCCGCCCTGGCCGCCGACCCGGCGCTGCGCGCCAGGTTCCGCCGCGAGCTGGACGTCCGGGGTCTGGAGGTCGTGACGCTGAACGGCTTCCCCTACCGTTCGTTCCAGGACCCGGTCGTCAAGCACGCGGTCTACCACCCGGACTGGACGACGCCGAGGCGCCTGGCCTACACGCTGGACCTGGCCCGCGTGCTGGCCGACCTGCTGCCCGACGACGCGGCAAGGGGCTCGGTCTCCACGCTGCCGCTCGCCTGGCGCGAGCCCTGGGACGCCGCCATGGCCGAGCGGGCCGCCCGCCGCCTCGACCAGCTCGCCGACGGCCTGGCCGCCGTCGAGGCGGCCGGCGGGCGGACGATACGGGTCGGCTTCGAGCCCGAGCCGGGCTGCGTGGTGGAATCGACCGCCCAGGCCGTCGCCCATCTGGGCGGCGCCGACACCGACCGGCTCGGCGTCTGCCTCGACCTGGCCCACCTCGCCTGCGCCTGGGAACGCCCCGCCGACTCCGTGGCCGCCCTGCGCGCGGCTGGCCTGCCCATCGTCAAGGTCCAGCTCTCGGCGGCCCTGCAGAGCGACGATCCGAGGGCGCTGGACGCCTACGCCGAGCCCCGTTTCCTCCACCAGACCCGCAATCCCGGGGGAGGCGCCGCCGACGACCTCGACGAGGCGCTGCGCGAGGAGCTGCCAGGCCCGTGGCGGGTGCACTACCACGTGCCGCTGCACGCCACCCCGGCCCCGCCGCTGGCCACCACCGCCCCGGTGCTGCGGGAGGCGCTCAAGGAGCTGGCCGGCGGCCCGTACCCGCTGTGCGACCACTTCGACGTGGAGACCTACACCTGGGGCGTGCTCCCGCCCGAGCTGCGCCCGCGCACCCCCGAACAGCTCGCCGCGGGCATCGCCTCTGAGCTGGACTTCGCCCGCGCCGAGCTGCGCGACCTGGGAGTGAAGGCATGACATCGTTACTGGTCCTGGACGTGGTGGGGCTGACCCCGAGACTGCTGGAGCACATGCCGCGCCTGCGCGCCGTCGGCTTCCAGGCAGAGCTCGGCACGGTCCTGCCCGCCGTCACCTGCCCGGCGCAGTCCACGTTCCTCACCGGCCTGCCGCCGTCCGGGCACGGCGTCGTCGGCAACGGCTGGTACTTCCGCGACCTCGGCGAGGTCCTGCTGTGGCGTCAGCACAACGCGCTCGTCGGCGGCGAGAAGCTCTGGCACGCCGCCCGCCGTGAGCGTCCCGGCTACACCGTCGCCAACGTCTGCTGGTGGTATGCCATGGGCGCCGACGTCGACTGGACCGTCACCCCGAGGCCGATCTACCGCGCCGACGGCCGCAAGGACCCCGACTGCTACACCGACCCGCCAGGGCTGCACGACGAGCTGACCGCGAAGCTGGGCACGTTCCCGCTGTTCAGCTACTGGGGGCCGGGCGCCGGCA
The DNA here is from genome assembly GCF_042650645.1 of Nonomuraea purpurea. Taxonomy (NCBI): domain Bacteria; kingdom Bacillati; phylum Actinomycetota; class Actinomycetes; order Streptosporangiales; family Streptosporangiaceae; genus Nonomuraea; species Nonomuraea purpurea. The sequence continues at coordinate 51,949 of NZ_JBHSBI010000030.1, forward strand.
TCGCCTCCTCGACCTGGATCTGCCGCGCCACCGAGCACATCATGGCCGCCCACGACCCCGACCTGACCCTGGCCTACCTGCCGCACCTGGACTACGACCTGCAACGCTACGGCCCCTCCGACCCCCGCTGCGCCGCGGCCGCCGCCGAGCTCGACGCCGTCCTGACCCCGCTGCTGGACGCGGCGGGGGACAGGACCGTGGTGGTCCTGTCGGAGTACGGCATCACCGACGTCTCCCGTCCCGTGGACGTCAACAGGGCGCTGCGCGCCGAGGGCCTCCTGCGCGTCCACACGCAGGACGGCATGGAGTACCTGGACCCGTGGACGTCGCGCGCGTTCGCGGTCGCCGACCACCAGGTCGCCCACGTGTACGTCCGCGACCCGGCCGACGTGCCGGCCGTGGCGAAACTGTGCGCGTCCGTGCCGGGCGTGGCGAGCGTGCTCGACCAGGACGGCAAGGCGGCGCACGCCCTCGACCATCCGCGCTCGGGTGAGCTGGTGCTGCTCGCCGAGCCGGACGCCTGGTTCACCTACTACTACTGGCTCGACGACGACCGCGCCCCCGACTTCGCCCGCCTGGTGGAGATCCACCGCAAGCCGGGCTACGACCCCGCCGAGCTCTTCTTCGACCCGGCCGCCCCCGCTGCCGCCAAGCGCCGCGCCGCGGTGGCGCTGCTGCGCAAGAAGCTCGGCTTCCGCTACCTCATGAACGTCGTCGGCCTCGACGCCGGCGCCCGCACCGTGCGCGGCTCCCACGGGCTCCTGCCCGCCGACCCCGCCGACGCCCCCGTCCTGCTCTGCTCCGACGCCTCCGCCGCCCGGGACCGGTACGAGGCCGTGGAGGTCAAGGATCTGCTGCTCCGCCTCGCTTGTTCCTAGGAGTATTAGGAAATAAGCTAATATTCCTAGGCAATCGAGTGGAAGGAACGACCATGACCACGCTGTCCGTGCCGGGAGCCGACCTCTATTACGAGGTCGGCGGCGCCGGCCCCGTCCTGCTCATGCTGCCGGGAGGCGGCGGCGACGCGGCCGTCTTCGACGTGGTGGCCGGCTCGCTCGGCGCGCACTTCACCCTCCTCACCCTGGACCCGCGCGGCTACTCGCGCAGCCGCCTCGACAGCCCGCACTCCGTGGACCAGCGGGTCGAGGTGCAGAGCGAGGACGCCCGCCTGCTGCTCGACGCGGTGAGCCCGGACCGGCCCGCCTACGTCTTCGGCGGCAGCAGCGGCGCGATCGTCGGCCTCGACCTGCTCGCCCGGCATCCCTCCCGGGTGCGCCGCCTGGTCGCCCACGAGCCGCCGTCCTTCGCCGTGCTGCCGGACGCCGCCGAGCAGCTCGCCTTCGTCCAGGACGTCCACCGGCTCTTCCGCGAGGAGGGGCTGGCGGCGGCCTCCGCCCGGTTCGTGGCGGGCATCGGCGGCACGATGAAGGGCATGCCGAGCCCGGCCACCCCCAGGGCCGAGGAGATGACGGCCAGGCTCATGGCCAACGCGCCGATCATGATGGAGCACGAGCTACGGCAGTTCACCTCCCACGTGCCCGACCTGGCCGCGCTCGGCCGGGTGGCCGACAAGCTGGTCCTCGCGGCCGGGCGCGAGAGCAGGGGGCACCTGCCGTACCGGCCCGCCGCCGTGCTGGCGCAACGGCTCGGGATCGAGCTGGTCGAGTTCCCCGGCGCGCACAGCGGGTTCACCGACGAGCCGGAGCAGTTCGCCAAACAGCTCGTCGAGGTGCTCACGAGTCGTTAGCCGGGCCGGCCGACCACGACGCACGCAAGCCGGTCGCCCACGCGGCGCTGCTGCCGCCCACGACCAACGCAAGCCGGTCGCCCACGCGGCGCCGTGGTGCGGCAGCCGTCAGTCGCCGTCGAGCCAGCCGAGCCGGGCCGCCCGTACGCCCGCCTGGAACCGGCTTCCGGCCCCCAGCAGCGTCGTCAGTTCGCTGACCAGCCGCGTCACCGTGCGCGTCGACACCCCCAGGCTGCGCGCGATGGCGGAGTCCTTGGCCCCGGCGGCCATCATGCCGAGCACCGCGCGCTGCTGGCCGGTGAGGGCGGAGCCGTCGGGGGAGCCGGGCACGTCCTCGGGCTCGGAGGCGGTCGTCCAGCAGTAGTCGTAGATCGCCGCGAGGGACTTCGCCAGCCCGCCGCCGCGGACCAGCAGGGCGCCCGCCTGTGAGCCCCCGGGATCGGCCTGGACGATCGCGTTCCTGCGGTCGTAGATGAGCATGCGGGTGGGGATCACAGGGGTGACCCGTACCTCCATGCCGACTTCCTGCCAGCGCGCCATGTACTCGCGGATCAGGGGGTTCGACATGGCGATCTGCGCGTGCAGGGCGCGTACGCGCACGCCCCTGCGCAGGGTCGCCCGGCTGCGGGCCAGGCCCTCCTCGAGGGACTCGCGCGTCCAGTAGGCGATCGGATGCATGCTGACCACCTCGTGCTCGGCCAGCTCCGCCAACTCGTCGATGCGCTCGGTGAGCTGCTCGCGCCGCTCCGGCGAGACGAAGGACTCGACGTGCGCGTGGTTGTCCGCACGGGACGGCAGCCCGAGGTAGTGCTTGGCCAGTGTCGCGGTCCTGACGTGCTGCTCGACGAGGCTGTCGAGCATCCGGTGGCCGCTCTCCAGGTTGCGGTTGAGCGCGATGGTCAGGTCGGCGGCGGTCTGGGTGTCCTGGTTCAGCAGGTGAAGCCGGCCGAGCTGGTCGCGGGCACGGTCGAGGTCCGCGGCGGTCAGACGCAGTTTCTCGGCGGCCTCGGTGAGCGACTCGCCGTGCTCGCGCATGCGGGCGTAAACAGAGCGCGCCATGCGGTCATCCCCCGATTCCACCGGACTCCCTTCACATTGGGCCGACCCTGAAGACTGCCATATTTAGGCATTTGTCGGCAAAGGGTTCTGGTTTCCGCCATGTCCTCATTCGGAAGCTTTCTGGCCGTCCATGAAGGCCCATTACGCGGGACGATCCCGGAAGAGGCGAAAATCTAGGAGGAACCACATTGATCACCGTTGCGTACAGCCTTGTCACCTACGACGTCACCGGCCTGACACCGGAGGCGTGCGAGCACTGTCTCGCGTCCGTGAAGTCGGAGCTCATCCAGGTGCCGGGCGTCGTGGGCGTGGACGTCAACACGGAGGAGGCCCGCGTGAGCATCCTCACCGACGGCCCCGTCGACGACGCCCTGATCCGGGCGGCCATGGACGCCGCCGGGTGCGCCGTCGTGACGCCCTGACCCGCCCATAGCCGGGCCCGCCGCCATGGCGGGCCCGGCGTCACGCCCGCGTCAGCGAGATCCGCTCGGCCACCATCGACTGGAAGTGCCGGCAACTGGCGAAGTCGTCATGGTCGCAGGTCAGCGCGCAGTCGATGAGATCCAGGGACGTCCGGAGCTCGGCGATGCGCCGCGCGAGCTCCTCCCGCCGCCGCACCAGGACCTCCCGCCGGGCCGCGGCGTCGGAGGTGGCCAGCATCTCGCGGATCTCGTCCAGGCTGAACCCGGCCTCCTTGGCCCGCAGGATCACCGCCACGCGGTAGAGATCGTCGGGCCCGTAGCGGCGGCGTTCCCCGCCGATCCTGGCCGGGGCGAGCAGGCCCATCGACTCCCAGTGCCGCAGGACATGGGTGGCCAGGCCGAACCGGGCCGCGATGTCGCCGATGCTCATGATCGCGCTTGACTTCATGTCGACATTAAGTCGCATGCTGTCCCCCATGTCTACTCCCATGGAATCCCTCATCCGGCTGCTGGACGTCGTGGACGCTCTGCCGGATGCCGTCGCGCTGCGTGCGCGCTCTTACGAACTGCTGCGCCTGCCCCTTGGGGCCGCCGTCGTGGACGTCGGCTGCGGCGCCGGCCGGGCGGCGGCCGAACTGGCCGATCGCGGCGCCCGCGCGATCGGCGTGGACCCCGCCGACGAGATGCTCACGCTGGCCCGCCACCGCTGGCCGGAGGCCGACTTCAGGGCCGGGCACGCCTGCGCCCTGCCGCTCGGCGACGGCGAGGTCGCCGGCTACCGGGCGGACAAGGTCTTCCACGAGATCGCCGACGCCGCCGAGGCGCTGGCCGAGGCCCGGCGCGTGCTCGCTCCCGGTGGACGCGCCGTGCTGACCGGCCAGGACTGGGACGGCTTCCTCATCGACTCCGACGACCCCGCGCTCACCCGGACCATCGTGCACGCCCGCGCCGACCTGACGACCAACCCGCGGGCCGCCCGCCGCTACCGCAACCTGCTGCTGGACGCCGGGTTCATCGACGTCGAGGTGAAGGCGGACCTGGGCGTCTTCACCGACACGACGATGCTGCCCATGCTCACCGGCCTGGCCGAGGCCGCCCGCGTGGCCGGCGCCATCACCGCCGGGCAGGAGGCGGCCTGGACGGCCGAGCAGACCGGCCGCGCCCGGTCGGGCCGGATGTTCCTGGCCGTGCCCATGTTCGTGGTCGCGGGGACGCTGCCCGCCATGTGATCGATCACCGGGTCCTTGCCAACCCGGCGCTCCGGAGAGATACGTGGAGGAGATCTATTTCTCATGGAGGCGATCGTGCCGGTGATTCCAGGACCACCCCTACGAGACGACGGCGGCCTGCGCGCCATCGCGGCCGCCGGCGGACTGCACGCCTACCAGCTACGGCTGCACGAAGAGTACGGGCCGATCGTGCGTTTCCAGCTGCCCGGCGCGGACACGGCGGTCTCGGTGGCCGATCCGGTGCTGCTGGAAGCCACCGCCGGGATCAACAAGCGGCCGGAGAAACTGTTCGAGTTCCTCGCCCCGCTGTGCGAGGCGGGCAACCTGCAGACCCTCCCCGCGCAGGAGCACGCGCCGCTGCGCCGGGCGCTGCTGTCCGTGCTGGCCGGCCGCCGCTCGCATGAGGCCCACTTCGACGGGTTCGCGGCGCTGGCGGGCGAGCTGGCCGACCGGTGGGTGGGCCAGGGCGGCGAGGTCGAGTTGCAGAAGGACCTCAGCGCCCTGTCGTTGCGGATGATCTGCCAGTACGCCCTCGGCGGCGGCGTGGACGACCCGGACGAGGCGGTGACGGCGTTCGAGGTCGTGCTCACCGAGTACCTCGGCCGCATGTACGAGCCGGGCGCGGGGGACGGTCGCGCCGAGCGGGCGCTGGCCTACCTGCGCGAGGTGGTCGACGGCGTGCTCGCCTCGGCGGAGCCGGGCGGCGATCATCTGGTCGCCGCCCTGGCCGAGGCGGGGATGAGCTCCGCGCGGGTGCGGGACACCGTACTGATGATCATGCTGGCCGCCCACCACACGACGGGCGTGGCCGTCTCCTGGACCCTCTATCTGCTGTCCCGTCACCCCGAGGAGGCCGAGCGGGTCGCGGCGGAGCTCGACCGGGTCCTGGACGGACGGGCCGCGCCCGCCTACGCCGACCTCAGACGGCTGACCTGCTTGCAGATGGCGCTGAAGGAGTCGATGCGGCTGTATCCGCCGGGTCCTTACGGGGCCCGCGAGAGCACGGAGGACCTCGTCCTGGCCGGCTACGACATCCCCGCGGGAACGACCATCTTCTACCCGTTCTGGGCCGTGCACATGAACCCCCGCTACTGGCCGGACCCCGAGGCGTTCATCCCGGGCCGCTTCGCCCCCGACGAGGTCGCCAAGCGGCCCCGCTACGCCTACATCCCGTTCGGCCTCGGGCCGCGTAGCTGCGAGGGCGCGAGCCTGGCCATGGTGGAGGCCGAGCTGGTGCTGGCGGTCCTGCTGCGGAGGTTCCGCTTCGAGCCGGTCCCGGGGCACGACGTGGTCCCCGTCGAACGGTTCGTGTTGTGGGCGGCCGACGACATCCGCATGAACCTGGCACCCAGATTGTTGACAATCTGACCAGTCGTCTCCAGGTCTTGACCGATGTGGGGCTATTGTTAACAATTTGTTTCATCAAGTTGCCGACAATATGAGGAGACGGCATGGCCGAGCCCTCCGCGCGCGCCCGTGAGCTCGTCGCGGGCGCCTACGACATCCACATCCACGTGGCGCCCGACGTGATGCGCCGCCGGATCGACGACCTGACGCTGGCGGCGCGCTTCGCCGAGGTGGGCCTGGCAGGGTTCGTGCTGAAGTCGCACTACGTCCCCACGGCGGAGCGGGCGGCGGTGGTGCGGGCCGCGGTGCCCGGATTCGGCGCCGTCGGCGCGCTCACCCTCAACGCGGCGGTGGGCGGCATGAACCCCATCGCCGTCGAGATCGCCGCCAGGAGTGGCGCGCAGGTCGTGTGGCTGCCCACCGTCGACAGCGCCAACCAGCGCGCCTGCACGGTCGGCGACCCGGAAGGGGCCACGCCGCCCATGTGGGCCAGACTGCAGGACGAGCTGCGGGAGGCCGGGATGGCGGCCGACCCCGTGGACGTCGTGGGCCCCGACGGCGCCGTGCTCGAACGGACCAGGCAGGTGCTGCGCCTGATCGCCAAGCACGACATGACGCTGGCCACCGGCCACCTCAGCGCGGACGAGATCGACGCGGTGGTGACGGCGGCCGTGGCGCAGGGCGTACGCCGCATCGTGGTCACCCACCCCGAATTCACCTCACAGCGCGTCGCGATCGACAGGCAGCGGGCGCTCGCCGCCAAGGGCGCCCTGCTCGAACGCTGCTTCACCACCCCTCACAGCGGCAAGGTCACCTGGGAGACCTGGCTTGCGCACATCGCCGCCGTGGGCCCCGAGCACTCCGTGCTCTCCAGCGACCTCGGCCAGCCGTTCAACCCGCCCGTGGAGGACGGTCTGGCCCTGCTCGCCGACCGGCTGCTCGCGGAGGGCTTCACGGAAAAGGACATCTGGACCATGGCTGTCGACAACTCCCGGCGGATGGCAGGTGCGCGATGAGCGAACGCAGGATGCTGGTGGTCGGCGCGCACAGCGCGGACTTCGTCTGGCGGGCGGCGGGCGCCGTCGCCCGGCACACCTCGCGCGGTGGCGAGGCCCTGGTGGTCGCGCTGTCGTACGGCGAACGCGGCGAGTCCGGCGAGCTGTGGAAGCAGCCGGGTCAGACCGAGGAGAACGTCAAGCGCGTCCGCCATGAGGAGGCCACGAAGGCCGCCGCCGCGGTCGGCGCCCGGTTCGAGGCGTTCGACCTGGGCGACTACCCGCTCAGGGTCGGCCAGGAGGCCGTCGAACGGCTGGCCGAACTGATGCGCGACTTCGCCCCGCACGTCGTGCTCACCCACCCGGAACACGACCCGTTCAACCCCGACCACCCGGCCGCGCACGCGGCGGTGGCCCAGGCCCGGCTCCTCACCTCCGGGGCCGGGGTGGCCAGCGGTTTCCGTACGGCGCCGCCGTCGGAGTTCCTGGTGTTCGAACCGCACCAGCCCGAGCTGTGCCGCTTCACCCCGACGGTCTACGTGGACATCACCCCCGTCTTCGACCGCAAGATCGAGGCCATGGCCGCGATGGCCGCTCAGCGCTACCTGCAGGAGTACTACCGCCAGCGTGCCGACCAGCGCGGCAACCACGCCCGCAAGGTCACGGGCCAGGCGGGGATCCGGCAGGCGGAGGCGTTCCAGCGCCTGCTCCCGAACGTGGTGGAGGCGTTGTGAGCGTGAATGAGCTGGCCGAGGCGGGGGTGGCCACGGTGTACGAGGCCAGGGGGCGTCGCGGCCTGATCGACGAGAGCTTCGAGCCCCTGCTGCCGGGCCGCGCGATCGCCGGACCGGCCAGGACCGCGCTGTGCGGTCAGGACGACAACCGCACGGTCCACGAGGTGATGGCGCACGTGCGGCCCGGCGAGGTCCTCGTGCTGACCATGCCGGAACCGAGGCCCGTCGCCCTGCTCGGCGACCTGCTCGCCACCCAGGCGCTGGCACGCGGGGCCGCGGCTGTGCTGGTCGACGCGGCCGTCCGGGACGTCGCCGACCTGCGCGAGCTGGGCCTGCCCGTGTGGACCCGGTGGCGTCGGGTCAAGGGGGCCGGCAAGAACGTCCGCGGCGCGGTGAACGTGCCCGTCACGGTCGGCGGCGCCACCATCGGCCCCGGCGACCTGGTCGTCCTCGACGACGACGGCGCGGCCGTGGTGCCCGCCTCCGATCTGGAGGCGACCGTGGCCGCCGTCCGCGAGCGGCTGGCCAAGGAGGCGGGGCTGCGCGAGCGGTGGCGGGCGGGCGAGCTCAGCTACGACGCGTACGGCATGCGGGCCCAGGACGCGTCGTGAGAGGCACGGTGATCAGGGTGGGCGGGCTGACCAAGCAGTTCGTCAAGGACGGGGTCGGCATCCTCGCGCTGCGCGACTTCGACCTGGAGATCGCGCAGGGCAGCTTCGTCACCGTGCTCGGCCGCAGCGGGTGCGGCAAGTCGACGATGCTGAACCTGCTCGCCGGGCTCACCACGCCGACCTCGGGGCAGGTGCTCTACCGAGGCGAGCCGGTCTCGGGGCCGCGCACGGAGATGGGCTACCTCACCCAGTCCGACACGCTGATGCCGTGGCGGGACGTCCGCAGGAACGTCGAGCTCCCCCTGGAGATCGGCGGCGTGCCCGCCGGACGGCGCAGGGAACGCGCGGCGGAGCTGATCAGGCGGGTCGGCCTGGAAGGGTTCGAACGGCACTACCCGCGCGAGCTGTCCGGCGGCATGCGACGGCGGGTCAGCCTGGCCAGAATGCTGGCGGGCGGCCCGGAGACGCTGCTGATGGACGAGCCGTTCGGCGCGCTCGACGCCCAGCTCCGCGGCGACCTGCAGGCGGAACTGCTGCGGTTGTGGGCGGACAGCGGCCAGACGGTCGTGTTCGTGACCCACGACATCGAGGAGGCGCTGCTGCTCGGCGACCGGGTCGTCGTGCTCGGCCCGATCGGGCGCATCGTCCTCGACCGGCCGATCGACCTGCCCAGACCCAGGGACGCCGACGAGCTGCGGGTGGACCCGGGCTTCTTCGCCCTGCACAGAGAGCTGACCACGGCCCTGCGGGAGGGGGCGCAATGACCGCCATCCACACGGTGCGCCTCGATCGGACCTGGTGGAGCCGGCACGGAGGCACGGTCACGGTGTGGTCCCTGCGGGTGCTGCTCGTGGTGACGCTGCTGGCCGTGTGGGAGCTGACCGCTGAGCGGTGGTTCGACATCACCTTCACCAGCAGGCCGAGCGACATCTGGACCCGCCTGCTCCAGTGGCACGAGGACGGGACGCTCTGGTCGAACACCTGGATCACCGTGCAGGAGATCGTCTACGGCTTCGTGCTCGGCGCCGCGGCCGGTGCGCTGACCGGCTTCCTGCTGGCCTCGGCGCAGGCCGTCTACCGGGTGCTCGACCCGTTCATCATGGCCCTGTACGCGATCCCGAAGGTGGCCCTGGCCCCGCTGTTCATCGTCTGGTTCGGCATCGGCATGCACATGAAGGTGCTGCTGGCCGCCGCGACGGTGTTCTTCCTGGTCTTCCTGAATACCGCCGCGGGCGTGCGCGAGGTGGACCGCGGCCTGATCGACGCCGTCCGCCTGATGGGCGGCGGCCGGCGCGAGATCATGGTCAAGGTGGTCGTCCCCTCGTCGATGACCGGGCTGCTCACGGGGCTCAAGGTCGCCATTCCGTACGCGCTCATCGGCGCGGTGATCGGCGAGCTGGTGGCCTCCAACCGAGGGCTCGGCTACCTGATCAACGACGCGGCCGCGCAGTTCGACACCGCCGGGGTGTTCGCCACGCTGGCCGTCCTGAGCGTGATCGCGGCCCTGCTGAACCTGGTCGTCGGGCTGCTCGACCGCCGGGCCGGCCGGTGGAAGCCGATGGGGGCGGAGCGGTGAGGCGCCGGGACATGATCGCCGTCCTGGCCGGAGCCGCCCTGGTCGCGAGCGGCTGCGCGCAACGCAGCTCGACGACGCCGCCCGGCGTGCTGAACGTCGGCCAGATCAGCAACTCGATCGCGTTCTTCCCGCTCTTCGTCGCCGAACAGAAGGGATATTTCACCGAGGAGGGGGTCAAGCTCGGCGAGCGGCCCCGGCTCGGCACCGGCGCCAAGGTCGCCGCCGCGCTCAAGTCGGGCAGCATCGACCTGGGCGCCGGGGTGCTGACCGACGCGCTCAACCTGGCCAGGATCGACGACAAGGGCCGCCTGGTGGCCAACCTGGTGGACCGGTACTACGTCGACGTGGTGGTCGGCTCCGCTTTCGCCGGCGCCACCCCGGCCGACCCGCTCGAGCGGCGCATCCAAGCCCTGCGCGGCAAGAAGATCGGCATCACCGGTCCGGGCAGCGGGACCGAGGCGCTGGTGACGTACCTGTTCGCCAAGGTCGGCCTGGACTCCGCCACCGACTGCGAGCTGGTCAACCTGGGCAGCACCGCCGCCTCGGCGCTGGGCGCGCTCAAGGCGGGACGGGTGGACGCGCTCGCCTTCTTCCAGCCCATCGCCCAGCAGGCGGCGGCGGCCGGGATCGGCACCCGCTACATCTCGCCCGCCGCCGGCGACGTGCAGGGGCTGGAGCGAACCGCCCACGGGGTCGTCTTCACCACGCAGCGCATCATCGACAAGAAGCCCGGCGAGGTCGCCGCCTTCCAGAACGCCATCGCGCGCGCCCAGCGCTTCATCCACGAGGCCGACGAGGCCGAGATCACGCGGATGCTGGCGGCCTACCTCAAGGGCATCGATCCGAAGGCGCTGAGCGAGCTGCCCGGCCTGATGCGCAGCGAGATGCCGCGCGACATCGGCTTCGCCAGGGAGTCCTTCGACACGGCCATCGCCTTCCACCGCGCCACCGGCCTGGTGAGGCACCTGCCGGCCTACGAACGGATCGTGCCACCGGCACTGCGCCTCACCGGGCCTTGAGGAAACCATCCGGGCCCCGGCACGCTCACCAGCTCAGCGCCTTCGGACGTCCGGAGGGAACCGGCAGCCGGTCCCGCAGCGGCGAGCCTGTCAGGGGGGAATCGGGTGGGTCATCCGCCGATCGTCACCCGGCACCCCTACGAAAGTCAGCGTGTCTTGAACACCTCACCGGCCGAACCGCAGGCTGCGCAGGAATTTCCACAACGGGGAACGCTGCTGCGCCTGCTTGGCCGCGACGTCTTCCGCCGACTGCTGCGCCGCAGGCGCCTCGGCGCTCGCCGCGCCCGGGACGCGGCGCTCGTCGAGCTCGTACTGGATGGGCAGGGAACGCAGGGCCCGCACGAGCGGGGACGGTCGCCAGGGCAGCTGGTCGGAGGGCAGCGCCAGCTTCACCTTCGTGCACCGGCTGAAGAGCCGATGCACGGAGACCGTGGCCATCTGGGTGGCCAGCCGCTGGCCCAGGCAGGCATGTGGGCCCGCGCCCCAGGCCAGGTGCGCCCGGGTGCTGCGGATGGCGTGCGGGTCGAGCGCCCCGGCGAAGCGCGGATCGGCGTGGGCGGCCGCGACGGACAACATCACCGCGTCGCCGGCCGCGATCGTGTAGTTGCCCATCTTCACGTCCTTCACGGGGAAGCGGAACGTCAGATTGGCCATCGGCGGGTTGAGCATCGCGACCCGGTTGACCGTCTCGTCGATCGCTCCGACCGACAGGCTCTCCCGCACGGCCGGGTTGGAGACGACCTCGACGACCACGTTGCAGACCAGGCCGGCGCAGAAGTCCAGCAGGGCGGGCAGCATGAGCAGCTCGCGGGCCAGCTCGTCCTGCGTCAGGTCGGGCTGGGCCTGGATCATGTAGGAGGGCAGGTCGTCCCCGGGCTGCTCGCGCTTCTGGGCCGCGAGCTCCATCATGGCGGCGTACAGGCGCTCGAAGGCCGCGGCGGACTCGGGCCCGGCGTCGATCAACCGCCAGATGTCCATCACCACCTCGTCGCCGCGCGCGGTGGAGAAGCCGAGCATGCGGTTGGCGACCATCAGGGGGAGCGGACGCGCGTACTGGGCCGACAGGTCCGCCGCACCCGTGGGGCCGCCCTCCGCGAGCAGGCCGATGAGGTCGTCGGCGTACCGCTTGATGGCCTGCTCCAGGACCTTGGCCTGGGGATGGGTGTGGTCCTGGAACGGCTGGAGCGCCTTGGTCCACGCACTGCGGAACCGGTGCTGCGCGGCGCCTTCCGCGAAGTTCGAACTGTCGACCTGGAAGACGGGCAGCAGCGGCCAGTCGGCCGGGATGCGGCCCTCCACGTAGGCCTGCCACCGCGCCGGGTTCTTGGTCCAGATGCCGCCCGAGTTCTGCAGGACGTGCAGCACCTCCTCGTAGCCGAGGACGAACCAGACGGGAACCCCCAGAAGGTCGACGGGGGCGACGGAGCCGTACTTGCTGCGCAGGCGCTCGTGCTCGATCGCTGGGTGAGCGTCGTAGCCCCTGGTCATCAGCGGTTCCGGGGACATCGTCGCGAGCGTTTCCCGCCACGGGCCGTGAGTCACGGTGTAGGACTGCCTTTCCTGGTCGCCGCTCCTTTCGCCACGTCGCCGCAAATGCCACGGCACAAGTAACGCGCTCTTGGAGCTATCGGCCTATTAGGTCAAGGTCTGTAAGCATCACGTATACCAGCGGTTACTGCAAGAGTTTGGATCAAGCAGGAAACCCCGTAATGAGCGCACCGGCAAATGGCGTGGGACGCGGGCGCGTGCCATCGCCTCGGCACGCTTGGGTGATGGCCGCTCGCCGCCGGATGCGGGCACTTCCCATTTCTTCCCTGCGGCGCACAATCGAGGAATGGGGCAGCAGAGCGGCAGCGCGGGATCACGCAGCGCGAGAGGGCATGCGGACAGGGCGCGATCGGCGGGAGCGCGCGCCCGGCAGTTCGCCGCGGCCCTGACGGTGATACGGGCCCGCCTGCGCGAGGTCCAGCAGGGCGGGGCGGCCGAGGCCCTGCCCGCTTACGACCGGGAGCAGGCGGCCGAGCGGGTACGGGAGGCGCGGGCGCGGTGCCGCCAGGCTCTCCTGCTCAACGCCCGCGCCCATGACCGGGCGGCGGAACGCCACGAACGCGACGTCTGGCAGGGCCGAGGGGACCCGGACGAGCACATCGAACGCGCGACCTGGCATCGCGCGGCAGCCCGCAGGAGCCGCGAGGTGGCCGCCGCGATCGCCTCCGACCCGGGCCCGCTGCGGACCTCTTAACCGGATTTGTTAGGGAATCTCCCGCGATTAGCGGCACTCGCACACCGTGTGATCTCCTGATCATCGGGGTGTGGTGTGATCAGAGGATGGGGCCGGTCGCTGCGGGTGCGACTGGCGCTGCTCGCCAGTGTCGCCATGCTGCTGCTCGTGTTCGTCGTCAGCGCCTTCGTGTTGTACGGCGTCCGCCGCGGCGCCACCGACCTGCAGGCCCACCGGATGTTCAGCAAGGCCCTGCCCGTCCTCCACCTGCTCAAGCGAGGCGAACTGCCCCCGAAGGTCGACAGCGACCTCGACGGCATCCAGGTGGCCGACCCGTCCGGTCGCGTGGTCTCCTCGACGCCGAACCTGGCCGGCCTGCCGCGCCTGACCACGGCGATCCCGCCCAAGGGCCATGCCCACGGCATGGTGGAGCTCTGCGGCCTGCCCCCGTTCCCCGGCAAGTGCGAGATCGCGGTCGCCATGCGCGTGTACCAGATGGACGGCGACTGGATCATCTACGCCTTCGACGACGCGGTGCCCTGGTACGTCAGCCCCCAGGTGCTCCTCTTCCTCGGCGGCACGACGGGCCTGCTGGTCGCGCTGACCTGGATGGGGGTGTCCCGCATCGTGACCAGGACGCTCGCGCCCGTCGACAGCATCACCAAGCGGCTGGCCGAGATCAGCGCGGACGGCGGCGGCATGCGCCTGCCCGTTCCCGAGAACGTCGACGACGAGATCAGGACGCTGGCCGAGACCGGCAACCAGACGCTGGAGCGGCTGGAGGCCGCGATGCGCCAGCAGGAGGCGGCGATGGAGCAGCAGCGCAGGTTCGCCAGCGACGCCTCCCACGACCTGCGCAGCCCGATCACGGCCATGCGCGCCCAGGTCGAGGACGCCATGCTGCACCCCGAAGAGGCCGACTGGCAGGAGACAGGCGCCGAACTGCTGGCCGGCCTGGACCGGTTCCAGGGCATCGTCGCCGACCTGCTCACGCTGACCAAACTGGACGCCGGCGCCCCGCGCCGGCGGGAGCCGGTGGACCTGAGCGAGCTGGTCGCCGCCGAGACCTTCAGACCGCGCGCGAAGGACGTGGTCACCCACTCGCGGCCCGGCGTGATGGTCACCGGCGACCGGCTGCAACTTGCCCGCCTGCTGACGAACCTGCTGGACAACGCCGAACGGCACGCCGAGTCGCAGATCACGGTGACCGTGCGGCGACACGACGACGAGGCCGTGCTGGAGGTGTGCGACGACGGCGCGGGCATCGCGCCCGAGCACAGGGAGACGGTCTTCCAGCGTTTCACCCGCCTGGACGCCTCCCGCAGCCGCGACGCCGGCGGCACCGGGCTCGGCCTGCCCATCGCCCGCGAGATCGCCCGATCCCACGGCGGCACGCTCACGATCGAGGACTCCGACGCCGGCGCCCGCTTCGTCACACGCCTCCCGATCCGGGCGGACTGATGGCGCCGATGCGGTTCGGCGCGGTTCCCCTGCTCGGCCTGGCGTTCGCCGCCGGGGCCGTGGACGCGCTCAGCTTCCTGTCACTCGGGGAGGTCTTCACCGCGAACATGACGGGCAACATCGTGCTGCTCGGCCTGGCGCTGGGCACGGGCCACACCGAGCACGCCCTCGGGTCGGGGCTCGCGCTGGCCGCGTTCATGACAGGGCTGGCCGCGGGCTTCTTCCTGCTCAAAGGCGCCGGCGACCGGTCACTGCGGCCCCTGGCCGGGCTGACGGGCGAGCTGGCGCTACTGGTCGCGATGGCGGTGGGATGGGCGGCGCAGACCCCGCGTCCCGCACTGATCGTCCTGTCGGGGACCGCCATGGGGCTGCAGAGCGCGATCACCCGCTGGGTGTGCGACGCCACTGTGTCCACGACCTACGTGACGGGCACGCTGACCAGCATGGCGGGGCAGATCATCGGCCCGCCTGCGGCACGGAGCGGCGCCCGCTGGCCTCTGGCGGTGGTGCTGGCGCTGGCGGCCGGGGCCGTGTTCGCCGCCCTGGCCCTGCGGCTGTACCCGCCCGCGGCCCCGCTGGTCGCGCCGGCCGTGGTCGCGCTCGCGACGAGCTGGTGGGCGATCAGGGACTGGGGCCGAGGCCGCCCACTCCTCGGAGCGGGCGGCCGGTGAGCGCCCTGGTCAGCAGCGGGGCGCCACGGCGTCGATCTTGCCGCCGAAGTCGTTCTTGTAGACCTTGCGGTAGTCGCCGTTGCGGACCACGCGGGTCTCCTTCCTGTCGGGGACGCTGATCCAGTTGATGAAGCAGCCGTCGGCGTGGGCCATGAACGAGCCCACGTTGTCGTGCAGGGCGGGTGGCACGTCCACGTATCCGTTGCCGGGGTTCCAGCACCACGACGAGCCGGAGAAATCCTTTCCGGTCCACAGGCAGATGTCACCGGCCCTGTGGGCCGAGGGCGATGCCGTGGACGCCGTGGCGGGCATGGCGGAGGCCAGCATGGCCAGCGCGAGGGCGCCCATGACCGTCGCGATCCGCGTACCGCTTGTCGTCGCCTTCATGGCGGTTCTCCTTTGAGTTCGTTGCCGCTTCTGGGGGCCTGACGTCGGCCCCGTCACAGCATGTGTCAGAGCGAACACGATTCGCTTCTGTTCCGGGGCCACAAGATTCGGCATTTACGGTCGGGAAAAGTGACGTACGAGCCACAGTCGAACAACCACGATCACGTGAGCCGTGCCCCTCAGGGGTCTATCGGGGCGATGCCGGATGGCGGGCGAGGGCCGCTCGCCGCACAATCATGATCATGATCGATCACGCGGTCCTCCTGGAGGGAGTGACCAGGACATATGGCAGAGGCGCCACCGAGGTGGCGGCGCTGCGCGAGGTGAGCGTCGGGTTCGCGCGCGGCAGCTTCACCGCCGTGATGGGCCCCTCGGGGTCGGGCAAGAGCACGTTGTTACAGTGCGCCTCAGGGCTGGACCGGCCACAGTCGGGCGCGGTGCGCATCGCCGGGCAGGACATCACGCGGCTGCAGGAGAAGGCGCTGGCGACGCTTCGCCGCGACCAGGTGGGCGTGATCTTCCAGGCGTTCAACCTCGTGCCGTCGCTGACCGCCTGGCAGAACGTCATCCTGCCCAGCAGGCTGGCCCGGCGCCGTCCCGATCCCGCGCGAGTGGGGGAGTTGCTGCGGCGCGTCGGGCTGGCCGGGCGGGAGAATCACCGCCCCGCGCAGTTGTCCGGGGGGCAGCAGCAGCGGGTGGCCATCGCGCGGGCGTTGCTCGGCCGGCCCGAGGTGCTGTTCGCCGACGAGCCGACCGGGGCCCTGGACCGGAGCACCGGGCACGAGGTGCTGGCGCTGCTGCGGGAGGCGGTCGACGCGTTCGGGCAGACGGTGGTGATGGTCACGCACGATCCAGAGGCGGCGGCCAGGGCGGACGCGGTGCTGTTCCTCACCGACGGGCGGATCGTGGACATGCTGGAAAGGCCCTCCGTGGAGCAGATCGGCGCACGGTTGGGCGGACGCCGATGACGCTGGTTCTGGCCTGGAACAACGTCAGGACCAACCGGGCCGGCTTCGCCGCCTCGTTCCTGGCCGTGCTCCTGGCGGTGACGCTGGTCGGCGGCAGCGGCCTGCTGGTGGCAGGGGCGGGCGAGCGCGACGAGCTGAACGGGGTCATGGGGCTGCTGGTTCTGTCGGCGCTGGTGTCGGGGTTCGTGTCGGTGTTCGTGGTGGCGGGCATGCTGGGCCTGCACGTGCTGCGGCAGCGCCGGAACGTGGGGCTGCTGCGGTCGATCGGGATGACGCCGCGGCAGGTACGCCGGTTGATCACGGCCGAGGCGCTGGTGGTGGCCGTGCTGGCGAGCGCGGCCGGGTGCGCGCTGGCGATCCCGTACGCCGAGGCGATGGCGCTGCTGCTGCGCGCGGTCGGGCTGGCGCCGACGGGCGTGCCGCTGGCCTTGATTCCTGGGCCGTTCGTGCTGGCACTGGGGGTCGGACTGCTGGTGACGCTGCTGGCCGCGCGGGTGGCAGCGCGCAAGGCGGTGGACGTGGGGCCGCTGGAGGTGCTGCGCGACAGCGCGGCGCAGCGCCGGCTCATGCCCTGGCCCCGGGCGGTGGTCGGCGTGCTGGCGCTGGCCGGGGGCGTCGTGCTGCTGCGGCTGGTGCCGCAGCTCAATGTGAAGGACGCGATGCCGGCCGGGCTGGGCGCGACGATGACGCTCTGCGTCGGCGCCTCCGCGCTGGGGCCCGTCGCGCTGCGCGGGCTGGGCTGGGTCCTCGGGGCTCCGGCGGCCTGGGCGGATCCCGGGGCGGGCACGCTGGCACGGTCCGCGCTGGTCACGCAGCCGCGCCGGGCGATGGCGGCCGCCTCCCCCGTGATGCTGACCGTGGCGCTGGCCTGCACGTTCCTGTTCGCGATCGCGACCTCCGACGCGGCGGCGGGTGCGACGCGGACCGGGCCCGCGGCATGGGTGGCCCCGGTACTGGTGGGCTCTGCGGTGGCCTACACCGTGATCTCGGTCGTGAACGCGACGGCCATGTCGATGGCCGAGCGGGCCGAGGAGATCCGGCTGCTGCGCTCGGTGGGCACGAGCCCGCGCCAGCTCGTCCGGGCCGTCTGCTGGGAGTCGCTGATCGTGACGAGCGTGGGCGCGCTGCTCGGCACGGGGATCGCCACCGCCTCGCTGACCGCGATGGGCCAGGCGCTGACGGGGGAGCCGTGGTTCGCGTACTCGGCGCCGCAGTACGCCGGGCTGCTCCTGGTCTGCGCCGTGAGCGGGCTGGCCGGAGGGTTGTCGGCGACGCGCGGGGCACGGCGGGGGCCGTTGGTGGCGGGATAGCGTACGCTCTTCGCCGATTGGAGGGCCTTGCGCGGGGATTGCCCTGAACGCGTCTTTCGCGCCCTGCGCCGGGCCCCGGAGCAGGAGGACTGATGGGGGAGCGGATGGTCTCCGAGCAGGAGTGGGTGCGATGACCCCGCGGGACGGGACGGGTGCGTCGCGGGGGCAGATGTGGCCGTTGTACGCGGCCGGGTTCACCACCGCGTTCGGCGCCCACGGCATCGCCGCGAACCTCGGCGGGTTCTCCGACGACGCGGTCACCTCCCTGCTGGTGCTGGGCGGGCTGCTCGCCCTCTACGACGGGGCCGAGGTCGTGCTCAAGCCGATCTTCGGCACGCTCGCCGACCGGGTCGGCGCGCGCCCGGTGCTGCTGGGCGGTCTGGTCGCCTTCGCCGCCGCGTCCCTCCTCTACGTCATCGCCGACAGCCCCGGCTGGTTGTGGGCCGCGCGGCTCGGCCAGGGGGCTGCGGCCTCCGCCTTCTCCCCGTCGGCCTCGGCGCTGGTCGCCCGGCTCAGCCCGGCCGCCACGCACGGCCGGGCGTTCGGGTCGTACGGCTTTTTCAAGTCCATCGGCTACACCCTCGGCCCGCTGCTCGGCGGCGTCCTGGTGTGGGCGGGCGGGCTACGGCTGCTGTTCGTGGTCCTGGCCGTGCTCGGTGCGGTGGTCGCCGTGTGGGCCGCGTTCGCCGTCCCGGCCGTACCGCCGCTGCCCAAGACCAGGCAGACGGTGCTCGACCTGGCCCGTCGCCTGGTCGAGCCGTCCTTCCTCGGACCTGCCGCCGCGCTGGCGGCGGCGACGGCGGCGCTGTCGGTCGGGGTCGGCTTCCTGCCCGTCTCCGGCGCGGCGGCCGGTCTGGGCACGGTCGCCACGGGGGCCGCGGTGTCGGTGCTGGCGGCCTGCGCGGCCCTCGTCCAGCCCGCCGCCGGACGTGCGCTGGACGCGGGACGACTGACCACCCGCGCCGGCATCACCGTCGGTCTCCTGCTCACCGTCGCCGGGCTGGGCATCGCGACGCTTCCCGGGCCGGCCGGGGTGCTCGCCGCCGCCGCCCTGATCGGTGCGGGCACGGGGCTGATCACCCCGCTCGGCTTCGCCGCCCTGGTCGCGGCCACCCCCGCGGAGCGACTGGGCCAGACCATGGGCGCGGCCGAGCTGGGCCGCGAACTCGGCGACGCGGGCGGCCCGCTCCTGGTGGCCGCCGTCGCCACCGTGGCCACGCTCGCGCTCGGCTACGCCGCTCTCGCGGCCCTGCTGGCCGTGGGCACCGCACTGACACTCCTGCGCCGGGCCCGCCGCCCGGCGCTGGACTCGGAGACGTGATCGGTCATTCGGGGCCGATCCGCTGATGAAATCCCCGGATAAATCATCAGTTTGACATGCATGTACGACAAGGCGGGCAAAGTCGTGCATGATTAAAAGATCGGCAGATAGCTATGCTTGCCGCTTTTGCAACTGTATTCTTTGCCTTTCCCTTATGGTGAAGGCGATGGAATGTTGCGCGGTGTCGGGCATATAGAGCTCGATCACTGCATTTCGATAGATGATCGTGCGCGTACGGGCTTCTCCTGGCGTTTCCGGGGGCCTGGCCGTGCTCGTATGAACGCGTCACCGGCCGGTGCGTCGCCGAATCGTTTGTGATCTGTCTTCATTCGCTTTTCCAGCACGATCACCAGGAAAATTCATGCGATATCACCGACGAAGCGCCGTACTGGCCGCCGCGATATGCGCGACGGCCGGCCTCATGGGCAGCGTGGCTGCGCATGCGGAACAGGGGGAGGGCCAAAAGGAGAGCGTGCGGGCCATCGGCCAGGTGTGCGGACCGCCGTACGTGACCGGGGACCCCGACCTGGGGCCGACGCTCCTGCCGCAGGCCGGCTATCTCGGGCAACTCCTCCAGGGCTACGTGCCGCTGGGCGGCCTCAGCCCGCAACATTTCCTGTCGCGCTATTGGGACTACGTCGCCAACAACTATCGTTTTCCACCCGACTCCGGATTCGGCCGCTCCGGCGATTATCCCAACGGCAGACTGGAGCTCAAGACGACGTTTCTGCAGATCGGCATGAAACTTGACCGTTTCGGCGGCTACACGGGGGCGTTCCTGTCGCCGCTGGGTGACCGGTTCACCGTGCGCGCGCTGCCGCCGCGGAATCTCAACACCAACGCGCAGGATCCCGAGCACCTGTGCAATTACCATGCGTTCCGGGTGCTCAAGTCCTTCCGCGTCGACGTGGGTCCGGCGGCACCCGCATTCCAGCAACCGGGAGGCGGCACGCAATATCACGTGCTCAGCAAGTACATTCCCGAAGCCCCGCAGACGAGCGAAGAGGTTCCGGTGAGCTGGCTGCTGCAGAACGGGTATCTGGAGGAGATCGAGCCGGTCCTCGTGACCGAGGTCAAGACCCGCCAGGACGAGGCCGGCCAGATCGACCGCCCCTCGACCGACGGGACGACGCATCTCAAAACCTGGCAGGCGCCGGCCGTGCCGCGCCCGCTTGGGAAACCGTAGGCGCTCTTCCGTCCGCTGACGGCGGCGCTCGCCTTCGGCGTGGTTCGCGGACCTCGCCGAGGGCGGGCGTCCCGCGCACCGGCTCAGGAGACGATCACGATGATGGCCGCGCCGAGCGTGAAGTCGAGCACCATGCAGAACTCGGCCATCGAACGGGCGACGACCTTGTTCGCCCGCCAGACGATCACGTCCAGGGAGGCGTGCCCGAGCAGGGCGGCGGCGACGAGGTAGCCGCCGACCTGCGGGGACAGGGAGAGCGCGAGCAAGGAGAGCCCGCCGAAGACCAGCATGGCGGGAACCTGCGCGGCTGCCAGCCGCGGCCGGCGCAGCAGGCCGCCGACCACGCCGAGCACGGCGATGGAGACCGCGCCTCCGACGAGCGCCGGCCACAGATCCAGGCCGAGGACCTTCAGCAGCGTCACCGCCACCACGCTCGCGCCGAACAGGACCCAGACCGCGCCGGGCCTGTCGAGCACCGCGGTTCCCAGGTAGATCAGCGCGGCGAGGAAGACGATCATCGCCTGGCCGCGGGCGTCGCCCATGTCCAGGACGGACAGGACGACGACGCCCAGCGCCAGCCAGGTGGGCCAGCGGCGCGCCGGCGCGAGCAACGACCGGCGCGCCGGGGAGCCGGCCACGGTGGAGGAGGTTTCAGCCATGACACGACTATCGCGGCGGGGCCGGCGAACGCCTCGGTCGCGCGGCCAGGATGTCCGGATTCTTGGGAGGCAGGTCTGCTGTGCCGCCTCATGCTCCGGTAAAGCGGGGCTGATGCGCCGTCCCGGGCCGGGAAGATCTGCGGCGCTTTGACGAACAGCGGCGCCCGGCCGGCCCGTACGCTGCTTATTTTGGGAACATGCAGGCAGACAAGGCCCACGACGACTCCCGCTACCTGCCGATCGGGGAGCACGGGCTGATCGGCGACCTGCGCACGGTCGCGCTCGTGGGCACCAACGGCACGATCGACTGGTACTGCTGCCCGAGCTTCGACTCGCCCAGCGTGTTCGGCTCGATCCTGGACGCCGACAAGGGCGGATCGTTCGAGCTGTTCGCCGACGTGCCGGCCTCCACCAAGCAGTTCTACTTCCCCGACACCAACGTCCTGATCACCCGCTTCTTCGCCGACGACGGAGTCGGCGAGATCCAGGACTACATGCCGATCGCCGATGAGTCCCTGGAAGTCGACAGGCACCGGCTGATCCGCCGGGTCACGTGCGTGCGCGGCAGGATGCCGTTCCGCGCCAGGGTGGCGCCCCGCTTCGACTACGCCAGGCAGCCGCACACGGTCCATCAGGAGGGGTCGCGGACGACGTTCGAGTCGGAGTCGCTCACCCTCGCCCTGTCGGCCAGCGTGCCCGTGGAAACGGACGGCACCGACGCCTGGAGCCGGTTCGAGCTGCACGAGGGCGAGCACGCGGTGTTCGCCCTCGACCGCATCGGCGAGGGCATCGAGCCACGGGGCTGCCCGACGGAGGAGGCGGAGGAGGAGTTCGCCGCCACGGTGCGGTTCTGGCGCCGCTGGCTGTCCGCCTCCCGCTACCGGGGCCGCTGGCGCGAGGTCGTGCACCGCTCCGCCCTCACGCTGAAGCTGCTCACCTACGCCCCGACCGGCGGGATCGTCGCCGCCCCCACCACCAGCCTGCCCGAGCAGATCGGCGGCGTACGCAACTGGGACTACCGCTACGTGTGGGTCCGCGACGCCGCCTTCTGCGTGTACGCGCTGCTCAGGCTCGGCTTCACCGAGGAGGCCGAGGCGTTCATGGGCTTCCTGTCCAGGCACGTCAGGCTCGACGGCGACGGCGGCACAGGCCCGTTGCAGATCATGTACGGCATCGACGGCCGCAGCGAACTGCCGGAAGAGGAGCTGACCCACCTGGAGGGCTACCGGGGCTCGGCCCCCGTCCGGGTGGGCAACGCCGCCGTCTACCAGCTCCAGCTCGACATCTACGGGGCCCTCATCGACTCCATCTACCTGTACAACAAATGGGGCACCCCGATCTCCAGCGAGCGCTGGGAGGAGGTGACCGCGCTGGTGGACTGGGTCTGCGACAACTGGGACCAGCCCGACGAGGGGATCTGGGAGACCCGCGGCGGACGCAAGAACTTCGTCTACTCCCGCCTGATGTGCTGGGTGGCCATCGAACGCGCCATGCGCATGGCCGCCCAGCGCGGCCTGCCCGCCGACATCCCGCGCTGGCGGCCGGCCCGCGACGCCATCTACCGCGACATCATGCGGCACGGCTGGTCGGACACGCTGCGGGCGTTCGTCCAGCACTTCGACGAGGACGTCCTGGACGCCTCCATCCTGATGATGCCCCTGGCCAAGTTCGTCTCGCCGACCGACCCCAAGTGGCTGTCCACCCTGGAGGTGCTCGGCCGCGGACTGGTCTCCGACTCGCTGGTCTACCGCTACGACCCCGTGACCAGCCCGGACGGCCTGGAGGGCCCTGAGGGCACGTTCTCGATCTGCTCCTTCTGGTACGTCGAGGCCCTGGCCCGCGCCGGCCGCCTCGACGAGGCCCGCCTGGCCTTCGAGAAGATGCTCACCTACGCCAACCACCTGGGCCTGTACGCCGAGGAGATCGGGCACACCGGCGAGCAGCTCGGCAACTTCCCGCAGGCCTTCACCCACCTGGCGCTCATCAGCGCCGCCTTCAACCTCGACCACGCGCTGGGCTGAGGTCAGGGGCGGGTTCTGGTCTCGTCTGCGCCCGGCCCCTGCTCGCGGGGCCGGGCCTGCCCGAGCAGGCGCTTGCCGAAGCGCTGCGCCGGGGCCTCGATCAGGCGGTAGGTCAGGTAGCTGAGCGGGATCAGGACGAGGAAGTACAGCGCCAGGTTCGGGATCACGTGCAGCAGCAGCGGGTGCAGCAGGTAGAGCGAGAAGCTGATCACGCCGAGCCACGGCAGCCAGCGCGGGAAACGCCGCTCGCGCAGCGCGAACGCCGCCCCGAAGACGCCGAACGCCAGCACGATCGCCATCACCCACCCGAGATCGTCCCTGGCGAAGACCCCGCACCCGAGCACCGTGGCGATCGCGGCCGCGGCCGCCTGCCACGGGATCTCCTTGCGCTGGGCCCGGTACACCGCCGTCCCCGCGAACATCGTCGCCAGCGCGATCAGACCCTGCCAGGTGCCGCTCCTGCTGCTCAGGACCACCAGCCCCAGCCCGAGGAGGCCACCCGCGACCGCGGCGAGCCTGCGCGTGCCGCCGGACGCCAGCGCGGTCGTGGCGATGGCCGCGACCACCGCCACGCCGAGCAGCGCGGCGTGCACGTCGGTCTGGCTGCTGATCATCGTCTGCGGCACCAGCAGGCCCAGCGGCACGGCCGTCACCGCCAGCGCGACGGCGATCCAGGCCGAGCGGCGCGCCTGCCGGGTGGCGAACAGCGCGACGCTGATGAGGTAGAAGGCCATCTCGTACGAGAGCGTCCAGGTCACGCTGATGAGCGCGGGCAGGTTGAGCAGTTCCTGGAGCATCGTCAGGTTGCCGAGCGCGATCACCGCGGGCGAACGCCGTCCGAACTGCTCGTCGAGGGGGAGCGCGCCCGTGTAGACGAGCACGAGCGCGAAGCAGTAGGCGGCCAGCAGCAGTGGCAGGAGCCGGAAGACCCGGCCTGTCCAGAACGCGCGCAGGTCGCCGCGCCGCTCCAGGGAGGCGGGGATGATGTAGCCGCTGACCAGGAAGAACACGAACACGCCCCACGTGCCGAAGTCGATCCGGCGGTCGATCTCCTCCCAGATGCCCGGGATGAAGGTCCAACCGGCGTGGTGCATGGTGACGGCCAGCGCTGCCGGTCCCCGCAGGGCGTCCAACCAGGCCAGCCGGGCGGGGGCCAGGAACATCTGTTGGAGTCTAGGCCATAAGAGGTGATGTGCGACTTTTGTCGGCGGTGAGGGGCTGGTCAAGGGCACGGTGCCACAGGTCCACGATGGCCCGCAGGGTGTCGCCAGTGCCGCTGTCGGGGTCAAGCAGGACGCCGTGGATCTGCGCCTCAATGCCCTGGACCGCCAGGAGCGCGCTCAACTGCGGGTCGGGGCCGCCCGCGCCGAGCCGGCGGAGCTCGCCCGCCAGCGCCGCCGCGATGCGCCGCTCAGCCTGCCGGAAACGGTCGACCAACCCGGGTGTGCGGGGAGCCTGGTCGAACAGCAGCCGGTGCAGGCCGGGGCGGTCGGTGTGCAGATGGGCCACACACCGTACGAGTTCGTCCAGCAGGAGCCGCAGGTCGGCGCACTGGACGGGAAGCTGTTCGGGGCGCTGCTCGGCGGCGTGTGCGAAGACCTCGGATATCCGCGCGTCGGCCTCCGCCAGGTAGTGCTCGGCCAGCGCGACCAGCAGCGCGTCCTTGTTCGGGAAGTACTGGTACAGCGAGCCGATCGACACCCCGGCCCGCTCGGCGACCTTGTTGGTGGTGGTCTCGCTGTAGCCGTGCCGCTGGAAAAGCTGAGCGGCCGCCTCCAGGATCGCCGCGACCGTCTCACGCGAGCGTTGCTGGCGAGGGTGTTTACGAGGGGTGAGCACGTGCCTCCAATGCGAGTACCGAAAACTGAGAATAGCTCGCAAAATTGACGTAGCGCGCCGAACTTCCCGCAAACCCTCGAACGGAGATGGCTTCGTGCTGCCCGACCTTCTGCCCCACGCCGTCCGCGTCCTGCCTGACCTCCTGGGCGATGCCGCGAGCGTCCTACCCGACCTACTGGCTTATGCCGTCCGCGTCCTGCCCGGTCTGCTGCTGATCGGTGCCTGCTTCGCGGTGGCGCGCGAACCGATGGTGCGGATCATGGCGCTGATCTTCGGGTTCGTGCTGATCCGGGATGCGATGACGCCCTTGGGGTTCTGGCGCTTCGGCGCGGCGGGCCCCGTACCGTGGCTGCGCTTCACCGACCAGACGGGGATCCTGCTGGTGTTCGGCGTGGGCACGTTGGCGCTCACCTGGGTTGTGCTGCGGCTGGACGGCGATCTGCGCGCGCTGGTGCGCTGGGGCCGCCTCGACCTGGCGGCGGTCGTACTGGGCGTCGGCGGCGGGCTGCTGGCGGCCGGGCCGGTGCTGCTGCTGTCCCTGTTCACCCCGCTCTCCGAACGCGGGGGAGCGGTCGCCGCCGGACTGCTGCCGGTGCTGCTGTTCTTCTGCCTGGCGGGCAACCTGGCGGAAGAGGTGCTCTTCCGCGGCTTCCTGCAGGGCCACCTCGAACGCGGCGGCGGCGACGCCGGACGGGCGGCACTGCTGTCGGCGTTGCTGTTCGCCGCCTGCCACGTCTTCCTGGCCTCCACCGTCACAGGCGTCGGCTGGCCGCTGCTGGCCTTCACCCTGGTCGAAGGATTGATCTGCGCCTACCTGCGGCTGCGGCGCGGAGTCCTCGCCGCCACCCTTGCCCATGGGAGCGCGATCTTCCTGCTGTCCGCAGGACTGACCGCGTGACGTTCGAGCGCTGCGGTCCTGTGGGATATGTAACTTTCAGTGGCGTTCCGCAGCTTGCCGAGCGGATTCTTCACTGGCGGACCACCCAAGCCTTGACAGCGTCTGTTGCGATGCCAAAACTCTATTCCGCTCCAATATGTGACATATCGCCAGGAAATGTTAACGCTAACGTTTCCGTCGTATGCAGCACGTAACCGCTGGGAAGGCTCTCGAATGAGACGATTGCGGGCGACGACGATCGCCCTCCTCCTGCTCGTCGGCACGTTCCTCCTCCCGACGTCGCCGGCGGCGTCCGCGGCGGCCAAGACCGTCTACATCCCGGCACGCTGGGCGAGCACCGGCGAGGTGCCATGGGTCAGAGAACGGACGAAGGAATCCACGAACTTCATCCTGTTATGGGGCGACAGATCGGGCACTAACCCCAAAACCGCGCCGTCTCCCTACAACTTCGACCCCGACAACATGCTGGGCCAGCTCGAAAACCTCTACTCCTTCTACGTGAACACCATGAAGTTCACGCCGGAGACCGGCCTGCTGGCCCAGCACAAGATCATCGTCATCGTCACCAGGACGTGGTCGAACGTCCCGCTCGACGCCTGGGCGACCGGCGGCTCGACCGACGGCAGAGTCGGCGTCATCAACATCGCCCCCGGCGCCGCGCTGCCCGGCTCATGGGGCCTGGCGCACGAGCTGGCGCACGTGTTCCAGAACTACACCTTCCTCGGCAGGTCCGGGTACGGCTTCACGCACGCCAGCGCCGGCACGTTCTGGGAGACCAGCGCCGAGTTCATGGCCATGCAGGTCTACCCGAAGACGGCCGCGGGCGACCTGACCAGGTTCATCCGTACCGAGAACCTCGCCTACGGCAGCAGCCGCCACCACTACGGCAACTGGATGCTCCTGCAGTACATCAAGGAGCGCGACGGCCTGACGATGTTCAACCGCATCTGGAACGAGGCCAGGAACACCGAGCACCCGCTGGAGACCTACCGCCGCGTCGCGGGCATCGACCAGGCGGAGCTCAACAGGCGGCTCGGCGAGTACGCCCAGCGCAACGTCACCTGGGACTACGCCAACCGCGCCGACATCATGCCGTTCATCAACAGCCTGTATCCGTTCGTGACCGCCTACAACGGCGTCGCGGTCGAGGCCGTCAACGCCTCGGCCGGCCACTTCCGCATCTCCGACGCCCTCGCGCCCTCCGACTACGGCTACAACAAGATCCGCCTCGTGCCGAGCAGCGACGGCGGGCTCATCCGCATGCGCTTCAGAGGGCACGTCAACTCCGCGGCGCAGTCGGGATGGTCCTACGGGTTCGTCGCCGTACGGAACGGCACCCCCCGCTACAGCCCCGTCTACAACTCCTCCAGCGGCGAGGTGACCTTCCAGACCCAGCCGGGCGAGAGGGACGTCTACCTCGTGGTCGCCGGCGCCCCTGGCAGCGTGCACAAGTACGCCTTCCTCGACGGCTACCCGCGCAACTACCGCTTCCCCTACCAGTTCCGCCTGCAGGGCGCCACTCCGTGGGGCTTCGAGCCCGGCCACGTACGCCCGGCCGCGCCGGGCAACGGACACTGGCACCCCAACGGCGGCGGCTGGGTGGACAACCGCGCCCGCGTGGCCGACACCGCCTACGTCGGCCCCCGTGCCGCCGTGTACGGCAACAGCACGGTCAACGGCAACGCCCGCATCGAGGACCTGGCCTGGGTCAACGGCGGCGCCACCGTCGGCGGCAACGCCGTGGTGAAGAACAGCGCCCTGGTCCAGGGAGGGGCCAACCTCGGGGGCGGCGTCGTCATCGGCGGCGACGCCGAGCCCGCCACGGCGTGCTCCTCGGGGACGTACCTGATGTTCAACCCGGACCGCCGGTGCGACGGCGGGGGCGGTGAGGCGGACGTCAACCCGCCCCACCCGATCTTCAGCGACAACGACCTGGCCTTCAGCGGCGGCTGAGGTCCGGCCATCGGCTGGGAGGGCGTCCCCGCGCGGACGCCCTCCTGGCCGGAGGCGCACCGCGACCGGCTCCGCGTCTCGTCGAGAGTGGGGTTACCGCTCGATGCTGGCGTTGAAGTGGGCCAGGCCCTCGGCGAAGGAGACCAGTTCCTCCTGCGTCCAGTCCTTCAGGACGATGGACAGGCCGTGCAGCCGGTATCCGCGTTCCCCCGCGACGCGCCGCACCCCCTCGTCGGTGATGCGGAGCTTTCTCGCCATACCGCCCTCAGGGTCGGGAATGCGCTCGGCCAGCCCCTCGCGCAGCAGGACGGCGGTCTGCCGGTTGACGGTGGAGGCGTCGAGGTTGAACGCCTGCGCGAGCTGCCCGATCGACATCGGCCCCTCGGACTCCAGCCGGTTGAGCAGGATGTAGCTGCTGGCGCGTTCGAGCCGCCGTTCCTCGGGGGCGGCGGCGGTCGTCGCCAGCTCTTTGTAGCGGCCGATGAGCATGAGTTGACGCTCGATGTCCGCGATCTCCTCGCGCATGGATGCCTCCTATCGGAGGGCAGAATATCCAGCCGTCCGACAACGTGTAAAATACACATTATATGCATAATGCACATGCTTGCGAGATTCGGAGAACGCATGAGTTCGACGCACGCCGTGCCGCGTAGCGGAGCCATCATCAGTGTGCTGGCGGCGGCGGGCATCACGGTCTCGCTTATGCAGACCCTGATGGTGCCGCTGATCGCCACCCTGCCGACGCTATTGAACACCACCGCCGCCAACGCCTTCTGGGCGATCACCGCCACCCTCCTGGCCGGCGCCGTCGCCATGCCCGTCTCCGGACGCCTCGGCGACCTGTACGGAAAGCGCCGCGTCATGATCGCCAGCGCGGTCCTGCTGACCATCGGCTCCCTGGTCTGCGCGCCCGCCAACTCGTTGCTCCCCATGGTGATCGGCCGCGCGCTGCAGGGTCTGGGCATGGGCGTCATCCCGCTCGGGATCGCCATCATGCGCGATGTGCTGCCGCCGCAGCGGCTCGGCTCGGCCATCGGCCTCATGAGCTCCTCGCTCGGCGTCGGCGGCGCCCTCGGCCTGCCCGCCGCCGCGCTCGTCGCCCAGTACGTGAGCTGGCACGCCCTGTTCTGGGGCGCGGCCGTGCTCGGCCTGGTGATGACCGTCCTGATCCTCTTCATCGTGCCGGAGTCCCCGGTCAAGTCGCCGGGCCGCTTCGACTTCGTCGGGGCCGCCGGTCTGGCGGCCGGGCTGATCCTGTTCCTGCTGCCCATCTCCAAGGGCAGCGACTGGGGCTGGACGAGCGGCATCACGCTGGGCATGTTCGGCGCCTCGGCGGTGATCCTGCTGCTGTGGGGCTGGTGGGAGCTGCGCACGCCCGCGCCGCTGGTCGACCTGCGCACCAGCGTGCGCCGCCAGGTCCTGCTGACGAACCTGGCCTCCGTCGTCATCGGCTTCGCCATGTACGCGATGTCGCTGATCACGCCCCAGCTCCTGCAACTGCCCGCGGCGACCGGGTACGGCCTCGGCCAGTCGATGATCCAGGCCGGCCTGTGGATGGCCCCCGCGGGGCTGGTCATGATGGCGATCTCCCCGGTGGCGGCACGGCTGATGGCGGCCAGGGGCCCCAAGACGTCCCTGCTGCTCGGCACGATCATCATCGCCTGCGGCTACCTGCTGGCCCTGGCCCTGATGGGCTACGCCTGGGGCGTGCTGCTCTTCTCCGCCGTGGTCAGCGCCGGCATCGGCTTCGCGTACGCGGCCATGCCCTCCATCATCATGAGCGCCGTGCCGCTCACCGAGACAGCCGCCGCCAACGGGCTCAACAGCTTGATGCGCTCGATCGGAACGTCCTGCGCCAGTGCCGTGCTCGGGGCGGTTCTGGCCAACATGACGATCGAGTTGGGGTCGGCGACGCTGCCGTCGGAGGGCGGCTTCCGTACCGGATTCATGATCGGCGCCGGTGTCGCGGTGCTGGCGGCGCTCATCGTCACGACCATCCCGGGACGCCGCGCCGCCGCCGCGCCCAAGGTCTCCGGCGAACCCGCCGCGGACGTCGACCAAGAGGTCCGCACGCACTGACGGTCCTCGGTTCGAGGGGCCCATGGCTTCGGCATGCCATGAGGCCCCCGCGGCGATCCATGCCCCTTCGGTAACCGCATGACAAACCCGCTGCATCCCCATTTGCTCGAATTTATCCGCGTTTATTAAATAAACGCCGTAAGCGAAAGCCGCAATTTCGTGCGAGCCCGCCCGCGTATGTATAGTCGCCCTATTCGTTTCGCCAGGGAAGCGGGCCCGAATTGTCGATTTTCTTGCGTATGGCGGTCATGCGGAGAGTCGCGGCGGGCGTGGTGCTCTGCTGGGCGGCCATGGCCGTCGTGGCCTTGCTCACCAGCGGCCGGCTCGACGAGGTCAGGAAGACCAGCGGCACCTCGATGCTGGCCCGCGACGCCGAGTCCGCGCGCGCCTTCGACCTGCTGGCCAAGCAGGGTGGCAGGGTCGTGCCCGCCCTGGTGGTCTACGAACGCGCGGGGCCGCTCACCCAGGCCGACCGCGCGGCCGTCCAACGCCACGTCGAGCAGTTCGCGAGCGTGTCCGGGGTGGTCGGCGAGGTGTCCGAGCCGGTCCGCAGCGCCGACCGGCACGCGCTCCAGGTGGCGGTGCTGCTGTCGGGAAAACCGGGCATGCTCATCAGCCCCATGGTCGACCAACTGCGCCAGATCGCCGCGGCAGACCGGCCGTCCGGGCTGAACAGCTACGTCACCGGCGCGGGCGGAGCCGCCGCCGACTACGTCGACTCCTTCCGCCACGTCGACACGACCCTCCTGGCCCTGAGCCTGGCGGTGGTGCTGCTGGTGCTGCTGGCCGTCTACCGCAGCCCCATCCTGTGGGTGATCCCCATGCTCGCCGTGGTGGTGGCCTACCTCAGCGCGGCGGCGGCCCTGTACGCGCTCGCGCGGGCCGGACTGGTGAGCGTCAGGGGCGCCACGCCCGAGGTCTTCACCGTGCTGGTGTTCGGCGTGGCCACCGACTACGCGCTGCTGCTCGTCGCCCGATACAGGGAACAGTTGCGCGCCACGGCCGACCAGGCGGCCGCGCTGAAGGCCGCCCTGTCCGGCGGCATCCCCACGGTCGTCGCCTCCGCCCTCACGGTCGCGGGCGGCGTCGGCTGCCTCCTGGTGGCCGACACGAACGCGCTGCGCTCGATCGGCGCCGCCGCGGCCGTCGGCATCGTGATCACGATGGTGGTGATGGTGACGTTCCTGCCCGCGCTGATGCTCCTGGGCGGGCGCCGGGTCTTCTGGCCCGCCACACCCCGGCCCGGCCAGAGCGAGCGCGACCGGCTCTGGCGGCACGTGGCCGCCTTCGTCGGCCGCCGCGCCCGCCTGTCGTGGATGGCGTCGACCCTGCTGCTCGTGCTGCTTTGCGTCGGGCTGGCCACGCTCGACGCCTCGGGCATCCCGCCGTCCGCCCTGTTCACCACCCGCACCGACTCCGTGGCGGGCCACGAGGCCATGCGGCGGCACTTCCCGTCCAGCGCACCCGTGGTCGTGCTCGCCGAGGCCGCCGTCAGCGGCGTGGTGGCCGACGCCGTCAAGGAGGTCGACGGCGTCCTGGCGGCCGAGCCCCGTCCGCCCGCGCGCTGGCAGGCGTTCGACGTCGTGCTTGACGCCGAACCCAACACCGAGGCGGCGCAGCGGCTCGTGACGACGCTGCGCGCGGCCGTGCACGGCGTGGCCGGAGCCTCCGCGCTGGTCGGCGGGTTCACCACCGAGCTCATCGACGTCAAGGACGCCGCCCTCGACGACGCGCTGCTCGTCGCCCCGCTGATCCTGCTGGTGGTCGGGCTGATCCTCGTGCTCCTGCTGCGCTCGCTGGTGGCGCCGCTGCTGCTCATGGGCACGGTCGTGCTGTCCTTCGCCGCCACCCTCGGCCTGTGCTCGGCGCTGTTCTCGCTGCTCGGCTACCCCGTCATGGACGCGTCCTTCGCCCTGTACGCGTTCGTCTTCCTCATCGCCTTCGGCATCGACTACAACATCTTCCTCATGGCCAGGGTGCGCGAGGAGGCCGCCCGGCTGGAGACGCGGCAGGCCACCCTCCACGCGCTGCGCCTGACAGGCGGGGTGATCACGGCGGCGGGGGTCGTGCTGGCGGCGGCGTTCTTCGTCCTGACCGTGCTGCCGCTGGTCCCGGTCATCCAGCTCGGGCTGCTGGTGGCGGTCGGCGTGGTCATCGACACCGTCGTCGTGCGCTCGCTCCTCGTCCCCGCCCTCGCCCACCACATCGGGCCCGTCATCTGGTGGCCGCGGCGTGCAGCTCCATGAGCGCCCGCCCCAGGAGGCCGGGCAACCGCTCCGTCCCGCACACCCCGGCCGCGAACACCCCCGAGAACGACACGGCGGTGTCGGTGTGCAGGATCACGACCATGCCCGCGACACCGGGGGCCAGCGGCGGGACGGCGAAGATCTCCTCGGCGTCGGGCAGCAGCCTGGTCAGGCGGATCGCGCTGAGGTTGAGCCGTTCGGCCGAATTCTTCCTCAGCAGCGGTGAGAGCAGCCTGAGCAGCCCCACGGTGATGCCGGCGGGGATCCGGTAGAGGTCGTTCGCGGCCTGGCGGGTGCGGATGATCTGGGCCACGTTCGTCTGGTCGATCACGCGGCGCAGCCTGGCCATGGGGGCGGGCTCGTCGCACGGCAGGGTGATGGGCAGCAGGCCCGTGTGGTTGCCCACCACCGGATGCCGCCGATCCCCCCGCAACCCGACCGGCAGCGCCACCACCATCTCCCGCCGCCGCCGCCAAACCATCCAGCCCCTCGGCTTCCCAGCCTTCACCTTTCCGGCTCCTCGGGCTTCTGCCCGCACCTTTCCGACATGCTCGACTCGTGAGGGCCTGGCTCCCGGCCTCGCGGCTGCTGGAGTGGTGAGGCTTGGGAGCGTGGGTTGCGGTTTCCTGGCTTTCGGGGGAGTGAGGGGCGTCGAGGTGCCGGCTTTTGGGGGGTCGGCGTTCAAGGGGCCGACGGCCGGGGCTTCGGGAGCCGGGTCCCAGGTCTCGGGATCCCAGGTCTCGGGGTGCCAGGAGCGGAGGGCGCCGGTCACGATCGTGATGCCGATCTGCGCGAGGCTGGCGCCCGTGGCGTGGGCGATGGCGTGGAAGGGCTCGATGTCCAGGCGCGCGACGTGCAGGGTGCGCTCAGGAACGGTGGCGGCGCAGGAGGCGAACCAGCGCGGTGGCGTACCGGCCAACCGCAACAGCCCGCCGAGCGCCCGCCGCACCCCAGCCCCCCGCCGACCATCAGACGCCCACCACCTCCGAGCCGTCGGGCGGTCGGCAGGCGTGTTGCCCGTGGCTGGTCGATC
This sequence comes from Nonomuraea purpurea, assembly GCF_042650645.1. NCBI lineage: Bacteria > Bacillati > Actinomycetota > Actinomycetes > Streptosporangiales > Streptosporangiaceae > Nonomuraea > Nonomuraea purpurea. Next base: position 84,941 of record NZ_JBHSBI010000030.1, read on the forward strand.
GGCCGGGGGCTCTTGTGCTTCGGGCATCGGCGGGTTGGCAGGGGGCTGGTGCGTTTGCACGTTTGGTCGGGTGGTGGAGGTTTCGTGTGCGTCTGCGGGAGCGTGGGGTGGTCGGTCGGTGGGTTTGGTGGGTGGTGGGGTGGTGTCGGTCAGGGCGCGGATGGTGGCGACGGCGCCTATGCCGTCCTGGAAGGCGTGGTGGGCGCGGTAGTAGAGCACGTGCTCGTCGCCGGCGTACCCGTGCAGGACCAGCAGGCTCCACAGCGGGCGTTCCCGGGAGAGGGGATGTTGCCGCATGGCCTCCATCGCCGCCTGGCGGACGTCGGCCCCTGGCGGCAGCCGGTGGAAGTCGATGTGGTGGGCCGGGTCGAAGGCCGGGTCCGGCTCCCAACACGCCCGGCGTCCTGTGCCGGTCAGCCGGTAGGTCAGGGCGGTGAGCCGGGAGCGCACCGCTTCGGCGACGAGGGCGCGTAGTTCCTCCGGCGATGGCGGCGAGCCGGGGAAGCGGAGGCCGATCCCGAAGTGCATACGCGAATCCTCAGCTGACGCGGCGGTCAACTGAAGGATGTAATGGTCGCCGAAAGTCAGAGGAACATGCATCGTGACCACAATACTTTTCGTGGGTTGAAGATATAGGGCGAAGTCCGGCCTATATTGAGAGTCTGATTCGGGGGTGGCAATCGTTTGTTGGGGACACGGTGGAAATAAGGCCAATAGAAGCACTAATGGTTGGACATTTCGGGCTTATGGCGTTTATCGCCACCCTGGCGCGTGACCGCCTGCCCGACTGGCCGGCCCTGCTGCTCGGCTACGCTCTGGCCACCGTGCTCATCGGGTACGCCCTGCCGTGGTGCGAGCGGCGCCGGCCCGGCAACCGGGCCGTGTCACTCATCAGGTTCGCCGGGCCGCTGCTCGTGCTCCCGTTCGTGTACGCCGCCGCCGCCCGTACGGTCCTCGTCCTGCACGGCCGCTACCTCGACGAGGCCGTGACCACGTGGGAGACGGCCCTGTTCGGCACCTCCCCGAACGCGGCGGTCGCGGCCCTGGCCACGCCCCCGCTGACCGAAGTGCTGATGCTCTGCTACTTCTCCTTCTACGGCTGCTTCCTGCTCCCCTTCATCCTGCGCGGCCAGGGGCGGGCGGCGCTGGCGGAACGGTACCTGTTCGCCGCCCTCCTGACGCTCCTGACCTGCTACCTCGGCTTCATCGCCGTCCCGCTGGCCGGGCCCGCGCTCGAACAGCCGCCCGGCTACCTGATCGCCGCCGTCCAGGACCACATCATGCGGACGCTGGACCCGCCGGGCACCTGCTTCCCCTCACCGCACGTGGCCGGCGCCTGGATCACCCTGCTGTGCCTGCGGCGCTCGCTGTCCGTGCCCGCCCGCCGCGTCCTGTGGACGCTGACCTCGGGCCTGACCGTCGCCGTCGTGTACGCGGGCTACCACTACGTGGTGGACGTCGTCGCGGGACTGGCGGTCGCGCTGGCCGTCCACGCCGTCACGAAGCGGTACGCCGAGCGGCCAGCGCGGCCTCGAATCCCGCTGTGAGCCCCACGGTCGGCGCGAAGCCCAGTTCGCGTACGGCCGCGTCGGGCACGCACGTCCACGCGACCCGCCGCATCTCGCGGACCTTGTCGCGGTTGAGCGCCGGCACGGTGCCGCGCACCCGCCCGGCCAGCTCGGCCACGGCGGCGACGGCCGACACGGCGGCCACAGGAACCGGCAGCACCAGCGGCCCCTGCCGGCCGTCCGCCCTGGCCAGGGCGCGGCAGATGTCGCGCCAGTCGTAGGCGTTGCCGTCGCTGATCGGGTAGAGGCCGGCCAGGGGGTCGCCGGGGTCGAGGACGGGGGCGTCGCCGGAGGCGGCGGCGAGCAGGGCGGCGCACAGGTCGTCCACGTAGACCAGACCGAAACGCCGGGGACCGAGCCCGGCCTGGACGGCCAGCCCCAGCCTGACCATCGGCAGCAACGCCGGCAACAGCGCAGCCTCGCCGGGACCGTACACGATGCCGGGGCGCAGGATCACCGACGGCACCCGCCGGGCGTAGGCGCGTACGGCCCGCTCACCCGCCAGCTTGCTGGCGCCGTAGACGGAGACGGGGGACCGCGCGGCCAGGGAGGAGCAGAACACCAGGCGCGGCGGGCGGGCGCGGGCGGCCAGCGCGCGCACCAGCCGGGCGGTCCCGTCGCGGTTGACCGCCCAGAAACCGGCCGAGGTGCGCGACTTGAGCACGGCGGCCAGATGGATCACACGATCGGCTCCGTCGAGCGCCTCGGCGAGGCCGCGCCCCTTCACCAGATCGCCGTGGACGACCCGGACGCCGAGCGCGCCCAGCGCGGACGCCCGAGCCGACGGGCGGGCCAGCGCGGTGACCGCGTCGCCACGCGCCAGGATCATCCCGGTCAGCCGCCGGCCGACGAAGCCCGTCGCCCCCGTGATCAGGTAGCGGGTCACAGCGCGCGCTGGTAGATCCGGTAGGTCTTGGCACGGGTGCAGCCGCCGGCCTCCAGGAAGCGGTTGACGGCCGTGTTGTCCTCGAGCGTCCAGCCGAGTTCGACGCCGCCCTGGTAGGCGGAGGCCTTGAGCGCCTCGTGGACGCGCACGTACAGCAGCGTCTCGATGCCGCACCCCCGCAGACGCGGCACGACACCGAAGAGCATCGCCCGCGTGCGGTCGATGCGGGGGGTCGCCAGCAACATGCGCGCCAGATCGACCAGCCGCCCGGTGCGGGTCGTGTTGCCGTGCATGGCGGACAGCGCCTGGTTGACGTCGGGCACGACCAGCACGACGCCGACCGGCTCGCCCGCCACCTCGGCCAGGAGGACGAACCGGGGGTCGATCATCGGGCGCAGGCGCCGTGCCAGCACCGCGAACTCCTCGTCGGTGGCCGGCGTGAAGCCCCAGTTGTGCCGCCACGCGCTTTCGTAGACGTGCCTGATGCGCTGCGCCTCGGCGTCGAAGTCGGCCAGGTCGAGGGGCCGGACGGACAGCCGCTTGCGCCGCTGCACGAAACCGGCGATGCGCAGCAGCCGCTCGTCCAGCGGGCTCAGGTCATGCGACCAGGCCCACAGGTCCTTGGCCTTGCGCAAGCCGCACGTCTCCAGCAGTGCCGGGTAGTAGGCCGGGTTGTAGGGCATCATCACCCGCGGCGCGGAGTCGAACCCCTCCACCAGCAGCCCGCACTCTTCGTGGGTGGTGAAGTTGACCGGCCCGACCATCGTCTCCAGCCCCCGCCCGCGCAGCCACTGCGCGGCGGCGTCGAACAGCGTCTCGGCAACCGAGGGGTCGTCCACGCACGCGAACTGGCAGAACAAGCCGTCGCGCGCCTGGTGGGCGGCATTGTGGCGGGGATTGTCGACGGCGGCGATCCGGCCCAGCACCTTCCCCTTGCCGCGCACCATGAACAGCTCGGCCTCGCCGTAGGCGAAGAACGGATTGAGCTCTCTGTCCACGGGGCGCCGGGCCTCGCTCGGCAGAGGCGGCACGAAGACGGGGTCGTCGGCGTGGAGCCGGTTGGGCGCCTCGACGAAGTGCTTGAGATCGTCGCGCGTGCGGACGGGATCAAGTGTTCGGAGCGAAGACAAGGCTGGCATTGTGGCCTCCGAACGCGAACGAATTGGACAGGACGGCGCCGGGCGCGATGGGACGCGGGCGGCGGATCACGTCGATCTCGCAGAGCGGGTCCTGGGCGTCGAGGTTGATGGTGGGCGGCGCCAGGAGCTCGTGCAGGGTCAGCGCGGAGGCGACGGCCTCGATGGCCCCCGCGGCGCCGATCGCGTGGCCGATGACGCTCTTGATCGAGGTGACCGGCGCCTGGCCGGCCAGCCGGGCGATCACGCGCGCCTCGGTGACGTCGTTGAGCGGCGTGCCGCTGCCGTGGGCGTTGACGTGCGTGACGTCCGCCGGTGACAGGCGCGCGTCGGCCAGCGCCTGGCGGACGCAGCGCTCGGCGCCCGCGCCGTCGGGGTCGGGCGTCGTCAGGTGGTGGGCGTCGGAGGTGCGGCCGTAACCGGCCAGCTCCGCGTACACGCGGGCGCCCCGGCGTACGGCGTCGTCGAGGCGTTCGAGCACCACGAAGGCGGCGCCCTCGGCCAGGACGAAGCCGTCGCGGGCGGCGTCGAAGGGCCGCGAGGCCCGCTCGGGCTCGGCCACCCGCTGCGACAGCGCGCCGCACCGGTGGAAGGCGAGCAGGATGGTCGGCGACACGCATGCCTCCGCGCCGCCCGCCACCACCAGGTCGGCCGAGCCGTCGCGCAGCAGGCGCAGCCCCTCGCCGATCGCGTGGCCGCCCGAGGCGCACGCCGTCGACACCGTCAGGCTCGGGCCGAGGATCCGGTGCCGCATGCTGACGAACGCGGCGGCGGCGTTGTGCATCACCTTCGGCACGTACAGGGCGGTCGGGCCGCCGGGGCCGAGCAGGGTGGACTCGGCGGTCTCGTTGCCGCCCAGCCCGGTGCCCGTCACGACCGCGCGGCGCTCGGGCGGGACCTCCGTCGGCCCGGCGTCGCCGATCGCGTCGGCGGCGGCGCAGACGGCCAGCAGCGTCGTGCGGTCCATCCTGCGGGCCTGCTTGCCCGTCACGTAGTCGCCGGGGTCGAAGTCGGGGACCTGGCAGGCGAAGCCGACCGGCAGCCCCGAGGCGTCGAACGAGCTGATCGTACGGGCGGTGGACCGGCCGTCGAGCAGCGTGCTCCAGAAGGTCTTGACGTCGTTTCCCGCCGGGGTGCGCACACCCAGCCCGGTGACGGCGACCCGGATGCGTCCGCTCATCAGAGCGCGGCCCGGACCAGCATGACCACGTCTTCCAGCGTGCGGGCCGCTTTGGCGGTCTCGAGGTCGACGACGAGCGCGAAGCGGTCTTCTGTCGCCGCCGCCAGCTCGGCCATGTCGAGGCTGTCGGCCTCCAGCTCCTCGCGCAGGTCGGCGTCGCGGGTGATCACCGCCGGGTCGACCGAGAGGATTTTCGCGCAGATGGAGCGCAACTCCTGGAAGACTTCGTCGTCACTCATGCCCACGTCCTTTCGTTGATCTACGCACGAGGACGATTACTCTACTATTACACTTGATCACTGTCAGCTACTATCTGCAGGCTGGAAGGTTGTCATGGGAACGCTCGCGTTCGGGAAGGCGGCGGCCGCACTGTGATGGACGCCTTCAGCAAATGTCGGCTCTCTCCCGACATCGAGGCGCTCGTCGCCTCCGGCCACTACCCCTTCTACCTGCCGGTCGAGGAGCGGCTCGACGACGGCGAGGTCGTGGTCGACGGCCGCCGCGTCCTGATGGCCGGCTCCAACGACTACCTGGCGTTGTCGAACGACCCCCGGGTCAAGGCGGCCGGCATCGACGCGCTGCGCCGGCTGGGCGCGGGCAACTCCGGCTCCCGCGCGCTCAACGGCACGCTCGAACTGCACCGCACGCTGGAGGCCGAGCTCGCCGCGTTCCTCGGCCACGAGGCGGCCATGGTGGTCTCCACCGGCTACCAGGCCAACCTGGCCCTGAGCCCGCTGTTCGGCCCGCGCGACCTGCTGCTCGCCGACCGCTACATCCATGCCTCCTTGATCGAGTCCGCCCGGCTCGGCCAGGCCGAGCTGCGGCGCTACCGGCACAACGACGTCGCCCAGCTCGGCCGGCTGCTGGAGGGCGCCGATCCGGAGGCAGGGCGGCTGATCCTCACCGAGGGCATGTTCTCCGTCACCGGCGACCTGGCCGACCTGCCCGCCATCACCGGGCTGGCCGCCCGGCACGGCGCCCGCGTCATCCTCGACAGCGCCCACGACGCCGGCCTGCTCGGCGCCGGCGGGCGCGGGGCGGCCGAGCACCACGGGGCCCGCGTCGACGTGCAGACCGTCACCTTCTCCAAGTGCTTCGGCACGATCGGCGGCGCCGTCGCCGGGCCCCGGCGGGTCATCGACTACCTGCGTCACTGCGCGCGCTCCGCGCTGTTCTCCGCCTCGCTGCCGGCGGCGTGCACGGCGGCGGAGCTGGCCGCCCTCGGGGTCGTCCGCGCCGAGCCGGAACGCCGCCGCCGGGTGCTGGCCGCGGCCGAGAGCCTGCGTTCCGGGCTGGCGGCGCTCGGGCTGCCCGTGGCGCCGGGGTTCGCGCCGACCGTTCCCCTGGTCGTGGGCGACCCCGAGCTGTGCTGCCGGCTCTGGTCCGAGCTGCTCCGCGAGGGGGTGCTGGCCAACGCGATGCTGCCGCCGAGCGTCCCCGAGGGCAGGGCGCTGATCCGCCTGAGCGTCACCGCGGCCCACACACAAGCCGCCGTCGCGCGGCTCCTCGACGCGGTCGCGACCGCGGCCGAGCGCCTGGGCCTGGTGCCCGCCGCCGTCGGAGGCGGCCGGTGCTGAACTGGGAGCCGTGGGCCGGCACCGCCGTGCTGCCGGCGACGCTGGTGCTGGGGGAGCGGGTCGTCGATGCCATGTTCGGCCGTACGGGGGGCATGTTCGCCCTGTGGATCCCCGGGGTCGGCCGCAGCGTGATGGTGCGCGACCCCGCGCTGATCAGGCAGGTCCTGCTCGCCCCCGAGGGCGTCGTCGACGACGCCGAGGTCAACCGCGTTCAGGAGCCCATCATCGGCCGCCAGGGCCTGGCCGTGCTCGACGAGGAGGGCAACCGCCGCATCCGGCAGATCATGCTGCCCGCCCTGCGCCCCTCGGCCCTGCTCCACATGCGCGAGACGGCGCAGGCGCTCGCGCGGCGCGTGGTGGCCGACTGCCCGCTCGGCACGCCGTTCCCGCTGGGGCCTCGGCTGCGTACTGCGATGGTCGAGGCGATCCTGGCGCTCACGCTGGGCGTCGAGCGGCCGGGCGAGTCGGCCGCGTGGATGCGCGCGCTGTGGCGGGTCTTCCAGCCGGCCGTCGGCGCCGAGATCACGCTCAGGTACATGCTGCGCCACGCCGGCGGGCTGGCCACCTGGCGCTCCTTCCATCGCAGGCGGGAGGCGTGCGACCGGATGATCTACGCCGAGATCGGCCGCCGCAGGGCCGGCCCCGACCGCGACGACCTGCTCGGCGTGCTCATGCGCGCGCGGGACGACAACGGCGCCAGGCTCACCGATCAGGTGCTGCGCGACCAGGTGATGAGCATCATCGCGGGCGCCCGCACGACCACCGCCACGGCGCTCGCCTGGACCGTCGAACGGCTGGTACGCCATCCCGACGCCCTCCGGCGGCTGACGGGGGAGAGCGACGAGGGGGCCGACGACGGCTACGCGAGCGCGGTGTGTTACGAGGCGCTGCGGGTGCGGCCGCCGGTGGCGTTCTTCGGCAGGCAGGTGCTGCGCGCGTTCGAGCTGGGCGACCGCAGGCTGCGGCCGGGCACGTCCATCATCGTCCACCTGCGTGCCCTGCACCACGATCCCGAGCTCTACCCGGAGCCGGCGGCCTTCCGTCCAGAACGCTGGCTCGGCCGGCGGCCTGGCGGCTTCGGGTGGATGCCGTTCGGCGGCGGGCGGCGCACGTGCGTGGGCGACCGGCTGGCGCTGCTGCTGATGAAGACGTTCCTGCGGGAGTTCACCCGCTCGGTGACGCTCGCGCCGGCCACGGCCCGCGACGAGCCCATCCGGTGGCGGGCGGTTTCCAACCTGCCGGGCGACGACTGCCGCGTCGTGCTCCACTGCAGGGCCGGGGGAGGGTGATCCGGCCGTTTCGACCGGATCACCGTGTTCGTCGGACGGGTCAGGAGACCGTCAGGTAGAACGCGACGTCGCGTGGCTCGCCGACGGCGTTCTGGCTGTGCACCGCGATGGTCTGGAAGTGGTCGTGCTCGCATTGCTGCGTCCCGACCTCCACCGACAGCGTGCGCGGGAACGGGTAGTGCCCCGCGAGCGTGGCCTGGATCGCTACAGGCCCGTCAAGGTTGACGCCGTCGCTCAGGACCACGCAGTAGTTGCCGGTGCTGGTGCGGAACGTGCGAAGGACGTTCTTGCTGGGCCCTCGGCTGCCGTCAGGGCGGACCAGCGCCGCCGCCTGGGCGTACGGCGCGTCCGCGAGGGCGACGGCCGGCGACATCACGGTCGCCGCGGCGAGCGCGCCCGCCGCGATGCGCATCATGGTCTTCATATCAGTGTCCTTTCGGTCCCGATCAGAGGATCGCGAAGTCGAAGCCGCCGTCGGCGAGCTGGCCCGAGGCGCTGTTGTAGACGTGGACGGCGACGGTGTTGTCCTCGTTGCAGGTCGGCGACGGGTGCCTGAAGGCGATCTGGGGCAGCCTCACCGGGTCGCGTGAGGTGATCTGGATCAGTGCCTCCCGCACGTCCACGCTGCTGCGGACCCGCACGCAGTACTTGCCCCTGCTGACGAGGCGTGAGGAGACGACGTTCTTGAAGTTGTTGAGCGTGCCGTTCGCGTCGACGATCGCCGCGGCTCTCGCGTACGGGGCGTAGATGTCGGCGTGCGCCCCGGGGCCGGCGGTCAGAACGAGACTGGTGGCCAGCATGAGCCCACCCGCCAGGGTGTGGCGGAGCATAGAGGTCCCCCTTCGATTACACACAGAAATGATCTGTAGCGAAAAGTAAGTCCGCGGGTGGGGACGCGCCACGAACCACCCCGCAGCACGATGCTCAAAGAATCTTGACTGGGGGCGTGCGAACTCTTTCAGCCGTTGTGGCGTCCGCAGGCCGATCCGCCCGCCGGATCGGTCCGGGAATCCGGCCTTGGCGCCCGGCGGAGGGGTGTGCGGCCGGGGGAAAGCCGGTGCGGTCAGGAGCCGGGGAGTGAGGGGGCGGGGGCGGTGCTTTCGCGGATGACGAGGCTGGTGGCGAGTTCGACCCGCAGCGTCTCCGGCTCCTGGCCGGAGATGAGCTGCACGAGCATGCGGACGGCCATCGCCGCCATGTTGGCCAGCGGCTGGCGCACGGTGGTGAGCGTGGGCGCGACCCACTGGGCGAAGGACAGGTCGTCGAACCCGACCACGCTGAGGTCATCCGGCACCCGCAGCCCGAGCTCCCCGGCCGCCCGGTACGTGGCCAGCGCCTGCAGGTCGTTGCCCGCGAAGACGGCCGTCGGCCGCTCCGGCAGGCGGAGCAGCTCAAGGGCGTGGTGGTAGGCGGGTTCGTGGCTGTAGTCGCCGTGCCGCACCAGCGCCGGGTCCGCTTCCAGGCCGGCCTGGTCGAGGGCGGCGCGGAAGCCGTCGAGCCGGGCCCTGGACGTCAGCCGGTGCGCGGGCCCGGTGATCATCGCGATTCGCCGGTGGCCGAGCTCGATCAGGTGTTTGGTGGCGGTGAAGCCGCCGTTCCAGCTCGTGGAGCCGACCGAGGGCACGTTCGGGCCCTCGTCCACGGACGGCTGCACGACCACGAACGGGATGCCGAGCCGGTTCAGCTCGCGCTCCTGGGCGGCGGAGAGCTCGGAGATGACCAGGATCGCGCCCAGCGATCCGCGGGTGCCGAGGTCGTCGAGCCACTTGCGGGCCAGGTTGCTCCGCCCGTGGACGGCCGAGACGACCAACCCCATGCCCTCGGCCTGCAGCGCCTCCTCGGCGCCCCTGATCAGCTCCACCGCCCACGGGTTGTCCAGCTCGTTGATGACGAACTCGATCAGCCCGCCCGGCTGCTCGTAGCGGCCGGGCAGCGTGTAACCGTGCTGGCCGAGCAGGCGCTGAACCTTGCCCCGGGTTTTCGCCGAGACATCCGATCTTCCATGCAGCACTTTGGACACCGTCGAGACCGAAACGCCGGCCTTGGCCGCGATGTCGGCCATCGTACTGCGCCGTTCCGTCGTGATGTTGTCCACTGTGCACATCCCTCCCGCACTCAAGTCTGCCGCCCGAACCGACCCCTTGACGACATCCGATGTCTCGGGCAAATGAGTGTAAGGTTTCGCACCCACTAGACGGCGGCGGTCGCTTGGTGACGCCGGCCTCCTCGGCCGCCGACTCCAGGGGCAGGGGGGCGATGCTGTCGCGCTCCGTCACGCGGATGGCCGCGTCCAGGATCCGGTTTCGCTGACTCGGTCGCATAGTCATAACTATGCCTTCTAGAAGGTACAGTTAGGATCCAGGTGGTCGCGCAGGGCGGCGGGATCGTTGAAGGAGAAGCGGTTCGACTCTCCGACGTGCGGCGAGCCGACGCGGGAGAACAGCAGCCGCAGGTACGTCCACGCGTCGGTGATCGTGCCCACCGTGGACCTGGCGTTCCCGCCGATCCGCCGCTGGTCGATCAGCACGACCGGGGAAAGGCCCTCGATCTCGTCCGTCTCGGGACGGGTCCACTTCGGCAGCCGGTTGCGGGCGAACGGCGGGAAGGTCTCGTTGAGCTGGTGTCCCGCCTCCGCCGCGATCGTGTCGAACAGGAGGGACGACTTGCCCGACCCCGACACCCCGACGAACACGATGAGCCGGCCGCGTGGGAGGTCCACGTCCAGGCACTTCAGGTTGTTGGTACGGGCACCGCGGATGCGGATGATGTGCTGTGGCATGAGACGAGGCTATGCATGGATGTGGCCAGATTATGGCCGCATTTTTGGGAAGAACGGGCTCCATGGCCGACGTCACCCAGCGCATCCTCGCCCTGCTGGCCACGCTCCAGACCGGCCGGGCGTTCAGCGGCGACGAACTCGTCGCGCGGCTCGGCGTCAGCCCCAGGACCCTGCGCCGCGACATCGACCGCCTGCGCGAGTACGGCTATCCCGTCCAGACCCGGCCGGGCCCGGGGGGCCACTACCGGCTCACCGCCGGCGCCGCGCTGCCGCCGCTCGTGCTCGACGACGAGGAGGCGATCGCGACCCTGCTCGGGCTGGCCGCCCTCGCCGCCACCGGCAGCGCCGCGGAAGGCAGCCTGGATGAGGCCGCCACCCGCGCCTACGGCAAGGTCGACCAGTTCCTGCCCAAGCGGCTGCGGCACCGGGCCGGCCGGCTCCGCGCCAGCCTGGAGACCGGCACCGCCGCCGCCCCGAGCGTCAGCGCCGAAGTCCTGGCTTCGCCGGCCGACGCCATCCAGCGCCACCACGTCGTCACCTTCGACTACGTCGGCAAGGACGGCACCGCCACGTCCCGGCGGGTCGACCCTTACCGCCACGTTCATCAGAACCTGCGCTGGTACCTGCTGGCCTGGGACACGGAGAAGACCGCCTGGAGGGTTTTCCGCGTCGACCGCATCAGCGACCTGCGGGTGACGACCAGCACATACCCTCCGAGGCCCCTGCCTGCCGACACCGCGCTCGACTACCTGCGGCAGGGGTTCGACAAGGACCGCGAACGCGTCGTCCTCACCGTGGAGGCGCCGCCGGCCGCCGTCGCCGACACCTTCAAGTACCAGGACGCCGAGCTCGTGGCCCTGGGCGAGCGGCGGACCCGGGTCGTGCTGATGCTCGACACCTGGCAGTGGCTGATCCTGAACCTCGCCTTTCTGGACGCCGACTTCGCCGTCTGCGAACCAGTCGCGTTCAGGACCGCCTGTCAGACCTTCGGCGCCCGCCTGCTCGCAGGGTTGGATCAGGGGAGCCTGACCTCGGCGAACACCGGACGATGATCGGTTCTCCGCAGTTCCAGCACGCGGAAGTCCCGCACCGCCATCCGCGAGTCCACCAGCACGTGGTCGATCGCCACGCCGGGCAGCCGCCAGGTGCGGCCCAGCGCCTGCGGCCAGGTCGCCGTGAGCCCGCCTCCCATGACGTCGGCCGCGTCCCGATAGCCGGACGCCAGCAGCTCACGCATCGGCAGGTGGTCGAGCGTGGCGTTGAAGTCGCCCGCCAGCAGCCGCAACTCCCCACCCCCGCGCGGCAGCGCGTCGAGGCCGTCCTGCCAGCACGGTTGCCGGCCGATGCGCTTGGGCGCGCACGGGTGCACGGAGACGATCTCCACGCGGGCCCCGCCGGGATGCGCGAGCCATGCCCTGGCCTGCCCGAACCCGCCCAGCTTGATCGTCTCTCCGGCCGTCAGCGGATGCCGCGCGTACACGGCGGACCCGCCGACCCCCGGCAACGGCCGCGTGACGGCGTGCGGCAACCTCTCGCGCAGTCCCGTCTCCTCCAGCCGCCGCATCGCATCCGGCGTGAACTCCTGCAACGTCAGCACGTCCGGCCGCACCTGGTCGACCAGGGCCATCAGCTGGGCCGTGTCCGCCTGGCCCACCAGCAGGTTGGCCGCCAGCACCCGCACCACCGGCCCGCCCGCTGCCGGATTGCCGTCGGCGAAGGCCCGGGGCACGACGGCAAGGCCCAACGCCACCACGGCCGCGATTCCCACGACCCCTGCCGCCCGGCGTCTCAGCATCCAGGCCAGCGCTCCGGCGGCGATCGCCCCGGCCGCCGCGTAGGGCGTGTATGCCACCACCGGCACCCACGGCCAGTCCGGCTCGAACCCGCTCAGCCGCAGCAGCGCCCACCCGGCGAACGGTACGACGGCGATCCAGCTCATCCATGTGCGCATATCTCTGTATCGCCACATAGCCCGATATGCGTTCATGTTCAGCCAGGGGCGTCAGGCGCCCTCCACCGCGTGCGTGACCAGCGTCGTCAGCACGTTCTTGACCGAATCGCGCTCGCGCACGTCGCACAGCACGACCGGGATGCTCTCGTTCAGCCCGAGCGCCCGCCGTACCTTGGCCGGGTCGTAGCGGCGGGCGCCGTCGAAGCAGTTCACGCCGACCACGAACGGGATGCCACGCTGCTCGAAATAGTCCACCGCGGGGAAAGAGTCCTCCAGACGGCGGGTGTCGGCCAGGACGACGGCGCCCAGCGCGCCCAGCGCCAGCTCGTCCCACATGAACCAGAACCGGTCCTGCCCCGGCGTCCCGAACAGATACAGCCACAACCCCTCGCGGAAGGTGATGCGGCCGAAGTCCAGCGCCACCGTGGTGGTGATCTTGGCCTCCACGCCCGAGGTGTCGTCCACCCCGACGCCCCGCTCGCTCAGCAGCTCCTCGGTGTGCAGCGGCCGGATCTCGCTGATCGTGCCGACCATGGTCGTCTTGCCGACACCGAAACCGCCCGCGATGAGGATCTTGATGGCCAGGGCCGAGGCGACCGCGGTCGCGCCCGGCTCAGAGGCTGCGAAGTCCATCCAGCACTTCCCTGTAGATGCGTTCGTCGATGGTCTGGGCGACCGGGCGCGGGCGCTCGATGCTGATCAGCCCCTCTCGCCGCAGGTCGCCCAGGATCACCCGGGTGATGTTGAGCGGCAGCTTGAGGTGCGCCGCGACGTCGGCCACCGGCGTGGGCCGGCGGCACAACGACAACACGGCGTGGTGCTCGGGGACCAGATCCGCGGGCTCGACGTCGCCGGCCGTCGTGACGATCGCCACCAGGTCGAACGCCTCGCCCTGTGGCCGCGCCCTGCCGCCGGTCAGGCCGAACAGCCGGATCAGCGGCCCGGGATCCTCCCCTGTCACGATCTCTCGCCGTTCCAGGCGGGTGCCGGCGCCGCTCCCCTCGGCTGCGAGGACAGGTGCTCGCCGACCCGCTTGACCAGGAGCGCCATCTCGTAGGTGACCATGCCCAGCTCGGCGTCGGCGGAGGCGAGCACGGCCAGCCTGGCGCCCTGCCCGGCCGCCGTGACGAACAGGAAGCCCTCCTCCATCTCGATGATCGTCTGCCGGACGCCGCCCAGCCCGAAGTGCCGTCCGGCGCCCATGGCGAGGCTGTGGCTGCCGGCCGAGATGGCGGACAGGTGCTCGGCGTCCTCACGGGTCAGCTTCTGGGAACCGCCCATGGCCAGCCCGTCGGCCGACAGCACGATGGCGTGCCGGATGCCGGGGACGCGCTGGGTGAGGTCGTCAAGGAGCCAGCTCAGTTCATTTCTGGGGTCGGGCATCGGGATGGTCGTCCTTTCGAGTCCACACGTCTTGTCCCTGCTCGGCCTGGCGGCGGCCCTGCTGCCAGCCGCGTTGCATGGACGACATGAGCTTGGAGAGTTCCTCCGGCGAGCGCGCCGAGACCTGGCGGCGGTCCGCGCGCCTGGGGGTGCGCAACTGGGGAACCATGTTGGCCTGCGGTATCCGCATCGGCAGCCCGTCGAGGTCCTCGTCCGCCTCCTGGGCGGGAACCGTCACGCTCCAGTGTGCGGGCGGACCTGGAGGTTCGGGTCTGGGGGCGGCCGTGAACAGGGAGGCGCGTTCGAGCTCTGAGGACGCGGTCACCGCGCGTGGCGCGGGCCGGTCCGTCATGGCCGCCGCCGCGCTGAGCGTGCGCACCGGCCTGCTCACCCGGTCGGCGATCTCGCCCGTGGGGCGGGGCACCGGCGTGAGCGCCGGCAGGTCGGTGGTGGCGAGCAGAGCGGCGGGCAGCAGCACGATCGCGGTGGTCCCGTCATACGGGGAGCGGCGCAACACGATCTTGATGCCGTGCCGGGCCGCGAGCCTGGCCACCACGAACAGGCCGAGCCGGTCGCTGTCGGCCAGGTCGAACTCCGGCGGGTGGGCCAGTTTGGCGTTGAGCTCGTCCATGGTGGCCTCGTTCAGACCCAGGCCCCGGTCCTCGACCTCCAGCGCGAGCCCGTTGGCCGCCGTCGTGGTGCGGATGTGCACGGTCGTGTCCGGCGGGGAGAAGACGGTGGCGTTCTCCACCAGTTCGGCGACCAGGTGGATCACGTCGGTGACCGCGGTGCCGACCAGCAGCGGGGCGTTCGGCATCGGCACGACGGTGACGCGGGTGTAGTCCTCGACCTCCAGCACGGCCGCGCGTACGACGTCGAACAGCGGCACCGGGTCACGCCAGCGGCGCGCGGGGGCCGAGCCGGACAGGATGATCAGGTTCTCCGCGTGCCGCCGCATGCGGGTGGTCAGGTGGTCCAGCTTGAACAGGTCCTCCAGGACCTCCGGCTCCTCGACCCGGCGTTCCATGGTGTCGAGCAGCGCGAGCTGGCGGTGGAGCAGAGCCTGGTTGCGCCAGGCCAGGTTGAGGAAGACCTGGCTGACGCCCTTGCGCAGGGTCGCCTGGCCCACCGCGGCCTCCACGGCCGTGCGGCGTACGGCGGAGAAGGCGTGCACCACGCGGTCGACCTCGGCCGTGTCGGCGCGGTCGAGGCCGGGGGCCTCCGTGGCCGGGTCGACGACGTCGCCCCTGCGCAGCCGCTCGACCAGCCGGGGCAGCCGCTCCTCGGCCAGCTCCGTCGCCGTCGCCTGCAGCCGCTTGAGCTCCTCGACCAGCGAGCGGCCGAACCGGTAGGACAGCACCACCGACAACACCACCGCGGCCAGGCCCAGGAGCAGGATGAACCCGATCCGCCAGTAAGCCCCGGTCTTCAGCGACTGGGCCTCGGCGGCTGAGCGGGACAGCTCGGCCTGGGTGTCGCGGTTGATCGCGCCGAGGACGACGTCGGTGTCGCTCTTCCACTCGGCGGAGTTCACCGGCGGCGCCCCGTTGGTGTCCCACGCGAACAGCCGGTCCTCGACCTCCACCACCCGCTTGTACGGAGCACCGGCGACCAGCTTGTCGTAGTTGGCCCGCAGATCGGGCCCCGCGTCTCGCCCGGCGTTGGCGAACACCAGCCGGCGGCTCGTCATCGCCGAGACGAACGCGGCCCGGTCGGTGGGGGTCATCCTGCGCTGCACGATCGTGCTGGTGAGCACGGCGTGCTCCCTGCCCAGGTACTCGGCCGCGGAGCTGTAGGCCGCCATGCCGCGTACCGCCTGGTAGGACGAGACGTCGCTCAGCGTGTCGTGGTCGCTGAACTGCCGGTTGGCGACGCTGATCAGGTTGTCGTAGGCGGTGAGGATCGTCAGCGGCGGGGCCAGCACGCCGCCGTCGGCGGAGGCGCGCAGCGACTGCAGCCCGTCGAGCGCCTCCACCAGCGCCCGCATCTGCGCCTGGGTCTCGGCGCCCTCCATCTCGAGGTCGACCGTCTCGATGACCTCGCGCAGGTACTTGACCTTGGCGTCGGTGACCCGCCGCTGTTCGGTCAGCGGCGTGTACGTCGCGGTGCCGCGCGGCGCCTCGGCGGAAAGCTGGCGTTCCCGCTGTAATTCGACGATGAGCTGGAGCACCGGGGAGCCGATGGCCTCCCAGTGGTCCTGCGTGTGAGAGACCCTGGTGATCTCCTCCACGCTGGAATAGGCGATGAACCCCCATAGGGCGACCATGGAGACCAGCGGGAGCACGAGGAGTTTGAGCAGCTTGGTGCGGATCGGTGGGGGGGAGGTCATGCAGATTCCAATTCCGCGGGTGGTGGTGCGCCGCTGGGCAGTCGTGAACCGGTGCCGCCCTCGTGGATGCCCGCCACGACTGGCACGCCTGTGGTCCGTCCACTATGCCGATGGGGCACATGTACTTCAAGGTTCAGATGTGAAGATTCGCCCCAAATGGCGGTTTGACTCTTTGTCAGCACACCGTTCGTGTAGGTAACGGTGCGCATCTTACGGACAGTGACGACCGCCGGAGGGGTTGGCCCGGCGCGGGTGCCGCGCGCGGAGCCGTCGGCGGACGCCGGTCGGAGGTGGGTATATCGCATTTCAGGAAAAGACTTTCGCGGGATTCAGTGGTGTCAGTGCCCGAACGCCAAAGAATCCGAAAGTGGCTGTCCTATATTCCCGAATCGTCACAAAAATGCTCATAAATCAGGACGTTCCCTAGATAGGATGGGATCTCCGCGCACGTGAGAACTTCTCGCACGGGGGCCTTCGAATGGGGACATTGCGTATCCATTTCACGGCGGACGATCTGGCGCGAACCACCGTGGCCGCGACCCCTGACCCGTTATGGGAGGTGGTGCTCAGCCGGTTCCGGCTCAGGGAGCGAACCCAGCGGCCGACCTTCCGGCCGTGGATGGAGGACATCCGCTCCAGTCCAGAACGGATGTCGCAGATGAAAACCTGCGCGCGGCTGCTGGACGTGCTGGCGCCCCTGGGCCCCTACTGGCCCGACTTCCTCACCCCGAACCAGTCCGAGGACGGCCTCGACAGCGGCCTCGACGCCCTCATGTCCACACCCCGCGGACGGCTCCGCGGCGAACTGGAGCGGCTCGCGTTGCACCGCCGCCTGCCGGGCTGGATCAACAACATCGCCGTCGGTGACGTGCCCACGCTGACCG
Organism: Nonomuraea purpurea; assembly: GCF_042650645.1. Taxonomy (NCBI): domain Bacteria; kingdom Bacillati; phylum Actinomycetota; class Actinomycetes; order Streptosporangiales; family Streptosporangiaceae; genus Nonomuraea; species Nonomuraea purpurea. The sequence continues at coordinate 101,903 of NZ_JBHSBI010000030.1, forward strand.
GCATGGGCACGGCGATGCGCGCCTACCACGAGGTGGCCATCGCGCCGTACCACTCCCTCATCCAGGCGGCCGTCGCCGCCGACCGCGCCCAGCGCGGCCGCGACCTGCTCGAACGCGGCGCGGAGGGGCTGCTGGCCGGCATGAGCACGATCATGCGCTGGAAGCCCCCGGTGCTGGAGGTCTCCTACGACATCGACTCCGAACTGCACCTGCGCGGACGGGGGATCAAGTTCGTGCCGTCGTACTTCTGCCAGCGCACCCCGGTCACGCTGGCCGATCCCGAACTCCCGCCCGTCCTCATCTACCCCATCGAGGAACGGTTCCGCTGGGCGCAGGCGACGGCCGGCGGGCGGGGAATGGAGGCCCTGCTGGGCGGCACCCGCTCGGCCGTACTGCTCACGCTCGCCTCCAGCGCCACCACCACCGAGGTCGCCCGCGCCCTGCAGATCTCGCCCGCCTCCGCCAGCCGGCACACGACGGTGCTGCGGGAGGCGGGGCTGATCGTCACCTGCCGTGACGGCGCGGCCGTGGTCCACACGATCACTCCGTTGGGCACCGCCCTCCTGAACGGCCGTCTCCCGGTGGCGTCGTAACGGCGCCGGCCCTACCCCGACGCCTCCGACCAGCGGGTTTGCGCCAGGGCGAAAATGCTTTGTGCATTCACTCAAAGGCGTGCGGTAATGCCACGGAGGCCGCCGACAGGGGCGGCGGCCTGTTCTGCCAGATCCATCAGTGAGCGTTAGGAAAAACCACATTTCGGGCTACTTCTCGGGGGAGCAGGATGCAATTCAGTGTGCTGGGACCGGTACGGACCGGGGAAGCGCAGGCCGGCGTGCGGGGGCTCGTCGGCCGGGTGACGGAGCAGGAGGGGCTGATCCGCTCGGACCCGCGCGAACGGGTGGAGTCGCTGACGGGCACGGCCCGCGCCGAGCAGCTCGCCGGTTCGGGGGCGGCCGCCCGCGCCACGCGGGCCGAGGCGGCCAGGGCGGCCGTGGCGGCGGACGACGTCCTGCGGGCGGCAAGGGCGATCACCTCCGTCACCCCTGCGATGGTGTGGAGCGACCATGACCACGAGGAGACCGACGAGGAACTGGTCACGCTCATCAGGCACACCCTCGAACGCCTGCCCGCCGACGAGCCCGCCCTGCGCGCCCGCCTGCTCTCGACGCTGGCCGCCGAGAGCGCCGTCACGCTCGACCCGCTGGGCGCGATCGACGCCGCGGAGGAGGCCATCGCGATCGCCCGGCGGCTCGGCGACGACGAGCTGCTGGCGCTCTCGCTGGCCGCCGCGAGCCTGGCCAACCGCAGGCCCGACCGGTTCGGACGGCTCCTGGAGCTCGGACGGGAGCTCGACCGGCTGGGCGCGGGCCGGGGCATGCCGGGCGTGCACGCGCTCGGCCTGCTCGTGCGCTCGGCCTGCCTGTTCGCGCACGGACGCCTGGACAGCGCGATGACGCTGGTCGAGGAGGTGGAGCTGCTGACGCGCACGTACGAGCTGAGCGACGTCGCCGCCCTGCCGCCCCTGGCGAAGATCGGCCGCCGGCTGGCGCAGGGCGACGAGGCCGGGGCCGAGGCCGCGCTGCGCGCCATCGTCGTCGCGCCCGATCTGAGCAGGCGGCCGAGGGCGGCGATGTTCGGCCTGCTCTGCCTGCGGTACGCGCAGGGCAGGTTCGGCGAGGTCGAGGAGCACGCGCGCAGGGCCGGGCGGTCGAACCCCGCCATGGGCCAGGTGCTGATGGCGCACGTGCTGCTGGGCCAGGGGCGCTGGGACGCGGCCGCCGCCCTCCTGCTCGACCCGCCCGAGCCCCGGCTGGACGCGCTGTGGCTGTGCAACAAGGGCATGCGCGCCGACGGCGTCGTGGCGCTCGGGCTGCGCGAGGCAGCGGGGCCGCTCTACGAGGAGCTGCTTCCCTACGCGGAGCGGACGTGCGGCGGAGAGACCGGCATGTTCCCCATCGGCCCCGTCGCGGCCCGGCTCGCCCGGCTGGCCGAACTGCTCGGCCGCCCGTCGGCCGAGCACTGGCGAGGGTCACTGGAGGTCGCGGAGCTGGCCCGCGCCCCCCGATGGATCGCCGAGGCCCACACCGGCCTGGAACGAGCGTGCTGACCGGGCGGCTCGTCAGGAGTCTGAGACGATTTCCACGTAACCCTCAGTGCCGTTGATCCGGATGAGCTGGCCGTCCTTGATGCGCCTGGTCGCGTTCTCGACCCCGACGACCGCGGGCAGGCCGTACTCGCGGGCGACCACGGCCCCGTGCGTCATCACTCCGCCGACCTCCATCACGACACCCTTGACGGAGATGAACAGCGGCGACCAGCTCGGGTCGGTGAAGACGGTGACCAGGATGTCGCCCTCCTCGACGTGGGCGTCCTCCATGTTGAGGATGACCCGCGCGCGCCCCTCGGCGATGCCGGAGGAGACCGCGATGCCGGCCATGGCGCCCTCCGGCAGGGTGCCGGCGTCGTACTCGCCGGAGATGACCTCGCCCTCGGAGGTGATCACGCGCGGTGGCGTGAGGCGCTGGAAGGTCTCGTGGGCCTCCCTGCGCTGGGTGATGATCGAGTAGTCGAGCGCGCCGGTGTTGACGGCCTGCCTGAACTCCTCGAGGGACAGAAAGTACACGTCCTCCGGCGCCCGGATCACGCCCTGCGCGGCCAGCTTGGCCGCCTCAGCCATCAGGGCCTGCTTGTAGATCTCGTACCGCAGCAGCAGCGAGTGCTTGGAGTACTCGCGGTAGCCGATGAAGTGCCGGATCAGGCTCATCTGCTTGGCCGCCTTCTTCGCCTTGCGGCCCCCGGCCTTGCTCCTGACCTGGCCGAGCAGGTTCTGGATGGTCAGCTCGGCCTCCGCGCGGCCCCGTTCGGCCTTGCGGGCGCGCTCTCCCGGCGGGAAGTTCCTGATGTTGGACAGGATGAGCGGGACGAGCTGGGTCGGGTCCTCGCTCCACCGCGTCCTGGTGATGTCGATGTCGCCGCCGCAGTGGCCGCCGTACCTGGCCAGGTAGGCGTGCAGTGCCGCGGCGACCGCGTCACCGCCCTCGACCTGGGCGAGCCCGCTGAAGAACGTCTCGCGCTCGGCCCCCTCCAGGTAGCGGGCGACGGCGGGGTGCGCGCGCACCACGTCGGACACCTCCAGCAGGTCGAGCCCCATCGCGGCCACGACGTTGTGGTCGGCGGACTGGGCGATGGCGTCGGCGGCGTTCTGGATGCCGAGCCAGGCCTTCATGCGCTTGTTGACCCAGTTCACCGACTGGATGCCGAGAAAGGCCGCCGCCACGCTGCGCGGGTCGAAGGTGAGCTCGGCCAGCACGTCGTGGTCGGCGATGATGTACGCGAACAGCTCGTCGCCGCTCTTGCCCACGATGCCCCGCCGCAGCTCCTCGACCGTGGCCTCGGTGTGGGCGATGAGCTCGGGCACGACGTTGGGGTCGTCCTCGCGGGAGAGTTTGAGGTACTGGCGGGCCATCGGCAGGACGCCGCCCTCGCCGAAGTCCAGCATCGAGGTCTTCCCCCGTGCCAGGTCGGCGATGAAGTCCTTCTTCTTCAGCACCTGGCGCAGGGCGTTGGCCATCAGCACGTCGACCTGGCCGAGGCTCTTGAGCGTGGCGACCCTGGCCCAGGAGGAGCTGAGCTCGGCCGACACATCCTTGTAGAAGCGGTCGCCCGCCACGACGCCTGCCGTGCGGCCCAGCTTGTCGTGCAGCAGGGCGAAGAGCGACAGGCCGAGCGGCGCGAACGCGTCGGTCATCATCTGCCGGTGGCCGTAGGAGATGTAGACGTGGTTCTTGCCGTCGTGGGCGGGCGGTACCGGGTAGAGCGTGGTGATGGGGCGGCTCTGCAACACGGAGAAGGTGCCCTCGCACAGACCCCACTCGATGTCCTGAGGGCGCCCGTAGTGGGCCTCGATCCGCCGGCCCAGCCTTTCGAGCAGCAGGATCTGCTCGTCGTCGAGGGTCTGGGCGTGCCTGCGGAGGCCCTCGACGGGCCGCTCCAGGGTGCCGCCGCCGGGTGCGGCGTACAGCTCCATGGTCTGCTCGACGATCTTCTTGTCGATGATCCGCCCGTCCCTGACCCGGTAGTTGTCGGCGTTGACCAGGCCGGACACGAACGCCTCGCCCAGCCCGAAGCCGGCGTCGATGGACAGGACCTTCCTGTTGGAGCTGACCGGGTCGGCGGTGAACATGATGCCCGCCGCCTCGGGGAAGACCATCCGCTGCACGACCACCGACAGCCGTACCGCGTGGTGGTCGAAGCCGTTCTGGATGCGGTAGGCCACCGCGCGGTCGGTGAACAGCGACGCCCAGCACCGCCGGACCCCGTCGATGACCGCCTGCGCCCCCCGCACGTTCAGGTAGGTGTCCTGCTGCCCGGCGAACGAGCTGGACGGCAGGTCCTCGGCGGTGGCGCTGGACCGCACGGCGTACGGCACGTCGTCGTCGCCGAGCCCGGCCAGGTGGGTGGTGATGTCGCGGCGGATCTCCTCGGGCACGGCCAGGGCCTCGATCGCGGCGCGCAGCCGGGCGGCGGCCTCGGCGATGCCGGCCCGGTCGTCGGCGCGCAGCCCGGCCAGGCCGTCGATCAGCGGGCCGACCGCGGGGTCGCGCTCCACCACGGCGAGATACGCCTGCGTGGTCACGCAGAACCCGCCCGGCACGTCGACCCCCTCGATCGACGACAGTTCGCCCAGGTTGGCGCCCTTCCCGCCGACGAGGGCGATCCGGGTCTTGTCGATGTCGTGGAAACCGAGTACGTACGCACTCATGGCTGAATCCCGTCTGTGTCGTGACTGACCTGCACGTCTTCGACCGAGGGCCGGTCCTGCGGACGTAGCGCGGTGTGCGGGGCGGGGGGTTCCGTGTCCCGTCCACTTACAATACAGTACAGCTCTGAATCGAAATAGGGGTTTCAATACAGACTTGTACTGTATTGTAAGCCTCATGACAGATCCCACGCCCGCGGCGGCGTCCTTCCCCCTCGACCGCCCCAACCCGTTCGACCCCTCGGTCGAGCTGGGCCGCCTGCGAGAGGAAGAGCCGGTCAGCCGCCTGGCCTACCCCGACGGGCACGTCGGGTGGCTGGTGACCAGCCACAGCCTGATCCGCGCCGTCCTGGCCGACGAGCGCTTCAGCTCCAGGGCCGAGATCAAGCACACCCCGGTCGCACGCGCGAGCATGTCGGACGAGCCGCGTCCCGCGCCGCCGGGGTTCTTCGTCGCCAACGACCCGCCCGAGCACACCCGCTACCGGCACCTGCTCACCGGCCAGTTCACGGTCCGGCGCATGCGCGAACTGACCCCGCTCATCCAGCAGTTCACGCACACGTGTCTGGAGGAGATGGCCTGGCAGGGGCCGCCGATGGACCTGGTGCAGGCGTTCGCGCTGCCGCTGCCCTCGCTGGTGATCTGCGAGCTGCTCGGCGTCCCGTACGAGGACCGCGCGGAGTTCCAGCGGCACTCGGCGTCGCTGGCGCGGGTGGGGGCCTCCCACGAGGAGACCGTCGCCGCCTACACGGCGCTGACCTCGTTCATGCGCGAGCTCGTGCTGGCCAAGCGCGCCCGCCCCGCCGACGACCTGATCAGCGGCCTGACCGGCAGCGACCTCACCGACGAGGAGCTGACCAACATCGGGTTCATGCTGCTCGGCGCCGGCCACGAGACCACCGCGAACATGATCGCCCTGGGTACCTTCGCGCTGCTGAGCAACCCCGACCAGATCGCGGTGATGCGCAAGGAGCCGGAGCGGGCGGTCGAGGAACTGCTGCGGTACCTGAGCGTCGTGCCGTTCACCGTGCGGACCGCGCTGGAGGACGTCGAACTGGCGGGGCGGCACATCAAGGCCGGCGAGTCCGTCACCGTCTCGATCGCGGCGGGCAACCGCGACCCGGAGCGGTTCGCCGACCCGGACACCCTCGACCTGCTGCGCTCGGCCAGCAGTCAGATCGCCTTCGGCCACGGCATCCACCAGTGCCTCGGCCAGCAGCTGGCCCGCATCGAGATGCAGATCGCCTATCCCGCGCTGTTCGACAGGTTCCCCTCGCTGCGCCTGGACGTCCCGTCGGAGGAGGTGCCCCTGCGCGCCGACATGCTCATCCACGGCGTGCACCGGCTCCCGGTGACGTGGGACATCTAGTACCGACATGACAGGAGATTTCATGGAAGTGACCGTCGACCAGGTCAAGTGCGTCGGCGCCGGGCAGTGCGTGCTCGTCGCGCCCGAGGTGTTCGACCAGCGCGAGGAGGACGGACTCGTCACCCTGCTCGATCCGGCGCCGGGCGACCACCTGCGCGCGGCCGTCGACGAAGCCGCCGCGCTCTGCCCGGCCGCGGCCATCCGCCTGGAAGGGCCGCGGTGAGCACGCAGGTGCTCGTCGTCGGCGCCTCGGTCGGCGGCCTCACGGTGGCCGAGGCGCTGCGCCGCAAGGGGCACGCCGGGCCGATCACGCTGGTGGGCGCCGAGCCGCACCCGCCCTACGACCGGCCGCCGCTGTCGAAGGAGATCCTGGCCGGCGACTGGCCGGACGAGCGCGCCTTCCTGCGGGACCGGGCGCAGCTCGACGCGCTCGGAGCGGAGTTCGTCCTCGGCCGCCGCGCCGAACGGCTCGACGCCGAGGCGCGCAAGATCGAACTCGACGACGGGCGCACGCTGTCCTACGACACGCTCGTGATAGCCACCGGGCTGGTCCCGCGGCGGCTGTCGTTCCAGGGCGGCCTCGGCGGCGTGCACACCCTGCGCACCCTCGACCAGGCGCGCGCCCTGCGCGCGCACCTGCTGACCGCGCTGAACGTCGCGGTCATCGGAGCCGGCGTGCTCGGCTGCGAGATCGCCGCCACCGCGCGCGAGCTCGGCCTGTCCGTCACGCTCGTCGACCCCGTCCCCGTGGTCATGGCCCGCCAACTCGGCGACGAACTCGGCGCCCTGGTGGCCGCGCTGCACGTGCGGCACGGGGTCCAGGTGCGCACCGGCGTGGGCGTCGCGGGGCTCGCCGGCGACGGCGGGCACGTCAGCGGTGTCGAGCTGACCGACGGCAGCCGGGTGCCCGCCGACCTGGTGGTCGTCGCCACCGGATCGACGCCCGCCACCGGCTGGCTGGCGGGCAGCGGGCTCTCGATCGAGGACGGCGTCGTGTGCGACTCCCGCTGCCGCGCGGCGCCGGGCGTCTACGCCGTGGGCGACGTGGCCCGCTGGCACCACGAGAGGCTCGGCGGGAGTGTGCGGCTGGAGAACCGGACGAACGTCGTCCAGCAGGCGCTCGCCGTGGCCGACGCCATCATGGGCGCCGACGCGCTTTACACGCCGATCCCGTACTTCTGGACCGACCAGTACGACGTCAAGCTCCAGATCCACGGCACGATCCCGCCCGGCGCGCGCCTGCGCCCCGTGGACGGCGAGCCCGGCCAGGCCCGCTTCGCCGCCCTCGCGGAGGTGGACGGCCTCGCCGTGGCGGCCATCGGCTGGAACCATCCCCGCGGCGTCATGGCGGCCCGGCGACGCCTCGCCCCGCAGTCATGACCGAGCTTGTCGAGGGCATCGATAGGCCGACGAAGGAGGCCTCATGACGGCCGCCGCGCCGCGGCCCCGCGGGCGTCCGCGCAGTCAGGAGGTGGACCAGGCGATCCTCGCCGCCGCGCACGACCTGCTGATCGAGCACGGGGCCGGCGTGACCAGCATCGAGAAGGTCGCCCAGCGGGCCGGGGTCACCAGGGCCACCGTGTACCGCAGGTTCCCCGACAAGACCGCCATGCTGATCCAGGCCATCGAGTCGGTGCACCGGGATCACGAGCCGGGCGCGCTGGACTGGCCCGACGTCGGCCGCATGCTCGACGACTGGGCGGCCTACCTCGGCGACCCGGCCAACCGCCGCATGCTGCGCCGCCTCTACGGCTCGGTGGACGACTATCCCGAGCTGCTGCGGACGTACAGGAACTCCCACGGTGGCCGTCGCGCGGCGGCCGAGCGCGCCGCGCTGCGCCGGTCCAAGGAACTCGGGGAGCTTCCGGCGGACCGGGACCTGGTGGTGCTGCAGGAGCTGCTCAACGGTTCCGTCCTGTACCACCTGGGCGCCTACCCCGACACCGAGGCCGTCGAGGCCGTCAGGGCCTATCTGGCCGCCGTGCTCAGAGAGGTCGGGTATGCGCCCCTGGTGCCTTGATCGCGTCGGCAGGCGGGTTCAGGCGGGGAGGACGGCGAGCCAACCGGTGAGACGGTCCATGTTCCGGTAGCGGTTGAGCCCTCCGCTCATGCCGGTCCGCTCGAACTCCTCGGCATAGACGTCGAGTTCGTCCTCGCCGAGCCAGGCGGGCGACAAGCCGGAGGGAAACCGGTCGCGCATCGTCCCGCCGCGGCCCACGAACAGCGGGTTCGGAGCGCCGGGCGCCGGCATGGTGTCGGCGGACAGAGCGGCGTACAAGCCCGCCAGCCAGCCCCGGACGTCCGGTTCGATCTCCGCCTCGGCCCTGCCGGGCCGCTGGAAGTAGGAGACTTGACGTGCTCCTCGCCCCTGAAGAGGCGAGGATTCCCGTGCTGCTTACGCAGCAGTTCATGCCGCGAAGCAGCACGAGCTGTGGAACAGGATGCTTGACGCTTCACCGACCCGCCCACCGGCAAGTCTCCACGTCCTGTCACCGCCCGTCCGGCGGCCTCGTTGTACCGATGAATCCAGGAAGTGATCTCACGGCCGGCTTGGTTGTCGCTTGCCAGTTCGATCACGGAAACCTTACCGTACGTGGTTGAGACATCGCAAGCAGTTCCGGTCACTGCACGCTCGCGCCCTGGAGGGCACTCACGCGCGGGCCTACACCATCCCGCCTGAAGGCGGGAGCACTGGCCCACATCTCGGTAGAACTCCTCGTCCCCGCCCATCCGCGCGAAGCCCTCGCTGGGCCGCGGCCCACCGGGCGGCGTGTAGGGAACGCTCAGCAGTCCGACCGCGCGGAAGACGTCCGGCCGGCCGGGGTGGAAACCAGCCGGTGTGTGACATCCATGGTGTGGGGAGGCATTCTATTCTCCGCGTCTGTTGGTACGTCGCAGCGGCCACTGGCCGGTGCGGGGGATCGCGGGCCGTAGGACGCAGGCGGCAATCATGCCGGTGCGGTGGAGGCGTCCGCAAAACGCTGTTGCCGTTCCGGCAAAGCCTGCTCCGGCTGGGACGCTTCCCCGACACGGCCGTGAAGGCGAATGGGGCTTGCGCCGAACTACTCATGTCCTGACGTAAGCCCTCAAAGGATCTGCCGTATGACGGCTCCACCCCAAGACTCGGCGCCCGCCGTCGAGATGAGCGACGCCTCGTTGATCGAGCAGTCGCGACGTCACCCCGAACGGTTCGGCGCCCTGTTCGACCGCTACTTCGATGACATCCACCGCTACGTGCGCCTGCGCCTCGACGAGTCGATCGCCGACGACCTGGCCGCCGAGACGTTCCTGCGGGCCTTTCGCGCCCGCGAACGGTACGACACCGCCCGTCCCAGCGCCCGCGCCTGGCTGTACGGGATCGCCTCCAACCTGGTCGCCGACCACACGCGTACCGAGGCACGCCGCTACCGGGCTCTGGCCAGGAGCGAGCCGCCGGCGCACGAGCCCGCCCACGACGACCGGGTCGCGCAGCGGGTGTCGGCGGCCGTCATGCAGCCGCGCCTGGCCGCTGGGCTGGCGCGGCTGTCGCCGGGTGACCGCGACGTCCTGCTGCTGGTCGCCTGCGCCCAGCTCAGCTACGAGGAGGTCGCCGACGCCCTCGGCATCCCCGAGGGGACGGTCGGCTCCCGGCTCAGCCGGGCGCGCAGGAAGCTCCGCAAGCACATCGGCCCGTACGGGGAGGCACTGTGATCGACGAACTCGACCTGCTCAAGTCCCACTATGACGACCTGCCCGGGCCTTCCTCCGAGGCCGTCGCCCGTGCCAGGAGCCTGCTGGCAGTCGAGGCGGCGGGCACGCCCGCCGAGCCCTCCCGCCACGCGTTCCGGTCGGGCGACTCCGGCCGGGGGCGGCCGCTGCGCATGGGCGGGGCACCGCGTGGCCGGTTCGCGCTCAGGGGGGCCGTCGTGGTCGGCTTGGCAGCCGCGATGACGGCCGGAGTGATCACCCTGTGGGGCGGAGCGGGGGGCGTTCCGCCGGCGAGCGCCGCCGAGTTGCTCAGGAACGCCGCCGCCGCCTCGGCCGCGACCTCCGCGCCGGGGCCTGGCCAGTTCACCTACGTCGACCGCCTCGACCGCGACTGGGCTTTGGGCATCAAGCCCGGCGGCGTCTACCAGGAGCATTCCCAGGAGGTCCGCCGCGAGGTGTGGATCCCCGCGGACGACCCCGGCAGGGCGCTGGCGCGCTCGACGTTCGGCGCGTCCGTCCCGGACGTCGACGACCCGAGCTCCGCCAGGGAAGAGGGGACGGTGGAGTATCAGCGCGCCGGGCAGTGCCATATGGACGTCCTGCGCCTCCCCGCCCGGGACGTCGCGAGCCTGCCGACCGACCCCGACCAGCTGCTGGCCCAGGTCCGCCGGGAAGCGGACGTGCTCATCAGGTCGGACAAATCGGATCAGTCGACCGAGGACATGACCGTGCGCATGGTCGAACGGACCACCATCACGAAGTTGTTCCAGCTGGCGGAGACGCCGCTGGCCGGGGCCAGGACGCGCGCGACCGTGTTCGAGGCCCTGTCGAGGCTGCCCAGGACGACCGTGGTCTCCGACCGCACCGACCTGGCGGGCCGGCCCGGCGTGGGCGTCTCGATCCCGTATCAGGGGCCCGACGGCTGGGAGCGGCAGGAGCTGATCTTCGATCCGAAGACGTACGCGTTCCTGGGCTGGAACATGTGGGTCCCGTTCAAGCAGCCCGGCGGGCAGGCGAAGGAGACCATGATCGGTGGCACGGCCGTCCTGGACATCAAGGTCGTCGACACCATGCCCGAGGTCCCGAAGGACGCCAAGGCGCCCATGCTCTGCTGACCGTGCCGTCAGGAACCGGAGGCCGGCGGGGGCCAGACCTTCGCGGAAGGGACGGGGACGTCTGCCTCCGGGACCGGCCAGGTCTGCGCGGAAGGGACGGGGACGTCTGCCTTCGGGACCGGCCAGGTCTGCGCGGAAGGGACGGGGACGTCTGCCTTCGGGACCGGCCGGGTCCGCGCGGATCTGCCTTCGGGGCCGTCACGGCTCGGCTCGGCCGGTGGACCAGGCCCAGGCGGCGACGCCGACGCGGTTCCTGGCGCCGATCTTGCGCTGGACGGCCGCGATGTGGTTCTTGACCGTGCCGGGCGCGAGGAACAGCTCCGCGGCGATCTCGGCGTTCGTCCTGCCCTGCGCCACCATCGCCACGACCTCGTCCTCGCGCTCGGTCAGGACGACGTCCTGGCTCTCGCGCGGCAGGCCGCGTCCGCGCAGCAGTCGCACGGTGAGCTGGGGGCTGATGAGCATGTCGCCGCTCATCGCGGCCCTGACGGCCTCGACGAGCAGCGTGGGCCCCGAGCGTTTGAGTACGAAGCCGGAGGCGCCGTGCCGCAGCGCCGCGTGCACGTACTCGTCCAGCCCGAACGTGGTGACGATCACGACGTGGATGCCGGTGCCGGCCAGCACGCGGGCCACCTCGATGCCGTCGGCCCCCGGCATGCGGATGTCGGCGAGCACGACGTCGGGGCGGACCGCCATGGCGGTGTCGATCGCGGCCCTGCCGTCGGCGGCCTCCGCCACGACGGTCATGTCGGGCTGGGCGTCGAGGATCAGCCGGAAGGCGCTCCTGATGCCCTCCTGGTCGTCGGCGACGAGGATGCGGGTGGACACTCCGCCGATTGTGCCAGGGGCAGGCGGGCGGTCAGCGACCACCCGTCCCGTACGGTCTCCGTCACCAGGGCGCCGCCCTGCTCCCGGACGAGTGCGGCCAGCCCCGCCAGCCCGGAGCCGCCGCGTCGCGGGCCGCGTGTCCTCGTCACGCCGTCGTTGACCATCGTGATCTCCAGCCCGCCTGACCCGGCGCCGACGGCGAGGTCCACCCGGGTGGCCTCGGGGGCGTGCCTGCGCACGTTGGTCAGCCCCTCGACCACGATCCGGTACGCCAGCGCGCCGACCTCCGCGGGCACCTCGACCGGATCCATCCGCAGGTGGACCTGGGCCGCGCCCGCGGCGGAGAAACGCTCGGCGGCGGCGCGGACGCCGTCCAGGTCGCCCGCCGGGCTGCGGGGGCGGTCGTGGTGCAGCATGTCCAGGGTGCGGTCCAGCATCGACATGGCGCGCTGGCCGGCCGCCTCGACGCGTTCGAGCGCCCGCAGCGGATCGCCCGTGACCGTGCCCGCCTGGGCGTGCGCGATCATCTCGCTGATGTCGTGGGCGACGAAGTCGTGCAGGTCCCCGGCGAGGCGCAGCCGCAGGGCGGTACGGGCGTCGGCCACCGCGCGGGCCTGCCGCGCCTCGACGTGGCGCAGATGGCCGCCGACCGCGACGGCCAGCAGCGCGCCCAGCCCCCAGAACGCGCACACGCCGACGCCTTCCAGCACCGACGCCGGCTCGAACGAGCGCAGCAGCCACACGGACGCGGCCAGGCCCGCCGCCGGAGCGGCCGTAGCGGCCCGTGACGGCGGCGCGTACCGGACGACCAGGCCGGCCAGCGCCATCAGCGCCAGGCTCTCGACCAGCCCCGACACGTCGGCGCCCGGCACGGGCTCGATCACCCCGAGGGCGCGGGCAGGCGTGACGGCCAGGGAGAGCACGGCGGCCGCCCAGGCCGACGCGGGCAGCCACGGCCGGCGCGACAACCCCGCCGCCACCGCCACGACGGCAACCAGCGCCGGCGCGAAAGCCGCGACCCACATCACGCTCACCGCATCGAGGATACGCGCGCCACGAAGATCCCGAACGGCACGTTCCGCAGTGCTGAAGGGACAATGTTCTGCGTGGCGGTGGGTGCCGAATGGCATGTTTTGTGGTGGCGGTGGGTGCCGATCGGCATCTCGTCCAGGACCCTCCCCGGCCGCGACGCTTGTGCCATGAGAACCCTTGCTTCCCGCGCGGCGGCCGTGTGGGCGCTGCTCTACGGCGGGCTCGGCGCGGCCTGGGCGCTGGGCCTGCCCGGCTACCCGTGGGGCGCCTCCGACCCCGACCCGGACGGGGCGCTGTCCGTCCTCAGCGCTACGACGCCGCGCTTCGGCTGGTGGATCGCCGCCTTCGCGCTGCTCACCTTGGTGACGGCGCTGACCCACCGGGCGTCATTGTTCGTGGCTTGGCCGATCGCCGTGGTCCTGGTCCTGGTGATCCCCGACTCCCGGCTCATGATGGGCGTCGCCTACACGCCCCTGTTGCTGGTCGCGCCGGTCTTCGGCTGGGGGCTGGGCGGGGCGACGTTCGCCGACGCCTGGCCGTGGCCCGTGCTCAACCAGCTCTTGTGCGTGCTCGGCGGGTTGCTGCTGGCCGCCTCGGCCCTGGGCGGGGGCCGGTCCCAGGTGTTCACCCCCACGCTGGGACGCCGGGCCGCGTACGTGGCGGCCGTGGTGCCGCTGGTGTACTGCCTGACCCGGTGGGCCTGGGCGCTGGGCATCCCGTTGGGGGTGAGCCAGGAGTTCCTCGCCGAGGGCGAGGGCGGGCTGTGGCTGTTCGGGGCGTACCTGGCGACGTTCGGCGCGCTCGGCGGCGTGCTCACGCTCGGGCTGACCCAGCGGTGGGGTGAGATCTTCCCCCGCTGGATCCCGGGGCTGCGCGGCCGGCGGGTGCCGCCGTTGCTGGCGGTCATCCCCGCCGGGTTCGTCGCGATCATCATCACCGTGGCGGGGCTGACCTACATCCGCTGGACGATCGCCGGCCGCTTCGCCCTGGACGAGTGGGGGGCCTGGCTCCCCGAGTGCTTCTGGCCGATCTGGGGTGCCGCGCTGGCCACCGCCACCGTCTCCTACTACCTGCGCCGCGTTCGTAGCTGAAGTTCAGCAGCCGGGGGTCGCGGGGAAAGTAGCGCAGAACGTCACGGGGTTCCCGTACTCCGCGCTCCTGATCACGCGTCCGTCGCGCCACTCGAAGTGGTAGACGTACACGTTGCGATACGGCTTCCCGTCGGCGGTGGTGAAGTCGCCGTCAGCCTGGACGAAGGACGACTTCCCGTCCTTGGAGACGGTCACCTTCTTGTTGACGAAATTGATCTTGCCGAACATCGCGAACGCGTTCTTCGCGTACCCGAGCACCTCGGCCTTGCCGGTGAAACGGGCGGCGTCCTCCTTCCTGCCGGAGAACGACAGCGGCAGCGTCATCGTGACGTCCGGGTCGAGCAGCGCGGACAGAGCGGTGAGGTTCTTGCGTTCGAGCGCCTCCATGAACGCCGCCGTCCGCCGCTCCGTGGCCCCTTGGCCGTCTGCGAAGGCGGGTGCGGCGGTGGCGAGGGTGAGCGCGGCGGCGACCAGAATGATCGGGGTCCTCATGTGAGCTCCAATCTCTTTTGAGACTCAGTCTCGTTCAAGACTGAGTCTCGCACACTACACTGGGTCGCATGGATCGTGGGCGCCAGGCTGAGAGTTCGCTCAGGGAGCGCAAGCAGCGGCGCGCCAGAGAGGCGATCATCGAGGCCGCCCACGGGCTGTTCGCCGAGCGCGGGTTCGAGGGCGTCACGGTCAGCGACATCGCAGAACGCGCCGAGGTCGGCCGGGCTACCTTCTTCCGCTACTTCGGCGACAAACAGGAGGTCGTCTTCGCCGACACGGGCGAGCTGCAGGAGGTGCTGGCCGAAGCCCTGGAGGTTCCCGGGTCAGGTCCGATCGGCGACTCGCTGCCCGCCGCGCTGGCGCTCGTCCGCGCGGTCGTCGTCTCCTACATGGCCCGGCTGACCGCCGACCCCGACGCCTACGCCCGCCACGAGCGACTGGTCGCCAGTCATCCCGAGTTGTGGGCGCGCAGCCTCACCAAGCAGCGCCAGTACGCCGAGGCGCTGCGCGACCTGCTGGCCGGCAAGGGTGCGAACGCCGAGACCGCCGCCTTGGGCGCGGAGATGGGGCTGGCCGCCTTCTATGCGGGCCGCGCCATCGCGGGCGACGACCCAGTCCTGCTGTCGTCGGCGGTGGAGTCGGTCTTCGACCGTCTCAGCTGAAATCTCCCGGAGAGGCCACTGCTTTCGCATGCCCCTGTAGTACGATCGCCATCGAAGTTTGACGAACATCGTACTTAAGGACGTGTGGCATGGCCAAGACAGTGCGCTTCCACGAGATCGGCGGCCCCGAGGTGATGCGGCTGGACGACCTGGAGACCGGCGAGCCCGGTACCGGCGAGGTACGCATCCGGGTGGAGGCGATCGGGCTGAACAGGGCAGAGGCGATGTTCCGCCGCGACCAGTACATCGAGCCCGTCAGGCGGCTGCCCGCCAGGCTCGGCACCGAGGCGGCGGGCGTGATCGAGGCGGTGGGGGAGGGGGTGACCGGGTTCGCGGCGGGGGAGCGGGTCAGCGTCGTGCCCGCCTTCTCGCAGAACGACTACGGCGTCTACGCCGAGCGGGCCATCGTGCCCTCGGCGGCGCTCGTGCGCCGTCCGGCGAACCTCGACGCGGTCTCCGGGGCGGCCGTGTGGATGCCGTTCATCACCGCCTACGGGGCGCTGGTGGAGGTCGGCGGGGCGCGGGCCGGGGACACGGTGGTCATGAACGCCGCCTCCAGCAGCGTCGGGCTGGCCGCGATCCAGACCGCCAACCGGATCGGTGCCACCCCCGTCGCCGTCACCCGCACCGCCGCCAAGAAGGACCGCCTCCTCAAGGAGGGCGCCGCCGAGGTGATCGTCTCAGAGGAGGAGGACGTCGCCGCCCGCGTGCTGGCCATCACCGGCGGCCGGGGCGCCGAGCACATCCTGGACGCCGTCGCAGGCCCCGGCGTCACCGACCTGGCCAGGGCAGTCGCCCCAGGCGGCACGCTGTTTTTGTATGGGCTCCTGAGCGGGCAGCCGACCCCGCATCCCGGAATGGAGCTGGGCATGCCCGCCCTCAACGTGCGCACCTTCACCCTCTTCGAGATCACCAAGGACGCCGCGCGGCTGCGAAGGGCCGAGGCGTTCGTCGGGTCGGGGCTGCGTACCGGGGCGTTCCAGCCGGTGGTCGACCGCACTTTCACGCTCGACGACATCGTGGCGGCACACCGGCACATGGAGTCCAACACCCAGTTCGGCAAGATCGTCGTCACCGTCGACCCGGTCGCTCAGGCGTAGTGGCGGTAGACGGCCTGGGCCACGCACGCGGGCTTGGCCGAGCCGTCGATCTCGACCGTGAAGTCCACGACCATCTGGACGCCGTCACCGGCCACGTCCTCGACCGAGACCACCGTGGCCGCCAGCCGGATCCGGCCGCCGACCTTGACCGGAGCGGGGAAGCGGACCCGGTTCAACCCGTAGTTGACGCTCATCCGCACGCCCCCGATCTCCAGCAACTCCGTGAACAGCGGGATGACCAGCGACAGGGTCAGGTAGCCGTGCGCGATCGTGCCGCCGAACGGCCCGCGCCCGGCCCGCTCCGGGTCGAGGTGGATCCACTGGTGGTCGCCGGTGACGTCGGCGAAGGCGTTGACGCGCTCCTGGCCGATCTCCAGCCAGGAGCTGTGCCCGAGGTCCGCGCCCGTGAGCGCCTTCAACTCGGCCAGGCCGGCGGCGGTGGTGGTCACGGCTGCTTCTCCTTGGGGGTGAGGCCGAGCAGGCGGGCGGCGTTGTCCTTGAGGATCTTGGGACGTACCTCGGGTTTGAGGTCGAGCGCGGCGAAGTCGGCCAACCAGCGGTCGGGGGAGATGACCGGGTAGTCGGAGCCGAACATGACCTTGTCCTGGAGCAGGCTGTTGGCGTAGCGGACGAGCTGGGGCGGGAAGTACTTCGGCGACCAGCCCGACAGGTCGATGTGCACCGTCGGCTTGTGGGTGGCGACGGCGAGCGCCTCGTCCTGCCAGGGGAACGACGGATGAGCCAGGATGATCTTCAGGTGCGGGAAGTCCACGGCCACGTCGTCGACCAGCATGGGGTCGGAGAACTTCAGGCGGATGCCGCCCCCGCCGGGGACTCCCGCGCCGATGCCGGTCTGGCCGGTGTGGAAGAGCGCGATCGCGCCCAGCTCCTCGATCACCTCGTACAGCGGATAGGCCATCGGGTCGTTGGGGGCGAACGCCTGGACGCTGGGGTGGAACTTGAAACCCCGCACCCCGTGGTCGGCGACCAGCCGGCGGGCCTCGCGCACCCCCGCCCCGCCCTTCCACGGATCGACACTGGCGAACGGGATGAGCACGTCGGCGTGCCGGGCGCAGGACTCGGCGATCTCCTCGTTGGAGATGCGCGGGTGGCCGGTGGCGTGCTCGGCGTCCACCGTGAACACCACCGCGGCCATCTTCCGCTCCCGGTAGTAGGCGGCCGTCTCCTCGATGGCCGGCCGCCCGTGCGAGCCGAAGTAACGCGCGGACGCGCCGTACAACTCGGGGCTGAGCGAGCCGTGGCCGTCGGCGGAGACCTCCACGTGAGTGTGGACGTCGATCGCGGTCAGCTCGTCGAAGGAGAGCGGCATGCCCATGGACAGCACCTCTCGGGAGCGGCGGATGATGCGAATGTAGGCAGATTCATCATGGTCGTCAAGATTCTGCCGACCTTTTACGCGGAGGCGCATTCGTGTGATGTTCACGCTGTGCACGCTCACGCGCCGGAGGCGGTGCCTAGGCTCCTGGCGACACACGATCAAGGAGGCCGTCCATGCGTCCCCTGTCCAGGCTTTTCCTGGTGACACTGACCTTCCTATCCGCAGCAGGACTGGCGGTGCCCGCGCACGGCCGCGCCGTCGCGACGGTGGAGCCACGGGTGGAGACCCCCGCGCTCTACGACGACGAGGCGGGCGGCAACGCCAACGGCGACGACCCCGCGATCTGGCTGCACCCGTCCGATTCCCGCCGCAGCGTGGTGATCACCACGGCCAAGGAGGGCGGGCTCTACACCTACGACCTCAAGGGCCGTCAGCTTCAGCACTTCCCCGCCCCGGCCGCCCCCGGGCCCGACGACGAGGTCGGACGCTTCAACAACGTCGACGTCGCCTACGGCTTCCACGGGCGCGACCTGGCGGTCGTCTCCGACCGCGGCCGGGACACGCTGCGCTTCTACTCCGTCTCCGGCGGCCGGCTCACCGACGTGACCGACCCGGCCGCGCCGTTCGTCTTCAACACCACCCAGCAGGAGGTCAACAACGCCGAGACCGCCTACGGGCTGGCCGTCTGGCAGGACGCGACCGGCACCTACGCCCTGGTCAGCCGCCGCCACAAGACCTCGGTCGGCCTCGTCGAACTGCTCGCCAAGCCCGGCGGCAAGATCGGCTACCGGGTGGTCAGGACGCTCGACCTGCCCGCCTCCTTCACCCTCCCCAACGGCCAGAACTGGACCCCGTGCCTGGAGCCCGGTGAGCAGGCCCAGGTCGAAGGCATGGTCGTGGACCAGGACACGGACGTGCTCTACGTGGCACAGGAAGACGTCGGCATCTGGCGCATGCGCGCCGACCTCACCGGCCCGCCCGTGCTGATCGACAAGGTCCGCGAGTACGGCGTGCCCGGCACGTACGACCCCGGCACCGAGGAGTGCGCGCCCGGCGCCGACCCCGGCTACGGCGGCCGGCGCCTGGCCGCGGACGCCGAGGGTCTGACCATCTACTACCGCGACGGCGGCAAGGGCTACCTGCTGGCCTCCAGCCAGGGCGACAACACCTTCGCCGTCTACCGCCGCGAAGGCGGCAACGCCTACCTCGGCCAGTTCAAGGTCGGCCAGGGGCGCGGCATCGACGGCGTCGAGCACAGTGACGGCGCGGCCGTGCTGAACGTCCCGGTGGGCGACTTCGACGAGGGCCTGTTCGTCGTGCACGACGGCGAGAACACCCCGGCCACGCCGGAGCGCGAGAACACCAACTTCAAGTACGCCGACTGGGGCGACCTCGCCGACGAACTCGACCTCGACGTCGACACCGACGGCTGGAACCCACGCCACGGCTGACACGGCAGGCGGCCTGCGGCGGGTCCACCGGCCCGATCGAGCCGATGGACTCGGTAAATTGGTGCGGTGCGCGATCATGCCGTGATCACCTCGTCGGCGGCCCGGGGCGACGGCCCGTTGTTCCTGCTCGCGGGCGCGCCGTGCGCGGGCAAGACGACCCTGCTGCCCCACCTGCTGCGGGCGGCCGACGGGCTGGTCGTGATGGAGATGGACGAACTCCTCGAAGAGGGCAAGCTGATCGGGGTGCCCATCGCCGAGCCGCAGGCCGCGCCCGTCTGGCCCGCTTACGACCGCATGTGGGGGCGCATCGTGACCATGGTGCGCCGCGCGGGACACCCCGTTCTGCTGCTCTGCCCGATCCCCGACCCCGGCGACCTCGCCCCGCCGGGGCGGTGGGGCGAGGCCCGATGGGCGCTGCTCGACTGCCCCGACGACGAACGTGAGCGCCGACTGGCCGAGCGCGAGCAGGCGGCCGACTGGGCCGAGGAGGCCATGGCGGACGCCGTCCACGGCCGCGCGCTGATCTCCACCGTGTTCCACAACGGAAGCGAGGACCTCGCAGGACTGGCCGCGCGAATCGTCGCCTGGACGCGTTCGGGAGACTGCTACGGTGTGCCGACCGGCAGCTGAGAGGAGCTCGCCGGTCCGCCACATGACGGATGGATGGTGCTCACGCATGCGCTGGGGACCTGTGCCGCTGGATGTCCTGCTCGCCGCCGGAGGTCTCGCGCTGTCGGTGCTCACCACCTGGGGCATCTGGCACACCGGCGCCCAGCCCGCCGCCGTCACCGGGCTGTTCGCGGTGGTGGGCGGGCTGTCGCTCGGCGTCGCCAGACGGCTTCCCCACCTGGTCGTCGTCTTCCTGGGCGCGCTGCTGGTCGCCGCGGACACGTTCCTGAGCGCGGCGGTCGACACGTACCTGATCCTCACGCTGGTCGCGATCGGGATCTCCGCCACGCGCGTCACCTCATCGGCCTGGACGGCCGCCGTCTACCTGGGCGGCTGCCTGCTGATCGCGTCCGTCGTCATCGAGTCGCCCGGCAGGGTCACCCTGTTCCGCGTCATGGTCATCATGACGCTGGTGGCCCTGCCCATCGTGATCGGCCGCTACCTCGGGGCGCGGCGCGCCACCGAGGAGGCCGAACGGCTGCGTGCCGAGGAACTCGCCCGCGCCGCCGTGGCGCGGGCGCGCGCCGACCACGCCGCGGAACGCGAGCACATCGTGCGCGACGTGCACGACATTGTGGCCCGCCACATCGGCGCCATGGTGCTGCGCGCCGGCGCCGCCCGGCACACCGCGCCCGACGGGCCCATCGGCAACGCGCTCACCGACATCAGGGAGACCGGCCACCAGGTGCTGCAGGACCTGCGCGACCTGCTCCACGACCCGCACGGCCGCCCCGACCCGGCCGAGGCGGTACGCGAGTGCGCCGACCGCATGTCCGCGGCCGGGCTCCTGATCGACCTCGACCTCGACCCGGCCACCGGCTCGGCGCCGCGCGGCACGCGTGCCTCCGCCGCCCGCATCGTCCAGGAGGGGCTGACGAACGTGCTCAAACACGCGGGCCCCGGCACCCGCGTCCGCGTCCGCGTCGCCCGCTCCGGCGACGGACTCGACGTGCGGATCCACAACGAGCCCCCGCCCACCGCCGGCGAGCGGCTGCCTGCCTCCGGACACGGGCTGGCCGGCATGCGCGAACGCGTCCACACCCACGGCGGCACCCTGACCGCCGGACCCGACGGCGCGGGCGGCTGGCTCCTCACCGCTCACCTCCCCGGCGACGACCAGCCGAACTGACCGCGTCCCAGGGGCTCAGCTCGCGGTCCGGCCCGTCGCGACTGTCAGGCCGCGGATCTCGTAGCCGCCGATCTCGTCCTTGAGGCTCACTCTCGGCGTCCCCGTCATCCGGACGCCGCCGTCCAGCGCCAGGAGGCGGGTGAGGAAGATGTCGGTCTCCAGGATCGCGATGCCCGCCCCCGGGCATCGGTGCGGGCCGTCGCCGAAGGACAGCGCCGCCTCCACCGGACGGCCTGGGCACACGGTCAGCGGCCCGTCGCCCACGGCCTCGGCGTCGGCGTTGGCCGCATCGACGAACACGTCGATCAGCGCTCCCTCGGGCACCGTGACCGGCCCGTTGCGGCCGGGCAGTTCGAGCGCGGCCGTCGTGCGCCGCCGCAGCCGCGCCACCGCGGGTTCCAGCCGGACGAGCTCGCGCAGCACGGCCAGCCGCTCGGGCTCGTCCGCCCTCTGGTAGCGCTCCATCAGCTCCTCGTCGGTGAACAGGTGCCAGGCGGCCACGCAGATGAACTCCCGCGTGGTGACCATCCCGGCCGCGGAGAACGTCAGGCATTCCCCGAGGATCTCGGCCGCCGAGCAGCCCTCGGCGAGCAGGTGCGAGATGAGGTCGTCGCGGGGCTCGCGGCGGCGGGCGCGGACCGCCGGGCGGACGTCGGCGAGGTGGAAGCGCAGCCAGTTGGTGTTCAGGCGAAACAGCCAGTAGATCCCCCGCACGCTGGTCAGCCCGGGTCTGCCGAACTTCTCGGGAAAGAACCGCTCCAGCCTGCCCCGGATCCCGGGCCTGCTCTCGGTCAGGCCGATGACCTCGCAGACCACGCCGATCGCCATGTTGAAGCTCAGGTCCGACAGCTCGGCCTCGCCCGCCGCGCGCAGCTTCGCGAGCTGCTCGTCGGCGAGGTCGGCCATCAGGTCGCGATACCGCTCGTCCACGCGGCGGGGTGTTAAGAAGCGCGCGGTCTGCCGCCGGTGCTCGCGGTGCTCGGGCCCGTCGCGGTAGAGGACGGGGCGGCGGACCTTGGGGGGCAGCTTCTCCACGGTCTCGATGCCGAGCCCCGCCTGGACGGTACGGTCGCTGCGCAGCAACGCCCTGGCCTGCGCGTATCCGCGAATCTGCCAGGTCCCGTCGGCGGCGCGGTCCACCGGGCAGGTCCCCGGCGGGTGTCCCCGCTCGATCTTGCGCGCGTTGCCGTTCACGTGGAATGTCCCCCTGTCTGCGAAAGCCGGTCCTGATGCGATCGTGCGGCCTGGCGGCGCGTAAGGCCAGGGGCCGCCCGAACTTTAGGATGGGGGAGTGGACGACCCGCAGGAGCCGCGCTGGCTGACCGAGGAGGAGAGGCGGAGCTGGATGGCGCTGGTCAGCGTGCTGATCAGGCTCCCGGCGGCGCTCGACGGCCAGTTGCAGCGCGACGCCGGCATCAGCCACTTCGAGTACCAGGTGATGGCGGGGCTGTCGATGTCGCCCGGCCACACCATGCGGATGAGCGAGCTGGCCGACCTCTCCGACGGGTCGCTGTCGCGGCTGTCCCACGTGGTCAAGCGGCTTGAGCGGCGCGGCTGGGTGCGCCGCACGCCCGACCCGGGCGACGGCCGCTACACCCTGGCCATCCTCACCGAGGAGGGCTGGAAGAAGGTGGTCGAGACCGCCCCCGGGCACGTGGAGACGGTCCGCCGCTTCGTCTTCGACCCGCTCACCAAGGGGCAGACGCGCCACCTGGGCGACATCGGCGACCGCATCACCCGCGCCATCGACCCCGAGGGGCCCTGCCTCGGCTAGACCCTTGATCCGTGCCGCAAACATGTCGGTGGCGAACGATAGATCTCGGGTGTGCTTCGGTCGCACAGGTCACCATCGGCCCCAGCCGGATCGGGGACATCGCCCGCGCCGCCTTCGCACTCAACGCGATCTGGAAATGATCAGCACTGGGAAGACGTCACCGCCTGACTCCTATGCTGCCCGTCGGCTTCGCCGCGTCAATCTGCACCGGGGTAAGCGGCGGTGCGCCACCAGTTGCCGGCTTCAAGATGTTCGATCAACCGGGAGTCGGTGACCACCACGTCGTAATCGGCCCCCACGCGTATCTCCTCGCAGTGGACCAGGGCTGCGGCGGATTCAGGGGACATCTCGTTGAACGGCCCTTCATCCTCCCGGGGAAATCCTCTGCCACTTTCAAACAGCCGTGCTTTGGCCTTCGCCGTGAAGGGGTAGTTGCGCGTCGCAGTCCGCTCCACACTCTCGACGAAGTCGTCATCCACCCCGTCGTCCTCGTCAAGAAGAAGGTCCAGTATGGCCTCATCATCTTCCAGGTCGCGGAGGAAGAATTTCGCATCGTTGGGCAGCGGGCTGTCCCATACGTCCGGGTTAATGGCAGTCACCCGCAGTTGTATGCGGCGGCGTGGTGGATCGACCGCCAGCACCCGCACCGCGTAGAGATCGGTCATGGAGGCTATTCTCTGCGTGGACACCCGCACCTTCAACAGCCTCAGACGCAGCCTCCGCGCCCAGCGACGGACTCGACATACGGATCCACAGCGAACCCCCGCCCACCGCCGGCGAGCGGCTGCCTGCCTCCGGGCACGGGCGGGCGAGATGAGAGCCCCCGACACACCCAGGGCCAGGGGCTCCGTTCACCCGCGCCATCAACCCCGGCGAGCCCGGCCTCGGCTGACCGCCCCGCCCGCTTCGAGCGGGGCAGCCAGCGGTCGTCAGGTGAGGTCGTCGGCAGGATCGCGGAAAGCGCAGGTGAAGACGTGCTCGCCCGGACCCACCTGGACAGGCCGGTCCGGTTCGGCGGGTAGGTAGACGTCGGCGGTTGTCCCTTGCGGGACGAGCACCCGAAGCTCCAAAGACCCCCCGCGACGCTCCCAGCGGACCTCGGCCCGCCCGTACGGTGTGACGTGCGCGGCCCCTGCCCTGCTCAGGCCGCCGCCGGGCCGGGGGCGGACGAGCAGTTTGCGGTAGCCGGGAGCGCCGGGGGCCAGCCCGGCGACCGTGCGGTGCATCCAGTCGGCGACCGCCCCCAGCGCGTAGTGGTTGAAGGAGGTCATCTCGCCGGGGTTGACCGAGCCGTCCGGCAGCAGGCTGTCCCAGCGTTCCCAGATGGTGGTGGCCCCCATGGTGACCGCGTACAGCCAGGACGGGCACTCGGTCTGCAGCAGGAGCCGGTAGGCGTCGTCCCAGGCGCCGGCGTCGGTGAGGGCGTCGCAGATGATCGGGGTGCCGACGAAGCCGGTCCCGATGCGGTGGCCGTTCGCGCGGACGAGCTCCACCAGCCGCCGCCCTGCCTCCGCGCGGCGGCCGGCGTCCTGGATGAGGCCGAAGCGCAGGGCGAGCGCGTAGGCGGACTGGGAGTCGCTGGTCATCGTGCCGTCGGGGGACACGTACGCGGCCTCGAACGCCGCCCGCACCTGCCCGGCGAGCTGCCGGTAGTGGCGGTCGTCGTCCGTGCGGCCCAGGAGCGCGGCGGTCTCGGCCAGCAGCCCGGCGGAGTAGGCCAGGTACGCGGTGGCGACCAGGGCGGGTTCCGTACGCGCCTCGAAGGGCCGATCCGGCGGGGCGGTCGGGTCGAGCCAGTCGCCGAACTGGAACCCCTCGTCCCACAGGCGGCTCTCCCCGGCCAGCCCGGCGATCTGGTCCACCCACGCCTTCATGCTCGGGTACTGGGCGCGCAGCAGGTCGAGGTCGCCATAGCGCTGGTGGAGCGTCCACGGCACGACGACCGCTGCATCGCCCCACGCGGCGGCGGGCTCTGCGGGGTAGCGCAGGTTCACCCAGGGCACGTAGTGCGGCACGGTGCCCAGTTCTGAGTGCTCGGCGGCCAGGTCGGCCAGCCAGGAACCGAGCATGCCGGCACTGCCGTACAGGAAGCTCGCGGTCGGGGCGAAGACCTGGATGTCGCCCGTCCAGCCGAGCCGCTCGTCGCGCTGCGGGCAGTCGGTGGGCACGTCCACGACGTTGCCGCGCATGCTCCACACCACGTTCTCGTGCAGCCGGTTGAGCGCCGGGTCGGAGCAGTCGAACCAGCCGGCGCGTTCCATGTCGGTGTGGCAGACGACGGCCTCGACGGCGTTCGGGTCGAGGTCGCCCGGCCAGCCGTCGACCTGGGCGTAGCGGAAGCCGTGCGTGGTGAAGCGCGGCTCCCACTCCTCGGGACGGTCGTCGCCGCGCAGGGTGTACCGGTCGACGGCGGCGGCGTGGCGCAGCGGGCGCAGGGAAAGCGCGCCGTCCTCCAGCACCTCGGCGTGCCGCAGCGTCACGACGTGGCCGGCCGGCCCCTGGACGCGGATGCGCAGGCGGCCGACGAGGTTCTGGCCGAAGTCCAGGATGGTCTCGCCGTCGGGGCCCTTGAGCACGGCCGAGGGGGACAGGCTCTCCTGGCGGCGTACCGGCGGCCCGGTGGGGGCGACGAGCCTGGCCGGGGCGTGATCGAGCACGTCGGCGGGCAGCCAGCCGCCGTCGTCGAAGCCGGCCCGCGACCAGCCCGGCGGTTCGCGGCGGGCGTCGTGGTTCTCGCCGTCGTACAGGCTCGCGGCGGTGACGGGGCCGGCGGCGCAGCGCCACTGCCCGTCGGTGACGATCACGTCGGTGCCGCCGTCGGCGTAGGTGATCTCCAGTTGGGCGATGAGGGCGGGACGGTCGCCGTACACGCCGGTCCTGCCGCCGCCGAAGCCGATCCGGCCCCGGTACCAGCCGTCGGCCAGCGTGGCGCCGATGGCGTTGGGGCCCTGCGCCAGCAGGTCGGTGACGTCGTGGGTGCGGTAACGCAGGCGGTGGTGGTAGCTGCTCCAGCCGGGGGCGAGCACGTCGTCGCCGACGACCCGGCCGTTGATCTGGGCCTCGTACGTGCCGTGCGCGGTGAGGTACAGGCGGGCTCTGGCCACGGGGCCGCGCGCGGTGAACTCGCGGCGCAGCAGCAGGGCCGGGCCGTCGGGCGGGCCGAGCAGTTCAGGCGGCGGCGCGGCGGCCCGCGCCCGCCAGTCGGCCGGCTCCAGCAGTCCGGTCTCCGCCCACGACCAGTCGCTCCATTCTGAGACCGAGCCGTCGCGGCCGTGCGCGCGGACCAGCGCCGCCCGGCGTTCGCGTGAGCCCAGCGGCGAGCCCGGCCAGGCGACGAGGACGGACTGGTCCGACTCGATCACGCCGGTGGCGGTGCCGTCGTCGAGTTCGATCTCGTAGCCCCGCTGGGCCCAGCCGGGGAGGTCGGTGGTCACGGTCCAGGACAGGCGCGGGGCGGGCTCGCCGATGCCGAGCGGGTCGCGGTGGTGCTCGAAAGTGAGCGCGGTGACGTGCGGCAAGGTACTCCTTAGCCCTTGATGGCGCCGGCGGTCATCCCGGCGACGATCTTGCGGTTGAAGAAGACGAACATCAGCAGCGGCGGGATCGTGATGAGCACGATGTCCATGAACAGCAGGTTCCACTGGGTGTTGTACTGGCTTTGGAAGTTGTAGAGGGTGACCTGGACGGTGGCGTTGTCGTCGCCGGGCAGGAAGTACAGCGGGTTGACGAAGTCGTTGAAGACCGACACCGCGCTGGTCAGGATCACGGTGATGGTGACGGGCCGCAGCAGCGGGAAGACGACCTGGAAGAACAGCCGCAGGCCGCCGCAGCCGTCGATCATCGCGGCCTCGTCCAGTTCGCGCGGGATGGCCGCGATGAACGCCTTGAACAGCAGCATCGCGAACGACAGGTTGAAGGCCACTTCGATCAGGACGAGCCCCGGCATGGTCTTGAACAGGCCGAGGGCCTGTAGCAGCCAGATCGTCGGCACGATCGCGGGCGGGATGATCAGCCCCGACAACACCAGGAAGTCGGCGACCCTGGCGACCCTGCCGGGGCGGCGCTGCAGGACGAAGGCGGCCATCGCGGCGAAGACCACGATCAGCGCGACGGACGCGACCGTCAGGATCGTGGAGTTCACGTACGCGCGCAGCAGCACGTAGTCGCGCGCTTCGACGACGCGCACGAAGTTCTCCACGACGGGCCAGTTGGCGGGCCAGGCGAAGTCCAGGTCCAGGGACTGGACCTCGTCCTTGACCGCGGTCAGCAGCATGAACGAGAACGGCACCAGGAAGATCACGGTGGCCAGCACGAGCGCGACCGTCTCCGCGCCGAACCTCTTGAGCGCTCTCATACGGCGACCTGCCTCTTGCCGAGGAAGTGGTTGAGGGGGACGACGACGGCGGTGACGACGAGGAACAGCAGCACGTTGCCCGCCGTCGACAGGCCGAAGAAGCCGGCCTGGTACTGCTTGTAGATGATCGAGGCGATGGTGTCGCTGGTGAAACCGGGGCCGCCGCGGGTCATCGTCCAGATGAGGTCGAACGAGCGCAGCCCGCCGATGAACGACAGGAGGATCACCGAGTAGGTGGCCGGCCAGCTCAGCGGCAGTGTGACGTGCCTGAAGCGGTGCCAGGCGGTGCCGCCGTCCACCGACACGGCCTGGTAGTAGTCGCGCGGGATCGACATGATGCCGGCGATGTAGATCACGGTGGCCAGGCCGACGCCCTTCCACACGTCGACCAGCGCGACCGAGAGCAGGGCGGTGGCGGCGTCGCCGAGCCAGTCGCGGCCGTCGACGCCCACCACGGCCAGCGCCTTGTTGACCAGGCCCGTGTCGGGCCGCAGCAGCGCGCTGAAGGTGAAGCCGACCGCGACCGTGGAGACCAGCACCGGGAAGAACACGACCGAGCGCAGGAAGAAGCGCAGGCGCAGCTTCGAGGTCAGCAGCACGCCGAGCAGCAGCCCGAGGACCACTTTGAGGCCGCTGGTGACGACCGCGTAGAAGATCGTGTTCTGGAAGCCGATGCGCAGGTTCTGCTCGGACAGGAAGTCGCGGAAGTTCTGCAGGCCGACGAAGGTGCTGTCGAACAGGGTCCAGCGGGTCAGCGCGAAGTAGAACGCCATCACCGTCGGCACCAGGAAGATCACCAGGTAGACGACAGCGGCCGGCAGGTAGAGCGCGTAGGGGTAGGCCGAGCGCCGTTTCGTCGCGCGGGCGCGCCGCCGCCGGTCGGGCCCGGGCTCCGTGCGCGGTCTGGCCCGTTGTTCGGTCACCATCCCGCGAGCCCCAACTGCTTGGCCTGCTTTTCGACGTCCTTGTCGTACTGGGCGGCGCCCTCGGCGGGCGCGGTGAGCCCCGAGCCGACCGCGACCGTGATCTGCTCCAGCGACGGGCCCTTGACCGGCGAGACGAACTCCAGCGCGGGCGCGGTGGCGCCCTTGTCGATGTAGGCCTGCAGGTCCTTGGCGACCTGGATCGCGTCGTCGGGCAGCTTGGCGCCCTGGATCCGGTACGGCCCGGCCGGCTGGACGGCCTTGCTCACCGCGTCGGCGGCGGCCGGCGAGGCGACGAAGGCCAGGAACTTCTTGGCCGCGTCCAGGTTCTCGGTGGTCTTGGGGACGTAGAGGGCGGCGGGCTCCCAGATCGTGGCGCCGTTCCTGGCCGGGTCGGATCCGGGGACGCCGAAGAAGCCGACGTCGGTGGCGGCCTGCGGCATGGTGGCGACCAGCGGCGGCAGTTGGGCGCTGAGCATCGGGTAGTGGGCGCCCTTGCCCTCGATCAGCATCTTCATGCCCTGGTCGGCGGTGGCCGTGCCGAAGCCCTCGTTGAGCAGGCCCTTGGCGTGCACCTCTGCCAGGTGGTCGAAGCCCGCCCTGGCGGCCGGCGTGGTGGCGAACTTGACCTTGTTGGCCGTGTAGTCCCGCGCGAAGGCGGGCACCGCGGCCTGCACGTTGTAGTAGTCGCCCAGCACGAAGAGCTGTGAGGTCCAGGTGTCCTTGAACGTCGAGATCACCGGCGTGATCCCGGCCGCCTTGACCTTGTCGTTGTTGGCCATGAACTCGGCCCACGTCTTGGGCACCTGGAGGCCGAGCTTGTCGTAGACCCTGCGGTTGTACAGGATGCCGCCGCCCATGGCGGTACTCGCGGGCACGCCGTAGACCTTGCCGCCCTGCGTCACGACCGGCAGGAAGTCCTTCTGGACGCCTGCCAGCACCGGGTCGCCGGTCAGGTCGACCATGGTCTGGGCGGGGTTGAGGGCTTGGAGCAGCGAGCCGGAGTTGTACCAGAACACATCCGACATGTCGCCCGTGGACAGCCGGGTCTTGACGATGTTGTCGCCCTCGCTGCCGCCGGGACGGGTCTCGGTATCGATCTTGATGGTGGGGTTGGCCCGCATGAACGAGTCCGCGAGCGCCTTGGCTGTGTCCAGGGTCGCCTGGCTGTTGTCCACGAGGAACGACAGGGTCACCGAGCCGTCGGCGGCGGACTGCGAGCCGGAGCCACATGAGGTCAGGGCTGCCGTCGCGAGAACGGCCAGCGCGGTCCCGAGCGTGCGGTGAGAGGTCTTCACAACGCCCCTCCGGGTTCGTTTGAAACGTTTTAACGCCCCCCGATGCAAGTTAACGTAGGCGTTACCCGATGGAGTCGTCAAGAGGTTGACCTGGAGAACGGTCCTCACCATCGCCCACGCTCCGCCCATGCCCCACATGAAGTTCGGGGCTGAAAATGGAGAACGTTACCCACACGGGCAGGCGTGTCGGCCTGCTTTCTGGGCCGCAGCGCCGCAGCCGAAGTGGCGAAATGCCCCGACTCCCAGGCCGGCTCGATCACGGCCTGGGAGTCGGGGCATCGGAGAGGGGCCGGAGGTAGTGGCTCAGCGGCCCTTCCCCCAGCCCACGCGCAGGAGCCGGACCCTGGCTCCCGCGCGTTCAGGCGTGGACGCCGGTCTCCTTGGCGGTCCGCTCGATGGCCGCCAGCTCCTCGTCGGTGAAGTCGAGGCGATCGACGGCCGCCACGTTGGCCTCCAACTGCTCGGGGCTGGAGGCGCCGACGAGCACCGAGGTGATGCGCGGGTCGCGCAGCGCCCAGGCCAGGGCGAGTTGGGCCACGCTCTGGCCGCGGGCCTCAGCGATCTCGGCCAGCGCCCGCACGAACGTCAGCACCTGCGGCGTCACCCGGTCGGGGGTCAGGAAGCGGCCCTCGGCGGCCCTGGAGTCGTCGGGGATGCCGTTCAGGTAGCGGTCGGTCAGCAGGCCCTGCGCCAGCGGCGAGTAGACCACGCAGCCGACGCCGTGCTGTTCGAGCACGTCCAGCAGTTCGTCCTCGATCCGCCGGTTGAGCAGCGAGTAGGACGGCTGGTGCACCAGCAGCGGCGTGCCGAGGTCGCGCAGCATGCCGGCGGCCCGCGCCGTGTTCTCGGGAGAGAAGTTGGAGACCCCGACGTAGAGCGTGCGGCCGGTGCGCACCATGTAGTCGAGCGTGGCGACCTGCTCTTCCAGCGGGGTGTCCGCGTCCTCCCTGTGCAGGTAGAAGATGTCGACGTTGTCGAGGCCGAGCCGGGCCAGCGAGCGGTCGAGGGTGGCCAGCAGGTGCTTGCGCGAGTTGCCCTTGCCGTAGGGGCCGTCCCACATGGGGTTGCTGCCCTTGGTGGTGACCACGACCTCGTCACGCAGCGACGGCGACAGCAGGCGGCTGAACGTGGCCTCCGCGGCGCCGAACGGCGGCCCGTAACGGTCGGCGATGTCGAAGTGGGTGATGCCCAGGTCGAGCGCCTTGTGGAAGATGGCGCGCTGGCTGTCGAGGGACTTGCCCCCGCCGAAGTTGTGCCACAGGCCGAGCGACACGGCGGGGAGGAGGAGACCGCTGCGGCCGCACCTTCTGTACGGCTGACGTTCGTAGTCCAAAATTACCTTCCTGCGATACCGGTCAGAGTGACGCCCCGGATGAACGTCTTCTGTGCCAGGAAAAAGATGATCAAAATGGGCAGCATCGACACTAGCGCGACGGCCATCATCTGGTTGTACTGGGTGACATACTGCCCGCTGAACATGCCCAGCCCCTGCGCCAGCGTGATCTTCTCCATCGAGCGCAGGTAGATGGAGTTCTCCAGATACTGGTTCCAGTTGCCCACGAAGGAGAACAGGCAGATCGCGGCGATGGCCGGCTTGGCCAGCGGCAGCATGACGCTCCACAGGATGCGCAGCTCGGAGGCCCCGTCGATGCGGGCGGCGTCGATGAGCTCCTGCGGGATCGTGGTGAAGAACTGGCGGAGCAGGAAGATGTACATGGCCACGCCGAAGAACTCCGGCACGACCAGCGGCAGGTAGGTGTCGACCCAGCCGAGCTCGGAGAACATCACGAACTTGGGCACCAGCGTGATCTCGCGCGGGATCATCATGGTCGCCATCAGCGCCGCGAACATGAAGCCCGCCGCCCGCGCCCGCATCCTGGCGAAGGCGTAGGCGGGCAGCACGCACGAGATGAGGTTGCCGGCCATGGACAGCGCGGTGATCACGATGGTGTTCAGCAGGAACTGGGTGAACGGCAGCGAGCCCGTCCAGCCCTTGACGTAGTTGTCCCAGTTGAAGGAGTCAGGAAACCACTGGGGCGGGAAGGCCAGGTTCTCCGCGTCGGATTTGAGCGAGGTCGTGAGCATCCACAGGAACGGCAGCAGGAACACCGCCGAGCTGATGATCAGCAGGATGTAGGCCCCGGAACGCCTGATCTGTCTGACCCGCTCGGCCTGCGCGGAGGTCATGGGCGTGCCCGGCGGCCTGGTGCGGGCCGGCTTGGCCGCGGTCTCGAGGAGCATCGGCTGACCTCACTTGAACTCGTAGTGCACCCAGCGCCTGGCCAGGCTGAACTGAATCGCCGTCACGGCGATGACCAGCACGAACATGGCCCACGACAGCGTGGCCGCGTACCCCATGTCGAAGTAGACGAAGGCGTGCCGGTAGATGTAGAGCCCCAGCACCATCGTGGCGTTGCCGGGGCCGCCGTCGGTCATGACGAGGATGAGCACGTAGCTCTGCAGCGCGGCGATGAATCCCGTCACCACGTTGAAGAAGATGACCGGCGACATCATCGGCACCGTCACGCTCCAGAACCTGCGCCACCATCCCGCGCCGTCGATCTCGGCCGCCTCGTAGAGCGTCTTCGGGATGCCCTGCAGCCCGGCCAGGTAGATGACGATCGTGTTGCCCGCGCCCCACACGCTCATCAGCACCAGCCCGGGGATGGCCCACTCCTGGGAGGCCAGCCAGCCGGGGCCCTGGATGCCGACCGTGGCCAGCACCTTGTTGATCAGCCCGTAGTCGGGGTGCAGGATGTTCAGCCACAGCAGCGCGGTGGCCAGGCCCGAGACCACCGACGGCAGGTACATGACGGTGCGGAACAGGCCCTGGAAGCGCAGCGGCTGGTTGAGCAGCAGCGCCAGCAGGAACGTGAACGTCACGCCGAGCGCCACCGCGCCCAGTCCGTACTGGACGGTGTTCCCGACCGCCTCCCAGAACTCGGGGTCGCCGAACATGCGCTCGTAGTTGCTGAACCCCACCCACTTCGGCGACTGGAGCAGGTTCCAGTCCATGAAGCTGAGGACCATGGCGGCCACGATGGGCCCGGCGCTGAAGAGCACGAACCCGATCAACCACGGCGAGACGAACAGGTGGAAGCGCCGTGCCTCGCGACGGGCCAGAGGGCTGCGGGCGCTAACCGCGGTCATGCGACCTCCTTCGTCGGCCTCATGATTCCTTGCTCACTGATGACCTCGACAAGCTCGGTCATGCGACCTTGTTCTCGGCCAGGATGGGCGTGACCTTGGCGGCGATCTCCGCCAGCGCGTCGTCCAGGCTGATCTTGCCGAGCATCGCCCGTTCCCAGACGGGTTTGGCCGTGTCGACCACCTTCTTGTTGGCCGGCAGTCGCAGCACGCCGTCGTCGGCGGCGTAGTCGGCCATGACCTCCTTGACCAGCTCCGCGGTCTCGGGGGGCAGGCCCATCGCCTTGGCGTTGAACTCCCAGGCGGACTGCCGCGCCGGCGCGGAGATCTGGCGGAACTTGTAGCCGGAGGCCGACAGGAACTCGTTGATGTAGATCCAGGCGGCGTCCTTGTTCTGCGACGACGCCGGGATCACCAGGGCGCTGCCCACGGCCGAGGTGAAGCGGCCCTGCGGGCCCTTGGGGACGTGCGTGACGCCCCACTTGAACGCGTCCTGCTTGGACAGCTCCAGCATCAGCCAGGCACCGTTGATCATCATGGCCGCGTGACCCGTCTTGAACGGGTCCACCTTCTCCAGCAACTGCAGTTCGGCCAGGCTCGGCACCACCTTGTCCTTCAGCAGCAGGTCGAGCCAGAGCCCCAGGGCCTGTTTGGCCTGCGGCTCGTTGACCATCACCTTGGACTCGGCGGCGTCGAGGAACCGGCCGCCGAACGGCTTGAGGTATATCGCGCTCACGTCGTTCTCCAGCTTCGGCATCGGGGAGAAGCCGTAGATCTTCCCCGCGCCCGACCCGCTGGTCATCTTCCTGGCCGTCTCGAAGAGCTTGTCGAAGGTCCAGCTCTCGTCCGGGTAGTCGAGCCCGGCCTTGTCGAACAGGTCCTTGTTGAAGAAGAGCAGCTTGGGCGCCATGTCGGTGGGCAGACCGTACAGGCCGCCGTCGCGCTTGAAGTAGCCGAGCCCTGACTGCGGAATGTCAGCCATGTCGAAGTCGGGCGTCTTGGCGATGAAGTCGTCCAGCGGCGCCAGGACCTTGTTGGCGATGAGGTTCTGCGTCCAGGAGTAGTGGTTGTAGAGCACGTCGGGCAGGGTGCCGCCGGCCGCCTGGGCCATGTACTTGGTCAGGAAGTCGTCGAACGGCGCCGCCTCGCGCTTGACCTCGATGTTCGGGTGGCGCTTTTTGAAGAAGTAGTCGAACTGCGCGTTGCGGACCTCGGTGACGGCGTCCGTGGTCATCGCCAGCGTGATCACGACCTTGGACGCCGGGTCGGGCACGTTCGTCTTGGGCCAGGTCAGCGAGTTGTTGAGCTGCTCGGCCGCCTCGAACGGCCAGGCTTCGCTGCCCGGCCGGTTCGGGTCGATGACCTGCGCGCCGGACTTGACCGGCTCCGCGGCCTGCTTCTGCTGGCGGGTGTCCCCGCAGGCGGACAGCGCGGGCACGGCCGCGGCCGCCACCGCCAGGGCCAGCATCTGCCGACGGTTCATCTCCATGGGGGTGGGCCTTTCACGGGAAGAGCTCGATCGCCGGCACCGCCACGTCCGGGCGCCGCACCGGGAGCTGCAGGGTCGAAGTGCCGGGCGGCAGCGCCCCCGGCGTGGTGGTGCCGCTGTCCACGGCCGGGTCGGGGATCAGGGCACGGGAACGCCGGTCGGCCGCGCCCTTGTCATCGGGGGAGAAGCCTGGCCACATGGTGTCGATTCGGCCATAGCGGGTAAGCAGCTCTTCAACCTGGCTGTGCAAATGGGACTGATTTATCTCGATATTTCGGTCATCGCGGGGCACGCCCTCGACGAGGGCGTCTGGGCGGTGGCGCCAATCGATCGGCGAGTGGAGCCCCCAGCCGCCGAACAAACCGGAGCGCTGCTCGCGCAACTCTGCCAATCGGACGGTAGAGATCGGATGAATCGACGGGTCTGGTTGTGATCCCCGGCACATGGCCGTACCGTAGACCCGGTAATTAACTTCGTCAAGAATTGAATCGAAAGCCGCTTCAACCTAGGCTCTAGCCCACTGTGAGGAGAATCGGGCCGACCCGTGCGGCGGTTCGGCCGGGAGACACGACGCGATCGACTCCTCCTATCTCTTTCCTTCTGGAGGGCATGTGCCGAACTGGACGCTCAGCGACGAGGACCTGGAGGCGACCCTCGCCCTGTCCGAGGCGGGCGAGCTGACGCTGGAGGTCCGGCGCGCCGGGCAGGTCGTGCTGGAGCCGTCCAGACTGGGCCTGCGCACGGCCCACGCCGACCTGAGCGCGGGGCTGGAGTTCGCCGGCCTGTCCGAGCGGCGGATCGAGGAGTCCTACCTGACGGTGACCGGCAAGCGGCGCGAGCACCGGTACGCGGCCGGCGAGTGGACGTTGTCGTTCACCAAGGCGGACCACCGCATCGACCTGCAGGTACGGGTCGGAGGACACGGCGTGGCCTACCGGTACTCGGTCCCGTGGACGGGCCCCGTCACCGTGACGGAGGAGATCTCGGAGTACGTGGTGCCGGGCAGCGCCCGCGCGGTGCTGCTCCCGTACGAGAACGGCCGCTGCGACTACGAGGAGATCCACAAGCACAGCACGGTCGCCGACGCGGAACCCATCCTGTACGGCTACCCCTCCCTGTTCCAGACCGGTGCCGACTGGCTGCTGATCACCGAGTCGGACCTGGACAGCGGCTACGCCGGCTCCCGCCTGCGCTTCGACGGCCGCGCCTTCGGGCTCGACCTGCCCGACCCGTACGTGACCTCGGCCAGCCCCATCGTCACCCCGTGGCGCACGATGATCGTCGGCGACCTGGCCACGATCGTGGCCAGCGACCTGATCACCAGCCTCGCGGCGCCCTCCAAGGTCGAGGACACCTCCTGGATCAAGCCGGGGGCCGCGGCCTGGTCGTGGTGGTCCGACGGGCCCTCCACCCGTGACCTGGACGCCCAGAAGCGCTGGGTCGACTTCGCCGCCGCCAACGGCTGGCCGTACCTGCTGGCCGACGCCGGCTGGAACAAGGAGTGGATGCCCGAGCTCATCGCCTACGCCCGCGACCGGGGCGTCGGCGTCTGGCTCTGGTCGCACTGGCAGCACGTCGACACCGAGCTGGAGCACCGCCAGAAGCTCGCGCTCTGGAAGGAGTGGGGCGCGGTCGGCGTCAAGATCGACTTCACCGAGTCCGACGGCCAGGACCGGATGCGCTGGTTCGACTCCATCCTGGCCGCCACCGCCCGCCTGCGGCTCATGGTCGTCTTCCACGGCGGCACGATCCCGCGCGGCACCGAGCGGACCTGGCCGCAGTTCATGACCGCCGAGGCCGTCAAGGGCGCGGAGTGGATCAAGCCCAAGCCCGGCAAGCAGCCGCTCTACCAGCCTGAGCACTACCTGTCTTTGGCCTTCACCCGCAACGTGCAGGGCCCGATGGACTTCACGCCGTGCACGTTCACCGGCGTGCGCACGATCACGGCCGGCTTCGAGCTCGCCCTGTCGGTGATCTTCGAGTCGGGCGTGCAGCACTTCGCCGACGGCATCGAGGCCTACGAGGCCAGGCCGGAGGCGCTGCGGCTGCTGTCCGCCGTCCCGACCGCGTGGGACGACACAGTGCTGCTGTCCGGCGACCCCGCCGACCACATCCTGCTGGCCAGGAGGAACGGCGGCGAGTGGTACGTCGGTGCGGGCGTCGCGGGCGAGGCCCGCACGCTCACCGTGCCGCTCGACTTCCTCGACGAGGGGGAGTGGGCGGCCGAGATCTACCGGGACGCCCCAGGCGACCGGATCCTCGCCGAGACGGTCACCGTCTCGGCCGGGGGCAAGCTCGACCTCGCCGTCCCCCCCAACGGCGGGTTCACGCTTCACCTCAGAAAAGAGGAGTCATGATCAAGCGAATGAGCGGAGTCTTAGCCGCGCTGGCCCTCACGGCCACCGCCCTGCCGGCCGCCCCCGCATCGGCGGCGGCCTGGACGCTGCGCTGGAACCCGGCACCGTCGGACGACAGCGTCTCCGAGGCGTTCGAGGGCATCGAGGACGACCGCGCCGACTCCCACTCCGGCGCCACGCACATCTACGTCTCCGGCGACGCCTACCGCTTCGACATGCACACCCAGGATCGCGACGGCGACGACCGGCAGCGCAACGAGGTCAAGGGCATGCGCACGAGCGGCAGCTCGTACCTGAAGATCCTGGAGAACCAGACCTGGCGGATCAGCTACCAGATGTACATCCCCACGTCGCTGGACGCCACGAGCAGCTTCACCCACATCGCGCAGATGAAGGTGCCCGGCTCAGGCGCGCCCCTCTACACGATGTCGCTGCCGATCTCCGGCGGCACCCCCAAGATCAACGTCCGTTACTGGGACGAGGCCGAGCAGACCCACGAGGTCGGCAACACCAACCTCACCCCGATCCAGGGCAAATGGGTGAACACCACCTTCGAGTTCAAGGCCTCCGACAACGGCTACCTGCGCTGGACCCTCAAGGACGGCTCCACCACGCTCGTCGACAAGCGCATGGACGGCACCGACCTGTGGCGGGGCGACGACGAGTACCTGCGTCCCAAGTGGGGCATCTACCGCAGCATCAACAGCTCAGGGCTGCAGAACACCTACCTGCTGATCCGTAACCTGCAGGCCCACCAGCTCACCGGCGCCAGTGCCCCCGACCTGGATCCGGTGACGCCGTAATGAGAACGCACGGCCTGCGCCTGGCGGGCGCGTTGTCGATGATCGCGCTGACCCTCGCCCTCGCCCCGCCGGCGCAGGCCGGACCTGCGGGGACGAGCCCGCAGGAGAGCGCGCAAGCTCGCTGGGAGAAACGCTGGAGTCCGAGCCCGCGGCGCGACGGCGTCAACGCCTTCGAGGCGCTGGAGGACGACCGGCGCGGCTCCCACCCCGAGGGCCAGCCCCACGTGTACGTCGCGGGCGACGCCTGGCGGTTCGACGCCCACCTGGAGGACCGCGACGGCTCCGACCGCATGCGCAACGAGGTACGCGGCATGCGCACTGCCGACGGCCGTCCGCTGGAGATCCGCAAGGACGAGACCTGGCGGCTGACGTACCAGATGTACATCCCCGACACCCTCGACGCGACCACGAGCTTCACCCACATCTGGCAGCTCAAGAACTCCGACGTCGGCACCCCGGTCGCGCAGATCTCGCTGCCGGTCGTGAACGGCGTGCAGAAGATCGCGGCCCGCTACTGGACGCTGGAGGACAACAAGTCCCACGACTTCGCCACGGCCGACCTCGAACCCATCCAGAACAAGTGGGTCACCACCACGATCGAGTTCAAGTCCGGCGACGCCGGCTACATGCGCTGGGTGCTCCAGGACGGGCGGCGCACGATCGTCGATGAGAAGGTCGAGGGCATCGACCTGTGGTGGACCGAGGAGCAGTACAACCGGCCCAAGTGGGGCATCTACCGCAGCATCAAGAGCGCGGGACTGCAGGAGACGTACCTGCTGGTCAAGGACCTGCGGGCGGAGCAGCTCGGGCCCGCGACGCCGCCGGTGAAGCTGCCGCCGCCGGACCGTAGCGCCGGGGCGTACGAGGCCGAGCGGGTCGGGAACGTCTGGGAGGGCGCGGCCGAGCCGGCGTACTGCGCCGTCTGCTCGGGCGGGCGGAAGGTGATCCTGATCGGCGGCAACATCTACGACTACGCCGTGATCAAGGGCGTGCTGGCGGAGACCGCCGGGCCTCGCCCGATGACCGTGCACGCGCTGGTGGACGGGACGCAGGAGTTCTCGGTCAGCGTCAACGGCGGCGACGCGATCCGGGTGCCGATGACCGGCTCCAAAGACAAGGTGACGACCACGACCGTGCCGGTGGACCTGGTGGCGGGCGTCAACACGATCCGCTTCTACAGCCACACCGCGCGCTCACCCGAGCTCGACAAGATCGTCATTGGACAGGGGTCATGAAAGCCGATCTCAGCAGGCGCGCCCTGCTCGCCGCGGGCGGCGGGTTGCTCGCAGAACCGCGGTTGGTTTCTCTGGGCTATCGATCGCTACGATAGGTAATCGTGTGGTAATGTTCGGTCACAACCGGGTGCCC
Organism: Nonomuraea purpurea; assembly: GCF_042650645.1. NCBI lineage: Bacteria > Bacillati > Actinomycetota > Actinomycetes > Streptosporangiales > Streptosporangiaceae > Nonomuraea > Nonomuraea purpurea. The sequence continues at coordinate 140,139 of NZ_JBHSBI010000030.1, forward strand.
GACTGGCGCCCGGTCCCCGCCCCCATTGGTGTCCGCACCAACGGGACAGCGTCCGGCGGGGCGGTGGCCCAAGAGCCGCACTCCATCCAGGAATGCGAAGTCAGGCCCCGACAACGCGGCTCTCACCCATGGTCCGCCCGGCTCACCGGACGGACGCGGCGCCGGCTTCCACCGGATCGCTACCTGGCCTCGGCTGGCATGCGACGAGGCTACGCTGGTGTCCGTTTTACTCAGGTAAACATAGAGTGCCGAAGACGCTCATCGTCCAGAAGCCGCCGACCGCCCAGAACTACGCGATCGGCTGCCGCGGCACGATCACAGGCGACGGGCCGTTCCAGCAGCCCGCAGGCTACATCGAGGGCGCGAACCAGCCGGGCCTGTTCCCGCCCTCGCTCTACCAGGCCCAGCTGGCCGACCGGCTCAAGCACCGGCCGTAGCGGGCGCGGTTACTCGACCGGTTCAAGCGCCAGTCGTAGCAGGCCGCCCTCGGGTACGGTGACCTCCACCAGTCCGGGGGCCAGGTCCATGCGCTCCTCGCCCTCGGTGCGGCCCCGGCAGTCGAAGACGGTGGCGCGGGCCGTACCGGGCGCGGCGACGCGCAGCAGCACCTCGGACGAGGCGTCGCCGTTGGCCAGCCAGAGCGTGCCCGTGGCGGGGACCGTCACGGGCATCGGCGCGTACCTGGCGGTGATCACCGTGTCACCGGAGCGGGCCGTCACCTGCGGGTAGACCAGGTCGGGGCGGGCCGGCTCGAACGCGCCGCGCTGCAGGACGCCGGCGTGCTCGCGGAAGAAGGACAACCAGAACCGCAGCGCCTCCTCCTGCTCCGGGGTCTGCGCGGTCAGGTCGACGGAGATCTGCGGCACCGCGAACAGCACGTTGATGAGCTGCGTCGCCACGTGCCGCGGGCTCTCGTGCGGGTGCCACATCAGCATGTCGGCGTGCACGGCCATCGGGCCGGCGATCAGGCGCAGGTCCACCGTGCGCTGGCGGTTGTGCGCCGGGCTGAGCGGGCAGTCGGAGGCGCGGATCATCGTCGCGTACGGCCACAGGGCCGGGCTCACGTACGGCTGGCGCAGTTCGACCAGGCAGTCCTTCGGCAACTGGGCGAGGAGTTTGCGCACGCCCTCGTTCACGGTGGCGCAGTCGGCCTCGGGGCCCGGCTCGGGCGGGTCGTCCACCGCGAACTGGTCGATGAAGTCGATCTTGAGGCCGTCCATGCCCCACTCCGTGACCGCCCTGGCGAGGTTGCCGGCAAGCAGGTCGCGGATGGCGGGGTAGCGCGGGTCGACGATGGCGGCGTTCATGTGGTCCTTGTACGTCAGCGTGTAGGGCTGGACGCGGTCCCACAGGGCGGTGTGGCGGCCGACGAACGGCAGGGCGTACCAGAGCAGGTAGGCGAGCCCTTCGGCACGCACCTTCGCCACATGCGCCGAAATATCGGGAAATGAGGTGGGGTGTGGCTCCCACTCGCCGACGTACCCGTACCCACGGCCCCGGTCGTCGCTGTGCCAGCCGTCGTCCACGATGATCGCCTCGCAGCCCAGCTCGGCCGCCGGGCCCGCCTGGCGCTCCACACTCTCGGCGTCGACGTGCTGCTGCATGGCGTACCAGGTGGAGTAGGCGGGCATCCGCGCGACGTCCGGGACGTCCCTGCCGCCGGCGCCCCACCAGTCGGCCACCTCGGCCAGGGTGCGCGCGAAGTGCCGTCCGCTGAGATCCAGCCGCAGCACCAGCCCGGCCTCGGGGGTGGCCTCGTGCTCCACCCAGAACCCGAACTCGCCGCTCTCCTCCACCACCCCCGTACGGATCTGCACGGGTTTGTCGACCTCGGCGGCCGCATACGTGCACAGGGCCGCATCGCCGGTGCCGACCAGGGATCCGACGGGGGCGTTCTTCTCCATCGCCGCCGTACGCGGCCTGCGCCAGAAGGGCGGCAACCCGCGATGCTCCCCGCCGTCGGCCGCCCAGAACGCGGTCGCGCCCACGCACGGCACCCGCCACGCGACCCGCACCTTCGCGGGACGGTCGGGCGTGACCCGCACCTCCCACACCCCGCCCCCCACCTCGATGACCTCCCCACCCAAAACCGGGCGCGGCTCGGGGCCGTTCGGGTCCGCCGAGTTGTCCGGGGGCGTTCGAGGGGGTGTGGTCGTGTCCCCGCCGGGGCGGCTGGTTGGTTCGGCGGTGCAGGTGAGGGGGAGGGGGCCGGCTTCGAGGTGGAGTTCCGACGGTCCGGTGGCCGTGGGTCGGTCGTGGGGTTGCCAGATGCCGGGGGCGGCCGTCGCCATCATCGCTCCTGGAGGCTGAAGTGGGTCTGGATGGCGACCGCGGCCGCGCCGCGCGCCCATTGCTCGAAGCTCCGTGGCCGCAGCAGCAGCCGGCAGTCGGCAGCCGCGCCGAACGCCTGGCTGGTGAACGACCGGTTGATCTGCTCCTCGAAGAGGTCGTAGGCGGCCAGCCCCTGCACGTCGCCGGTGACGATGATCCGCTCGGGCCCGACCAGGTTGGCCATGGCGGCCATGCCCAGCCCGATGGCGTGCCCCGCCCGCGCGAACACCTCACGGGCCGCCGTGTTCCCCGCGTGGGCGACGTCGATGGCCGCGTCGATGGACAGCGACGCGTCGCCGGTCGCCGCGCGTACGGCGGCCACGATGGGAGCGGCCCCGGCGATCGCCTCGACGCAGCCGCGCCCGCCGCAGTGGCACTCGGGCTCGTCACCCCCGACCGGGATGTGGCCGATCTCCCCGGCGACCCCGTTCCAGCCGGGCACCACGCGGTCGTTCACGACCAGCCCGCACCCTATCCCCGTCCCCACGGTCACCAGCGCGAACGACGAGGCCCCCACGCCCTCCCCGAACCACTGCTCGGCCACGGTCAGCGACTTGACGTCGTTCTCGACGGTGACGTTCAGGCCGGTCGCCTCGGCGGCCAGCCGGGCGAGCGGCACCTGCCGCCAGCCGAGAAAGGGGGAGTAACGCACCATCCCGTGCACCTGGTCCACGTCGCCCGACACGGCCAGCCCCAGCCAGTGGCAGCGTTCGCGGTAGGCGGGGTCGGCGGCGAGCAGTTCGGCGACGAGGTCGGCCAGGGCCGCGAGCACGCCCTCGGGGGACATCGTGTCCAGGGGGTGGCGCGCGGACACCAGGGGCTGGGCTCTCAGGTCGGTGACGACGCCGATGAGCTCGTCGTCGGTGATCTTCACGCCGGTGAAGAACTCCCGTTGCGCCCTGATCGTCAGCGGGCTCGCCGGTCGTCCCGCGCCGGGCGTCGTACGCTCGGTGGCCTGCAGCTCCTCCAGGTAGCCTGCCTCGATGAACGGGCGGGCGGCCTTGGTGACGGCGGCGGACGACAGCCCGCTGCGCCTGGCGATCTCCACGCGGGTGACGGGGCCCCGGGTGAGCACCATGGTGAAGACGGTGGCCTCCGCACGGGTGGCGAGCCGAGGGTACATGGCGGCAATCGTAGCACTAATTAACTTCGTCAAGAATTGAATTGGAGCGCCTGGACGAGGGCCCGCATCGTACGCTCTTCCTGGGCTTTGGCGAACACGGTCAAGGCAGGGGATAGCGGCTGCTATTTCCCATGTAGCGCCTCCTGGTCAAAGAGCGTTCAGATCTGGAGGAACGCATGACGATTCTCGTGACCGGCGCGACCGGCACGGTCGGCCGCCAGATCGTGGCGCAGCTCGTCGAACGCGGTGAGCACGTCCGGGCCCTGACCAGGAACCCGGAGAAGGCCGCCTTCCCCGCCCCCGTCGAGGTGGCCTACGGTGACCTGGCCGTTCCCGGTTCCCTCGGCCCCGCGCTGGAGGGTGTGACGGGGCTGCATCTGATCACGTTCGGCGGCGACGACTACGCCCCGCTGCCGAACGGGCCCGAGCTCGTCGAACTGGCCGCGAAGGCCGGGGTGACGCGGGTCAGCGTGCTGAGCGGTTGGGACGAGACCTCGGTCGAGCAGGCTCTGCGCGCGGGCGAGATCGGCTGGACGCGGTTGTTGTGCGTCGAGTTCATGGCGAACGCGCTCGAATGGGTCGGCTCCATCCGCGAGGAAGGTGTGGTGCGGGTCTTCGGCAACCATCCCGGAGCGGTCGTCCACGAGGCCGACATCGCCGCCGTGGCCGTGGCCGCGCTGGTCGAGGAGGGACATGCCGGCAAGGCGTACACGATCACCGGGCCGGAGACGCTGACCCCCGCGCAGCGGGTCCGGTTGATCGGTGCCGCGGTCGGGCGGGAGATCGGGTTCGAGGAGCTCACCGAGGAGTCGTACCGGGCGTCGATGCGGGGGTGGGGCGCGGATGACGACTACATCGAGTTCGCGGTTCAGCTCGGGGCCAATCCGCCGCAGATGGGGTCCGTCGTGGTGCCGACGGTCGAGGACGTCACGGGGCGGAGGGGGCGGACGTTCGCTCAGTGGGTGGCGGAAAACGCCGACAAATTCCGCTCTTGAAGGATTTGAAGGAGAAATATCATGACAATTCGTTCGTTTCGTATTGACGTTCCGCAGCAGGACCTCGAGGACCTGCGTACCCGACTCGCCATGACGCGCTGGCAGGACCAACTCCCCGGCACCGGCTGGGAACGCGGCGTGCCCCTCGACTACCTGAAGGAGCTCGCCGACTACTGGCGCACCGGCTACGACTGGCGCGCGCACGAGGCCCGACTCAACGAGCTCCCCCAGTTCACCGCCATGATCGACGGCCAGAACATCCACTTCGTCCACCTCCGCTCCGCCAACCCGTCCGCGCTGCCCCTCATGCTGCTGCACGGCTGGCCGGGCTCGATCGTGGAGTTCCTGGACGTGATCGGGCCGCTCTCCCGTGACTTCCACCTGGTCGTCCCCTCACTGCCCGGCTTCGGCTTCTCCGTTCCGCTGTCCGGCCCCGGCTGGGACGCTGCCCGCGTCGCCAAGGCGTTCACGGAGCTGATGGCGCTGCTCGGCTACGAGCGGTATGGCGTGCAGGGCGGCGACGCCGGCGCCTTCGTGGCCCCCGAGATGGGCAAGCTCGAACCCGAGCGCATCGTCGGCATCCACCTCAACGCCGCCCTCACCTTCCCCGCCGGGGCCGAGGGCGAGATGGACACCCTGTCGCAGGAGGAGCGGCGGCGCTGGGAGGCGATGGAAAACCTCAACGACGGCTACCTCCAGACCCAGTCGAAGCGACCCCAGACGGTGTCGTACGGGCTACACGACTCGCCGGTGGGGCAGCTCGCCTGGATCATGGAGAAGTTCAAGGAACTGACGGAGCCGGTCGACGGTCTTCCCGAGGAATCGCTCGACCGCGACCTCATGCTGACCGACGTCACCATTTACTGGCTGACGGGGACGGCGGGCTCGTCGGCGCAGTTCTACTACGAGAACATGACCGCCAATGGCTGGGCCTCCGACTCGGCGGGCGACTGGGGTGAGGCCGGGCTCGGGACTGATGCGAACTGGGGCGGCGACTCGGCTGACTCGGCTGACTGGGCTGCGGCGGCGCGGGGGACCGTGCCGACGGGCGTGCTCGTCTCCAAGGCGTGCGACCTCACGATCCGCTCCTGGGCCGAACGCGACCACAACATCGTGCACTGGGCGGAGTACGACAAGGGCGGCCACTTCTTCGCCGCCGAGCAGCCAGGCCTGTTCACCGAGGACGTCACCACGTTCTTCTCGAAGCTGCGCTGACCAGGGCCCAGCCCCCGTCACCGACCGCGCCCTGCCGATGGCCGCCACGCTAGGTATCGTCCACCGCCCTGTCAAGAGACCGATCGGCGAGAGCGCCGAAAGTTTCAGAGCGGCGCGGTGCTGCTCCGGACGACGAGCTCGGTCCCCAGCTCGATGCGGCTCTGCGGCAACGGCTCGCCCTGAGCCAGCTTCACCAGCATGTTCGCCGCCGCGACGGCCATCTCGGTGAGCGGCTGGCGGATCGTCGTCAGCGGGGGCACGGCCCAGCGGGTCGGCGGCAGGTCGTCGAAGCCGACCACGCTCAGGTCGTCGGGGATGCGCAGGCCCAGCTCGTAGGCGGCCTGATAGACGCCGACGGCCTGCCCGTCGTTGCAGGCGAAGATCGCGGTCGGCGGGTCGGGCAGCCGCAGCAGGTGCCTGGCCTGGGCCAGGCCGCCCTCGACGAGGAAGTCGCCCCGCCGGATGAGGGCGGGATCGACGGGCACCCCGGTCGTGTCCAGCGCGGTGCGGTAGCCGTCGAGACGGGCCCGGCTGGACAGCGCGTAGTCGGGCCCGGTGATGATCGCGATCCGCCGGTGCCCGAGCCGCAGCAGGTGGCGGGTGGCCGACAGCCCGCCGCTCCAGTTGCCCGCGCCCACCGAGGGGACCAGGTGGCCGGGGTCACCGGTCGGATCCAGCAGGACGAGCGGGATGTCGCGGGTGGCGAGCTGGTCGCGTTGCTCGTCGGTCAGCCCGGAGAACACCGCGATCACGCCGGTCGGCCGGCGGCTCAGCACGCCCTCGATCCAGCCCTTGCCGGGGGTGTGGCGGTGCTGCAGCTCTGACAGCACCACGGCCAGGTGGTGCTCGCGCGCCGCCTGTTCGACCCCCTTGATGATCTCGATCGGGTAGTCGCCTTCGAGTGCGTGGAAGACCAGCTCCACCAGGGCGGCCGGGCTCACGCGCCGCTTCTGCCTGCGGTAGCCGTGCTCGCGGATGAGCCGTTCGACGAGCGTGCGGGTCTCGGGCGCGACCTCGGAGCGGCCGTTGACGACCTTGGAGACCGTCGCCGTGGACACCCCCGCGAGCTCGGCGAGCTGCGCGATGGTCAGCGGCCGGTCGGCGCCGGACGGGTCCTTCGTCGCGGTCATGGCCCGAAGTCTAGTCCGACGGTTTCGGGCGGCCGGTCCGACTGTTTCGCCGAGCTTACGAGGTGATTCTTGACGAGTTTCAGAAAGCGCACCTAGAGTCCGGCCTAACGATCGGCTTAAATTCCGAAAGTTTCTGGCTGCGACAACCGGCTTCGAAGGAGCGCAGCATGCCCCCCACGCACTCGTCCAGGTCCAAGCCCTCTTCCGCTCCCGGACACCGGAAGACAACGTCCGTGAAGCTCGTGCTCGCCGTGGCCCTAGCCCTGACCGCGACCGCCTGCGGAGGCGGCGGCGCCTCGGCCCAGCAGGCCGGCGACGGCAAGTCGTTCGAGTTCTGGTCGTTCACCGGGATCAACCAGAAGGCCTCCGTCGAGGACTACCAGAAGAAGAACCCGGGTGTGCAGATCAAGCTCACCGAGGTGGGCAGCTCGGTGGAGACCGCGCAGGCGCTGACCACGGCGCTGGCCGGCGGCAAGGTCCCCGATCTGGTGCTCATCCAGGGCGACGACCTGCCGAAGTTCGCCCAGCAGCCGCAGAACTTCCAGGACCTGCGGCAGTTCGGCGCCGACAAGATCAAGGGCGACTACCTGGACTGGGTGATCAGCCAGTCCGTGGCCAAGAGCGGCGAGATCATCGGCATCCCGACGGACGTCGGCGGCATGGCGGTGGCCTACCGCACCGACCTGTTCAAGCAAGCAGGTCTGCCCACCGATCGGGAGAAGGTGGGCCAACTCTGGCCGACCTGGGACGCCTTCATCGAGACCGGCAAGAAGTACACGGCCGCGACCGGCAAGGCATTCGTCGACAACGCCGCCACCAGCGTCTTCTACCAGGCGGTCAACCAGGGGCCGCAGAAGTACTACGACCCGTCGGGCAACGTCGTCTACGCCACGAGCCCGCAGGTCAAGACCGCCTTCGACCTGGGCATCAAGGCGGCCCAGGCGGGCATCACGGCCAAGCAGAGCTCGTTCTCCGAGGGGTGGAGCGCGGGCATGGGCAAGGGCCAGTTCGCGGTGATCGCCGCGCCGTCCTGGATGCTGGGCGGCATCCGCGACAACGCCCCGGACACCAAGGGCAAGTGGGACATCGCCACCATCCCCGGCGGGGCCGGCAACTGGGGCGGCAGCTACCTGGCCATCCCCAAGGGCGCCGCCAACCCCAAGGCCGCCTGGGACTACATCGCCAAGACCCAGTCGCCGCAGGGCCAGTTGGAGCACTTCACCGGGTCCGGCGCCCTGCCCACCACCCCGTCGGTCTACCAGGATCCGAAGCTGACGGGGTTGAAGGACCCGTTCTTCTCCGACGCGCCGACCGGCAAGATCTACACCGACTCGCTGCTGGGGCTCAAGCCGTTCCTGATCGGCCAGGACAGCTCGGCCATCGGCCAGGAGTTCCTGAACGCCATCACCAACGTCGAGCAGGGCAAGGGCGACGCGGCCAAGGCGTGGGACGCGGCGCTGGCCAACATCAAGACCGCCATCGGCAAGTAGATGGCGACGACTCTCAGCCCGGCCACGACGGCGCCGGAGGTCGCCTCGCGGGTGCGGCAGGGCCTCGGCGAGCGGATCGCCCCGTACGCCTACATCGCCCCGTTCTTCCTGATCTTCGCGGTGTTCGGGCTGGTGCCGCTGCTGTTCACGTTCTATGTCGCGCTGTTCGACTGGAATCCGATCGGTGAGCACGTCTTCATCGGATTCGACAACTTCACCCGCCTGTTCGGCGACACCCGGTTCTGGAACGCGGCCTGGAACACGGTCAGCATCTGGCTGCTGTCCACCGTTCCGCAGCTCGTGCTCGCGCTCGGCCTGGCGCACCTGCTGAACCACGCCCGGCTGCGGCTGGCGGTGTTCTTCCGGATGTCGATGCTGGTGCCGTACATCACGTCGGTGGCCGCCACCACGATCGTCTTCGCCCAGATGTTCGACCGCGACTACGGTCTGCTGAACTGGCTGCTCGGGCTGGCCGGGCTGGGGCCGGTCGACTTCGTCCAGTCGGGGTGGGGCAGCCACGTGATGATCGCGGTGATGGTCGCCTGGCGCTGGTTCGGCTACACGACACTGCTCTACCTGGCCTCGCTGCAGGCCATCCCGCGCTCGATCTACGAGGCGGCGGCGGTGGACGGCGCGGGGCCCTGGCAGCAGTTCAGGCACATCTCGATCCCGTCGCTGCGCCCGGTGATCATCTTCACGGTGGTGACCTCGACGATCGGCGGCCTGCAGATCTTCACCGAGCCGCTGCTCGTCTCCCGGTCCGCGCCGCTGACCTGCGGCCCGGTCCGGCAGTGCCAGACGCTCACCCTCTTCCTCTACGAGCAGGGCTTCGGCCGGTTCCAGTTCGGCTACGGCGCGGCCATCGGCGTGGCCCTGTTCGTCCTGATCCTCGCCGTCGCCACCCTCAACTACGTCCTGTCCACCCGCATCCGCCCGGAGCGATGATGACCAAGGCCGACCGGGTCCGCTGGTGGACCTACCTGCTGCTCGCCCTGGCCACGCTGGCCTGCCTGTTCCCTCTCTACTGGATGTTCGTGGTGGCCACCACCGACACCGCGACGGCGACCAGGCTCCCGCCCGAGATCGTGCCGGGCGGGAACTTCTTCCACCTGGCCGGGCTGGTGTTCACGACCGTGCCGTTCATCCGCTCCATCGTCAACAGCCTGGTCGTGGCCGGGACGATCGGCGTCGGGCACGCCGTGCTCTGCTCGCTGGCCGGGTTCGCCTTCGCCAAACTGCGCTTCCCCGGCCGCAACGCCCTGTTCCTGATCGTGGTGCTGACCATGACGGTGCCGACGCAGCTCGCGGTCATCCCGCAGTACATGATCATCTCTTCGCTCGGGTGGGTGGACACGCTGCAGGCGCTGATCGTGCCCGGACTGGCCAGCGCGTTCGGCATCTTCTGGATGCGTCAGCACCTCGGCGCCACGATCAGCGACGAGATCATGCACGCGGCCCGCATCGACGGGGCCAACACCTGGCAGATCTACTGGCGGATCGCCTTTCCGCTGGTGCGCCCGGCCGCGTTCGTGCTCGGGCTGCTCGGGTTCGTCACCGCCTGGAACGACTTCCTGTGGCCGTTCATTGTGCTGAAATCGCCCGAGATGTACACCGCGCAGATCGCGATCAAGGCCCTGCAGAACAGTTTCACCGTCGATCTCGGGCTGGCGATGTCCGGCTCGTTCCTGGCCACGCTGCCGCTGCTCGTGCTCTTCGTCTTCGTGGGCAGGCGCATGGTGGCGGGGATCATGGACGGCGCCTTCAAGGGCTGAGGCGTCCCGCTGCCGAAAAGGGCCCTTTCCTGGCGAGCCGAAATGGCTTACAACGGCTGGTAAGGATGATCGGAGGTTCCCATGCGGCGCTTGGGCCGTCTTGCTCTGGTATTGGCCACCGTCACGGCCTCGTTGCCGGCCGTCGGCGGCCCGGCCGCGGCCCTCGCCGTGGCTCCTGCGGCCGTCATCAAAACCGACTTTCCCGATCCGGACGTCATCCAAGTCGGCTCCATGTACTACGCCTACTCCACCAGCAGCGGGTCCGGGCGCATCCCTGTCGCCAGCGCGTCGTCCGCCACGGGCCCGTGGACCGTGCGCGGGGACGCGCTGCCCGCCAAGCCGTCATGGGCCGGTAACGGCGGCTTCTGGGCACCCGATGTCTCGCGACGCTCCGATGGCCGGTACCTGATGTACTTCACGGGACCCAGCACCGCGACCGGACGAATGTGCATCGGCGCCGCGATCGCCGACAATCCGCTCGGCCCGTTCCAGCCCGTGGGCAGCGCGCCGCTCGTCTGCGACGCGAGCGAGGGCGGCGACATCGACCCGTCGAGCTTCGTCGACACCGACGGCACGAGGTACCTGGTCTACAAGAACGACGGCAATGCCGTCGGGCGACCCACCATTCTGTGGCTGCAGCGGGTCGCGGCGGACGGCGTCACCTTCGTCGGCGGCCGCACCGAGCTCATCCGCAACGACCGCCCGGAGGAAGCCGGCGTGATCGAGGCGCCCGTGCTGGTCAAACGCCCGTCACAGTACGTCCTGTTCTACTCGGGCGGCTCCTACACCGGCAACAACTACTTCACCGGCTACGCCGTGTCCAAGTCGCTCACCGGCCCCTACACCAAGGCGTACCGGCCGCTGATGACGACGGCCAGCTTCGACGGGGCCGTACAGGGCCCTGGCGGCACGGACGTGCTCGGCGACCGCGCCTTCTTCCACGGCTGGGTAGACCGCGCGCGCTGGATGTACACCGCGGAGCTGGGCTGGGCCAACGACTACCCGGTCATCCGCGGCAGCCGGGTCCGCTACGAGGCCGAGCGCGGCGCGATCAACCACGCCGAGATCCGCAGCGGCGCGGCGGGCGCGTCGCAGGGCGCCGTCGTCGCCAAACTCGACTACGCCGACAGCTGGGTCGACGTCACGGTGTACGCGCCGGTCGCCGGAAACTACACCGCCCACGTGGCCTACGCGGCGGGGTACGGCGACGCGCAGCACCGGGTGACCGTGAACGGGGGGACGCAGATCGTGCTGAACTACCCCAACCGCGGCTGGGACAACTGGACCCAGGTATCGACGGGCCTCACCCTGAACGCCGGCTGGAACGTCCTGCGTTTCCAGTACCAGACCCGCTGGGCAGAACTTGACTACGTGGAGCTCGCGTGACGCGCGGGCGCACACCAGGAAGCTTGACCGCCGGACCCGTGTCACTTGGGGACCCGTCCCGGTCGGCTGTGCCACCCTGACGCATGGGCGCCCTCAGCGTGGCGCTGGCCGGAGGTCAGGCGGCAGCATCGCCTGACCCCGGACGAGGCAAGAGAGGCCGGATGCCATGTCAGAGCCGACCATGGTGGGGCGTAGGCGACGTATGGCCGGCCGCGCTCTGCTGACCACGCTCACCGCGCTGGCCGTGGCCGGATGCGGCGGTTCCGGCGGTAACAGTGGTGCCGGCGGTCCGGACGCGAGCGGCGAAAGCGCCAAGCCACCGGCCTCCGGTGCCCCGCGGAGCCCGTCCCCGGCGGCTGACTCCCCGTTCTCCCATGTTCCGCGGAGCCCGTCCCCGGCGATGACGGCCGCTGACGGGAGCGACCCCAAGGCGTGCTCCGACGGGAACTGCGAGATCACGGTATCCGCACCGGTGACGATCGACTTCGCGATCCCGGACGGTCCCGCGAAGCTGTCCGTGACCAAGGTCGGCGAGGATGAGGTCGCCTACCAGGTGACCTCGGGGGGCAGCAGAACGAGCGGTGAGGCGAGCGGCAGCGGCTGCGTCGCCGTCTTCACCGAGGGCGGCAGCAGGAGTGTGTGCGGTGGGTCGGGGGAGCCGCCGGACAAGGTGGACGGGGCCGTCGTCCTGCAGGTGGTGCCAGGGACGGACGGCACCGCGATCCTGCGACTCGTCTCGGACTGACCCGGTCAGTGCGTGTCACTGCCGCAGCCGCCGGGGCGCGAGCAGGGGACCGGACGTCATCGCGTTCTCCGCCGTGGCTTCTCGCCGGCTGAGTTGGACGGGCGGTTGTGGGCCCAATGCCGTCTAGATAGCAACTGATCATGGTTTTCGCTGAGCGGCTGACGGTGTGGGCAAGTGGTACGCAGCGGATCCTCGGCGAAGACGGCGTTCGCCGTAAGACGACGTATGACCAGTTCTGGGCAGAGGCATACTTTCCTGGACAGGATCCGCACCCCGGTTCCTGAACAAGACCGACGTCCTCCAGGAGCCGAGAGTCGATCACTGCTGCTGGGGGACGCTCCTTCTGTGTAGAGAGGCCAGCAAGCCGTTTTGGATGAGGTTGTCGCTCGTTACACTGACCTGCGGGATCAGTTCGGTGAGAACATGACGTACACGGTGACGATCCCCGACTCGGGAATCCTTACCATCGAAGACGCTGTGCGTCGCATGGGGTACACCACCACCGACCTGCAAGGCCCTGACGACTGGTCGCATTCCGGCGACAGCATTTCCCTCCACCAGGTCGGCGCTTGCATCGTCACCCTGGACTGGGTCTTCCCCCTGCCCGAGCGTCGGCAGGTAACTGACAGACTGCGCGGGGAAGGCTACCGCCACTGGTACGTGGCCTTCGATACAAACGGCTACACCAGCATGCACGTCCGTTATGGAGAAGCCGAGGGTGACCTCGAAGGGCCCGAGCCAGCCTCTGGGCCCTTCACACCCTGGACCGAGCTTCTCGGTCCGTTGAGTGCTTACGTCGATCTCTTCACCAGGTGCTATGAGAGTGAGGAGGCGGATGCATCGGTGGACATCGTCGCAGCATGCCTAGCCGTGGTCGAATTGGAGAGCGGCGTGCGCCTGGACGAGGAACTGCTGGGCAGGCCCAGCCCAGCACTACCACTTCCTAATCCGGACTACGCTCAAGAGGTTCTGTGAGCCTCTGCTCATGCGACGGGGCCAGTCGGGGCGGTGGGCAGGCTGGTGACGCCTGGCACCGCGTTCGCTGACAGCGGCTTCCAGCGCAGGTCGTGGACCATCCAGTTCACGCCCCGATCTCTCGCATCAGGACATTGCTGGTCACCTCGCACAGATGCGCGCTGTTTGTCGCCGTGGTGAACTCCGCCCAGACCGTAAGGTGCCGAGAGCGGCCCAACCGGCGCAACCCCCAGGTGGTCGAGATCTGCTCCACCAGCCGTAGGCCCCGCCCACCAGAGTCCAGACCATCAGACGAGCGCGGACGCGGAATGGTGTCCGCCCCGTCATCGGTCACCTCGATCCGAGCCAAGTCAGTACCGACACCGACAACATCCACCACGACGAGACCACCACCGAGACCGGAAGCTGTGTGCTGAAGAGTACCGGTAGGCCACTGGCGAGGTGTCTGCTGGTGCAGGTCCTTTTCCAGTGGCCCCCGGCCCGAACCCGCCGTGCACCTTTCAATGCAGCGGGC
>NZ_JBHSBI010000031.1:0-147763 GCF_042650645.1 Nonomuraea purpurea
CGGATCAGGCTGCCGCCAGCTCCACCGCCCTGCTGCGACAGGGTCGGCGGTGAAGGTCTCTCACCTCCACTCGAATCATCAGCGCCTCACGGCGCACATGGATACTGGGCTGACGCAAGGTCGTCGGTGAGGTCCGCCAGGGGGAGGTCAGCGTTCAGCGCGGTGACCACTGCCTGCGTCAGCGGACGGAGGGCGTAGACGTGCCGCACCGCATTGAGATCCACGGGTACCTCGTAGTAGTCCTCCGCGAACCGCTGGAACGCCTCCGGAGTTGGGTCGACGAGCTGTGGGAACAGGTGCATCGCCCCATCGGGATCGCTCACACCGTCCGGGTAATCGATCTCACCCACCCGCCAACAGCCATCACTGGCCGCGCGCCACAGGCAGATGGTCACGACCGGCATGCCGTGCTCGTCGCAGAACGCAGGCTCCTGTACACAGTGGCGGAAGACCTCAGGGACGGAGTCGAGCACTCCCGGCCACGGCCCGTCGTTGCCGTACGGGCTCATCCCCGCCTCGTGGTCGAAGCCGCGGACGTAGGCACCCGCCGCAGAAAAGACGATGGAGTATTCGTCCCCCGACCCGTTGCGCATCGAAGCCATCTCCTCCCCAGCGCTCCAGTCGGCGTCGTAGGAGTAGTAGCGGTCGGACCATTCCGGGCTCAGGATGGCCTCCAACACCGCCATGGACCGGCACAGATCACGGAGCTGCGGGATGTCGGGCAGCAGGCGGGCCACATCGTGAGCAGTCATGAGCCTCATCCAAGCGGATGCCAGCGACATCTCCCTGCATGCCTCCGTGCCGCCAGCACCGAAGGGCCTCACCGTCCGTCCGGTGGTGGACAGCTGATGACTGCCTGGAGGCAAGGTTTTAAAGGCTTTCCCTGTGTTCCACTGGCTAGATGGTAAGCGCGATAACGAGCATCATCGCGGTCGTAGGAACGTTGCTCGGGGTCACCGTCACGTATGTGTTCCAGGCTCGTGCGGCGAAGCAGGCCCGTCAGGTCGCGCGAGAAGAGCGACTCTGGCAGGAGCGATTGGTTGCCTACAGCGCCTTCGCCGGCGCGTTGACCGACTTTCGGCAGAGCCAGAACGACCGGTGGCATCGCGAGCAGGAAGACCCGCAAAGCCAGGCGTTTATCGCGGCGCGGGATGCGTCCTATCAGAAGCGAGTCGATGCCACCTCGACCCTCTTCAGGCTGCGCCTTGTGGCGGCGAATGGGACGCTCAGCGAACTTGCCTCCGCCGCGCTGAAACTTACCGAGGAAATCCCATTGGCTGCCGATGAGTCGGACCGGAGGGATCGGGGACGCAAAGCCCGCCGTGCCCTACTGGACTTCACAGAGGCAGCAGCTGCCCAGGTAAGGGAGAGCGATAGTCAGTAGGTCGGCGGAGTGGGGGTGTGACCGTCCGCTTTTCAGGCGGAGCAAATCACCCTGCTCGGCTGATTGAGACCGTGGTCAGGTTCATGTGGACGGTGGCGCGAATACGTCGCTGTGTGAGGACGTTGCTGTCAGCGCTGCTGTCACCTCAGCCATGGGATCTGGTCTCGTAAGGCGGCGTTGCTCCACGGCGGCTCGGCGAGCTGGCTCAGGGCACCAGGGACATGCCCGCCAGCTCGTTCAACATAGAGGCCACGTCGGTGAGCGTGCGCGGCGCCAGTGAGTAGCAGATGGTGTTGCCTTCTCTGCGGGTTGTCACCACACCGGCCTCACGCAGGACCTTGAGGTGGGCGGAGATTGTTGGCTGGCTGACCTCGAACTCGTCGGTGAAGTCGCACGCGCAGGTGTCTGGCTCGCGGGCCAGTCTGCGCACGATGCCAAGCCGTACCGGGTGCGCCAGAGCACGCAAGACGTCGATCTCCACGTTGCCCATGATATCGAAACCTACTATATAGAAGGCACTCTATATAGGAGAATGGCGATATGGATCAGCTTGACGAGGCCCTGCACCGGCTCGCTCCCACCGGCCCCGAGTTCAGCGGCGGCCTGTCCAACCATGGGCCGATGGCCGTGGAAGCCTTGACGAGGCTCGGATTCGCCGACGCCCTGTCCGACTGGGTCTCCACATACCTGCCCAAACTCGATGAGCGGCCTGGTCCGCGCATGCCCGTCGACGCGCAGAACTGGCGCGCCGCAATCGGCGACCTGACTCGAGTCGGTGACTGGACGCTCCACTTCGAGCGGCGGATCGAGGAGGCGCCGTGGCGCGAGGTCGCCGGTGAGTGGTGGCCGCGCCTGGTGCCCGGAGCGGCGGCGGGAGCAACACACGGCATCATCCGCACCTCCCACGCCTTGCGCGGGTTGGCCGAGCACGAGACCCGCGAGCGACGTACCGAGCTGGCACATGCGCTGGCCTACTGGGCAGCCGCCCACCGACCGCTGGCCGGACGGCCGGCCACGCGCGGCCGGCTGCGACTCGACGAGGCCATCGGCGCCCTCCCCCTCATCCCGGGCAGGCGCACCGGCAGCATCACAACAAATCTCGTCAAGGCCAGCGAAGCCCACGGGTTCGATGATGCGTTGACGAACCTGGCACCGCCGCAGGACGCCTCCACATCCCTCCATGAACTCGCCCGAGCCTTCGCCAAGATCTTCCTGACGCATGGCAGGAAGAGGCCGGTCGTCTTCCTGCATGCCATCACCGCGCCAGTCGCAGTGGCCTCAGTGATCGAGGAACTGCCGGAGGAGTTCCGGGCGTCCACTCATGACGCACTCTGGCAGGTCGCCGCCGCCATCTATACCGGCTACGCAGCCGACTCGCTGGCCGAGCCCCTACCGTCGGCCGCCCCGCTCACGCCCGAAGACCTGGCCGAACGGGCGCTGGCGAACGGCGACGAGCACGCGATCAAGCTGACCGAGGCCGCGGTCAGGGAGTTCGCGATCACCAGCGACCCGATCTTTCTACAGGCCGCAGCCCGGGGCATCGAGCTGATCGGCTGACGAACTCGTCATCCAGAGTCTGGCCGGTCGGTAGCTGCCACCGACCGGGCGCCAAGCCGCCGAGCGTTGTCCAAACGGGACCCGACGAGGTCCTCCCTACTCCAGCTACCAGGCCTAACGCGGTATGAGGTGGATACTCCAACCCCCTAACCTTCTGATCTGTAGTCGGATCAGGCTTGTCCAGGTCCTTCCGCGCAAGGCTTCCGCTGCTGGTGGAGGCCATGCGGTACCGGAGCGCCAACCACCTCGGTCCAGGTTCCTCCAAGACCGTCGTTGGCACTCCGGTTGCGTGGCACCATGAACTCCCAACCCTCCTCATGATTGGCGCACCTTCGAGCCGAGGCAGCAAAGCGGTTGCCCTTGCTGAACTAGCTATCGGGCGTGAATGGTCGCGAGCCCATGAACTTGAAGTGTCGCGTACGCGTCTTCTTCGCCCTGCCGGCGCGTAGCCGGTAGGTGCCGCCAGGGAAGCTAGCGGTGAGCTCAAGATGTCCGCCGATGGCCTCCACATAGCGGGCCACCACATCCACTGATGAGACTTCGCCACGCTCGATCTGCGAGACACGCGCCTTCGTCACACCCATCAAGGCAGCGACCTCGTTCTGCGTCAGAGCGGCGCTCTTGCGGCGCTGGGCAAGCTGCCAAGCGTCGATGAAATCGTCAACCATGCGCCGGGTCTCGGCAAGGGCCTCTTCTCCTCCGGCCTGCTCAACGTGCTTGGCGCGGTTCCACTTCTTGAACGTCGTCATTGGTTCTGCCCCTCCCCTTCTGCGCGCTCTTTTAGGTAATTTTCGTACAGCCGCTCTGCGTGCGGTATGGCCTCCTCATACCAGCGGTTAGGGTCGCGAGGGCTCGCCTTGATCTTGTCTGCGGCAACAAGAACGATGGCGTCCCGTCTTGGGTCGAAGACGAACAGCAGTCGAAGCGCGCTACGTCCGGTGGACCGGGGGCGTAGTTCCTTCAGGTTTGCGATATGCGAGCCGTCCACCTTGCCCACGAGTGGCCTACCCAGCGCTGGACCGTTCTCCGCGAGCCGATCGAGCGCATCGATGACGAGTCGATGCGGCTCTGGACCAAGGCTGCTGATCCAGGCATCAACCTCGTCGGTAACGTAGATGTCCCACTCGTCCTGCACGCATTCAAGTATAGGGGATCCTTTACTATCTGGAGCGGGCGCTCCGATGGTGTCCAGGCCTCCGCCGATGGTGGGGTGCCGTCCGCATGGCACGGGGAGATGTGCGTCCACGACCTTCGTCACACTTGTGTCGAGCAAGCACGCTTTAGTCTCCGATCTCCCCTGGGGATGAGGTCGTTCTGGCCCGAATCGGGGCGATTGCCCGCTGACGTCGTCTCTCCCCGGTCGTTGAGGCCGTGCTTTAGTCGGACACCGGGAGCCGCGCCTGTGGGCCTTTCGCTGTAGCTTCTTGTGAAGTACGGTTGAGTCAACTTTAGTTCGCTCAAGTATACTTCGACAGATGCGGAAGCCTCAGCATGTGTTCGACCGTGAGCGAGAGTGGGCGGGCTTGGTCTCGTTCGCTTCGGAAGTGAGCCCGGGAGCTCGGCTCGGTGTGGTGAGCGGCCGCCGCCGCCAGGGGAAGAGTTATCTCCTGCAGGCCTTGGCGAGCAGCATGGGCGGCATCTACTTCCCCGCGC
Organism: Nonomuraea purpurea; assembly: GCF_042650645.1. Taxonomy (NCBI): domain Bacteria; kingdom Bacillati; phylum Actinomycetota; class Actinomycetes; order Streptosporangiales; family Streptosporangiaceae; genus Nonomuraea; species Nonomuraea purpurea. The sequence goes on from NZ_JBHSBI010000031.1 coordinate 4,595, forward strand.
TCGAGGTGACGGAGGCGGTGGCGTTGCGCCTCTTCGCGGACGAACTGATCGGATTCACCGGCGCACCTGTCCCGGCCTTCCGCGATTGGATCGACGCAATCCCCTACCTCTTCGGTGTCGTGCGCGATCGGGCGGTGCCGGTCGTTTTGGACGAGTTTCCATATCTTGCCAAGGCATCCCCGGAGCTTCCCTCGATCATCCAGCGGGAGCTGGGTCCTGGCGGCTCCGGAGCCGCCAGCACGGCCAGGGTGCTGCTCTGCGGTTCGGCGATGTCGGTGATGGGCGGTTTGCTGTCCGGTACGGCTCCGCTACGCGGACGCGCGGGACTGGAAATGGTCATCAGGCCCTTCGACTACCGCCAGGCCGCCCGCTTTTGGGGGATCAGCGATCCGCGTCTGGCGGCTCAGGTCCACGCGGTGGTGGGTGGGACCCCGGCCTACCGGAAGGAGTTCGTCCGTGGCGATATTCCGGCCGGGCCGGCGGATTTCGACGACTGGGTGATCAGATCCGTGTTGAACGCCGAGGTCCCGTTGTTCAGGGAGGCCCGCTATCTGTTGGCGGAGGAGACGGAGATCCGCGACCCGTCGCTCTACCACTCCGTCCTTGCCGCCGTCGCCGACGGCAACACGACGTCAGGGGGAATCGCCGGCTACGTGGGGCGGAAGTCCAACGAGATCGCGCACCCGCTCCGCGTCCTGGAAGACAGCCATCTCCTGGTCAAAGAGCGCGATCTCTTCCGGCCGAACCGCAGCTACTACCGAGTGGCCGAACCGCTCATGACGTTCTATCAGGCGATCATGGTCAGGGAGTGGGCGCGGTTGGAGCGCGGGGACGCGGCGACGGTGTGGCGGGGCAGCAGGGCACGCTTCCTGTCGCAGGTCGTCGGCCCCCATGTCGAGGTGCTCTGCCGCGAGTATGCCCTGCATGCCGATGCCGCAGCCGGTGAGGTAGGGAGTGGAGTCGTACCCGATCCCGCCAACCGCACGCAGATCCAGGTCGACGTCGCTGTTCTGGCGCCCGCGGATCACGGACGCCCGCGACGGGTTCTCTCACTGGGCGAGGTCAAGTGGGACAGAGCCATGGGAGCCGAGCATGTGGCCCGGCTCCGGCGCGCGCGCGACCTGCTCACGGCCAAGGGATACGACACCCGTGACACGGTGCTCACGTGTTATTCGGGCGCCGGATTCACCCACGAACTCGGCGCCGAACCAGGGAACGACGTGCGCCTGATCACACTTGACGACCTCTACGCTTGATCACTTGTCCTCCAGGTCGCCCTCGGTCTCCTTGAGGTAGACCTCTTGCAGCCCGCGCAGGGTCCCCTCGTCCGGCCTCGGCCTGCCCGACCGCGCGCCGATTGAGCCGCGCAACTTCAATCGGACCTTCGAGAGCCACTGCCGCCGAGCGGGCGTCCCGCGCATTCGCGTGCACGACACCCCGCATACTTGTGCCTCACTCTTGGCCGCCCTCGATGTCCACCCGCGCGTGGCGATGCGCATCCTGCGTCACTCGCAGATATCGATGACCAGGAGCGACAGATAGCTGGTCTTCGCACAGCCAAAAAGGCCCTTTTAGGGCCGCCTCAAAGGGGCTTTAGTTTTTCCGCTCTTCTCTCATAACCGATGAGATATGCCGGACTGGCTGTGATGGTCATTCCGCTTTTCGCTGCTTGTGATTCAAAAGGAATGAGGATTCTGGCGAGTCGGCCGAGCGCGGCGGAGGGCGAATGACGCACCCTGTGAATTGCGAACGCGCCAAGGGGCATGACTGTGGATGTTCCGCGTGCGGTGGGGCGCAGCACGGCTGGACCTACGGTCTCTCGTTGGCCCGTGACCCCTCTCCCATCGCTCGTCAAGAGGCGAGAGACCGCAGCGACACCAACTGGGCCTCCACCCAGCCTCCCAGAGGGCGGCGAGAGCCATCCAGACGGAGAAAGGCAGCCGCCACCGATAGTGCCACAGTCGACCTTGTCGACTGGCTATCCGAAAACCCCGACGCTATCGAGTATATCCAGGAAGTCGGAAATATCCTCTCTGGTCCTGTAATCCAAAAGCTTGACAAGAGATTCGGCGGCAGCAAGCCACGGGAGGCGAGGAGGCGACTCACCAATCACTTCTGGTGCGATCTCCTCGTAGCCTTGGCTGAAGCCATCGAGAGATTCTCGAAAGCCTTGGACCGAATACCGGAGTACGTCACGACGGTAATCATGCAGTCCCGCAAGACTGAGCATCGCAGCCCTCTCCTCGAAGCACTGGTAAGCCTTGCCGTACGAACGGCGTGGGAGCCCATCAAGAGCATGGTCCACACGACTGGAGTCGAGGAGCTGCAACGGACGTGCCGGATCCTTGCCGTTCTGATCTGCCCGGCGCCCGAGGACCACAAGGCCATCCAGGACGGCGCTCTACTTCCTCTGGCGAAAGAGGGACTGCTGGAGACCAGCAAGGAGCGGCTTGAGCAAGTCTTTTCGGCGGACTGGGTTCACCGCCTACGGGAGGGCCTCGGTGGCGTTTGAAAAGGGTGGCCGGGCAGGAGCCGCTGATGTCGTAGGAGGCCGTCTGCATGCGGCGGCGTAGCTGTACAACGCTGCTGTACGAGCTACGTCAAAGGCCCTCCGGGATGACCCCAGTGGGCCTTTGATCTGGAACGCGGCCGAGAGGACTCGAATCCCCAACCTTCTGATCCGTAGGTCCCCAAACGATCTCCAGGATCGTTCAGACCCGTCCAGCTCAGTTCGTGATCGTCCGTCCGGGTGGCTCCCAAGATGGCTCCCAGAAGCGGGCTTGCCAGCGCCCACGTGAGCTGCCGATACTCGTTGTGGTGATCCGCCGGCAAGCCCGCCCGCGTACCTGCATGGTGAGCCGTACGGCAACGCGTCAGGGCACTGGCGCGGCGATGGTGTCTTGGAAGTCGGTGGATCACCAACATGCCGATTAAGAGATCCAGTTCGGGCCGTTCCGCATCGTTCAATGCAGGTCAGCACCTGCGCTCGATCCGTCCTGAACAGCTCTGAACGGTCTCGTGTCGCAACCCAGACTGCAACCCGGCTGACTGACCCCTTCATCAGGGCCGGCCCGGATCGAGGGCACGAACTCCCGTGACTCCACGGACAGCCAAATCTGTCATTGGGCTAACATTTGACACTCGTGTGACACAATCTTCGGCATGATGGCAAGGCGTAGAGAACCTCGATGATCATCTGAATCGGTCATGGCCGCCCTGCTACCACCAGCACGGGCGCGTATACACCAAGCGGATCAAGCCGGACTCTCCCATGACTTGCCGGGCCCCTGGACGCGCTGGAGAGCCAAGTACGCGCGAATAACGTATCTTTCTGCTTAAGGCGTCGGAGTAAAGGAGTCGTGTGAATCAAGATTGGCACCTCCGCTGGGTTCGAATTCCAGATGGAACGCATCTTTCGGGCTCGAAAGATACTCCCGGCGTTGAGCGCGACCTCCTGCGTGAAGACGGCACGAATAAGCTCTTAGGGCCCACCGAATCATTTCCGGCTGACGAGGACGCGCTGCTTGGAGTTCACGCGTATGAAACGGATTCACCAAGAAGCGCGGACGTGCGGGAGCTCTCGCCAGCCCAGCAGGCGCTAGCAGACGCGATAGCAGAAGTGCTCGAGACAGTCGTAAGGGAAGTTGTTTCCCCCGTTGTCAAGGAGGTCGTCGCTCCAGCTATAAAGCGGAAGTTGAGCGGGATTGCCAAGAGCCTCCGATCTACAACTAGAGAGGCTAGCGGCCAAGCCGGTACTGCCGAACTGGCCGTTCTGGCTGCAACTCCACCTGCAGATTCGTTTAGAGAAGTGGACGCTGCGGTCGAGGGGCCCAGAACCAGTATGAGCAGCGCAGAATTCCAGCAGCGCCTTATTGCGGCTCTAGCAGCCGAAGAATACGCAACAGAACAGAAGAGAATGCTAATCAATGTCCGCATCGAGGATGATAATCTCCCTCCGAAATTGAGGGGCGCAATCAAGTTGGCGCTTGAGGGGAATGCTTCCTTGCTCGACGAGGGGACGCTAGCGGTAGTCGTGAAGTTCTTAAGGGGAGCTCCAATCGCTGATGGCGAGTATGTGCTGACGAGAAACAAAGAGATCAAAGAGGCGTCGTGACTAAAGGATAGCCTCTTTCTCCATTGGACGCGTAATTTGTCATCCCATGAAGGGGAGAATCGGCCACCTGTCCTGCGTGTAGATTCTCCACGCCTTTGTGGCATGCCAGAGTGGCCACTGGGCATTGGGACAAGTTTGTGCTTCCTATCTACGAATGGATTTCGGGCGAATCGCTTGATCGTACATGTGAGGCTTGCGGGTAATGCGCTCACTTGAATGATTGGGACCTTCAGGAGCCCTGGGCGTTTACACACTTTGCGTTGCGATTCTGGAACTGGCCTACCCTCACGAGGGAATTTACGGACAGGCTGTCAGAGAAACTCGGCCGACACCGACTCAAGTTGATCAGTGGACGCAGATGATGCATGCGAGCGCGCACCAAGACAAGGCGGTCTTGACTCCTACGTTATCCGTCATGACTCTCTGAGTAGGATGCTCTGCCTTGGGGTTGAGCGCACGGGCGGCGCGGGTCGCGACCGGTCGGAGAGCCGCAGCGCGGCCAGCGACCGCCCGACGCGTGCCAGACGGCCGCAGGCGGACTGGCCTTGAAACGGTGGAGAAGGTCTCATCCGGTCGATCTACATGCCTCTGAGCTGGGCTTGTGCGGCCTAATGGCGGTTGGCGCCGTCGTTCAGTGGTGGACTCCTTCGGCCGGGCTGGTTCAGCCGATGTGCGGAGAGTTTCCTTGGAGGTAGTGACCGATCCTGAGCCGCGGATTTGCTGCTCGGCGTCGGCCGGCCGTTGACGGGTCGGGCCGTGAGGACGAGAGAGAACTCTTGTCGAATCTCGTCGTTGCTTGTGTAGTGGATGACATGGCCGGGGTCGCTGTAGGTGCCGACCAGTCCAGTGATTTCGCAGAGGATTCCGGTCTCTTCGAGGGTCTCCCTGATGGCTGCCTGCGGGATGGACTCGCCGAGATCGATGGCGCCACCGGGCAGCGCCCAGTTGTCATTGTCTGAGCGGCGGATGAGCAACAGCTCGCCGGCCTCGTTGGTGACCACGACGTTCACGGAGGGGACCAAGCTGTTGGCGGCAGGCACGCTCGGGTCGTTGTAAGTAGTCGATCCGCTGGCTTACGGCCCGAGAGCCTACTCGTGCCGAGGTTCGGTCTTCGGCTGTCGACGGCCTTGTTCTATTCGGCCTCGTTGCCGGTCTTTACGAAGCTGCCCAGGTTGGGGACGGTGTAGACCTTGTCGGCGCCTCTGAGGCGTTCCATCGCCTTGCGTATGGTGGGGCGGGCGACTCCGAACTCTTCCATGAGCTTGACTTCGGAGATCTTGAACTTGGGTCCCCACTCGCCTGAGTCGATGCGCGCGGTCAAGACTTCGAGGATCTGCTCCCAGCGGGAGCGGTCCTCGTCGAACTCCCAGGTGCGCGTGTGCTCGAGATATCTGGCCACGGTATGAGCGTAGGAGGGCGTTTCACGGCCCTTCACTCTGGCTCGTGGAATTCCATGGAGCTTCACGGAATAGACAGGGGCTTACAGGATTGCTAGCTTGGAGACATGGCGTTGGTGAGCGAAGGTCCAGGGCCCCTCCGGGTGGGGTTCCGCGTGTGCGCTCCGGCTGGTTGCCCCATGAGGGCGAACGATGTGGCTGGGGTTGGCTACTCGCTCACCAACACCTGTTTGTCGATGGCGGTCGCTGTGGGCGCCGTACTGGCGACCGTGCGTACGAAGGGCGGTGAACCCTGTGGCAGATGATGACGACTATCACGGCATGCATCCCGTCTCGCCTCGTTCGGATGCGGAGCCGGTGAGGTGGTACCCGCTACAGCGGGAACCGGATCGGGTCCGTGTCCGGGCCTACACCTGCGAATGCCTGTCTCTGGTCTTCGAGCTGTGTCGAACGGGCGGGCAGGGATTCATCCGGAGGTACGACCGGTCCATCTCTCCTTCGGTCATCGTTGAGAGTCCGCGGGTGCGGGTGGTCGACGCCGAAGCACTATGGCGGCAGCTCATGAATGGGGAAGTGAGGTGACGACGCGCCGAACCCCCACAGCCCGCGCATACGTAACGTTACAATGCGCAACAACGAGGCTCACCCGGACATCGCACTGCCGCATGCCCGGCTGCACGATCTCCGACACATCCACGCGACCACGCTTCTTCTCGCGGGCGTGCCGGTGCACGTCGTCGCGGCCCGCCTCGGCCATGCAGACCCGTCGATCACGCTCCGCGTGTACGCCCACGTGATCCGTGCGGCGGAAGCGTCGTCGTCGGACGTCTTCGCTGAGGCGATCGGGGAGCAGTGGGGGCCACCCTGTTAGCAAAGGTGTTAGCAAGATCCCGAGATTGTCCTGACAAACACTAAGGCCCGCTTCCAGGTTTTCCCTGGTAGCGGGCCTTTCGCATGTGCGCGGCCGAGAGGACTCGAACCCCTAACCTTCTGATCCGTAGTCAGATGCTCTATCCATTGAGCTACGGCCGCTCGCTGCGTAAGCAAGCATAGCGGGTTCTGGCGGGTACCTCGAACCAGATCCACCATCATGCGCGCGTTGGCGCGGTCCCGGGGGCACAGAAGGTGTGGATGCGAGGCGGTCAAGGGATCTTGAGCAGTCCGGATATGAAATCGAGCGGGGGCGGGTCGTTGACGAATCAGAAGGTGATCTCGCAGCCGATGAGGACGGCGACGATCAACGTCCCCTGTGTGAACGAGCCTGTGGATACATCGAAGGGTGTATCCACAGGCTGGCCCTCCGCAGGAGGGAGAAGGGCGCGCGGGGTGGTGAGATGGGGGGCATGAAGCGGGACGCGTTGGGGGCTGGGGTGGCCTTCGCGGTGGGGGTGATCCTCATCGTCGGCGGGGCCAGCCTTGAGCGTGGCGTTTCCGATTGGCTGCTCGTCGTGCCGCTGGCGCTCACCTGCGCGGGAGTGGTGGTGCGGCGGCGGGCGCCGTTGGCCTCCCTCGGCTTGGGGGTCGTCGGGATCACGCTGGACGGGTTCGTGGGGCCGTCCCTGGCGACCGTTCTGGTGTTCACCGACAATCTCTATTCCGCCGTGCTTTATGGGCCGGCTCGGTGGGCCCGGGTGTTGCTCGGTATCACCACGGCGTTGGCGGTCGCGGGCGGGGCCGTGGCGTGGGTTCTCGCCGAGGACTGGCGGATGCTGGCCGTCATGGGGGTGCAGGCCGGGCTGGTGCTGGTGACGCCTGTCACCACCGCGCTGGTGCTGCGGGAGCAGCGGGATCGGGCGAACACCGAACGGGTTCGGGCCGAGCAGGTGGCTCATCTGGCGGAGCTCGATCGGCAGGCGGCCATCGCGGCCGAACGCACACGGATGGCCCGTGAGCTGCATGACATGATCGCGAACCATTTCAGCGCGATCGCCATTCAGTCCACGGCCGCGCTTTCCCGCAAGGATCTGGATCAGGCGACGGTCCGGAAAATCATGGAGTCCGTACGGGAGAACAGCGTGAAAGGGCTGGCCGAGATGCGATCCATGATCGGGCTGTTGCGGCAGGAAGGGGACGATTCCGCCGAGGCCACCCGGCCGCGATTGGCCGATGCCGAGACCCTGGTGGACAGGGTCGGAAGGGCGGGGCTCGACGCGGAAATGCGGATCGAAGGGGAACCCAGGGAATTGCCCGTCGGCGTCGACCTGGCGGGATACCGGATTTTGCAGGAGGCCCTGACCAACGCGTTGAAGCATGGTGACTCGCCCGTTCGGGTCCTTCTCGCGTACGAGGCCGGACGGGTTCTGGTGTGGGTCGAGAACGCGCTCGGTGGGCGTGGGGCGCGGCTGCCGGGGGCCGGGGCCGGGCTGATCGGCATGCGGGAGCGGGCCGCGTTGGTCGGGGGGACCTTCGAGGCCGGCCCATCTTCCCTGCAGGGGTCCCCGTCGTTTCATGAGGCCTTTTCCGGACGTGGGTCTTCGCGGCAGGGAGAAGGGGACTGCCGGTGGTGGCGGGTGGCCGCTGTGTTGCCCACGGCCGAAGAGCGGTCCTTCGCGTTCGTGCCCGGGGAGAACGGTCGTTCGGGGGCTGGGGCCGCGAGTTTGGAAACCTAGCGTTTTCTGCAATGCGGCGTGAGGGGGCGATTGTGCTGGCCGGGGGTGACTCGTAAGGAAGTGGGATCGTGAGTATCAGGGTGTTGGTGGCCGACGATCACTCGGCGGTACGGGCCGGGATCGCGCTGATTCTGGATGGGGCGGACGACATCGAGGTCGTCGGGGAGGCGGGTGACGGCGAGCAGGCCGTGGCGATGGCTCGGGAGATGCGGCCTGATGTCGTGTTGATGGACGTACGCATGCCGCGGCTCGACGGCATCTCCGCCACCAGAGAACTGGCGGGGGTCACCGATGTGCTGATCCTGACGACGTTCGATCTCGATGAATATGTTTTCGGGGCTTTGAGGGCGGGGGCCGCTGGATTCCTGTTGAAGAACACCGATGCCGAGTCGCTGGTCGAGGCCGTGCGGTTGGTGGCGCGGGGGGATGGGCTGATCTCGCCCGGGGTTACGCGGAGGTTGATCTCGGCCTTCGCCGAGCAGGCGCCGGCGCGTCGAGAGTCGGCGGGGGATCCGGAGAGTTTGACGCCTCGGGAGCGGGAGGTGCTGGCGTGTATTGGGCGGGGGCTGTCCAATGCCGAGATCGCCAAAGAGCTGAATATGGCGGAGGCCACCACCAAGACGCATGTCAGCCGGGTGCTGAACAAGCTGGGGTTGAGGAGCCGGGTGCAGGCGGCGATCTATTACTCGGAGGGGGCATAGGCCGATAACTCAGGGGGCGCAGGGCCCACCTCCCGCCGTACAGGCGTTGCCACGGCCCTCGCGGCAACGCCTGTAGTACGCGGTGCGCGCGTGAATCATCGGGTGGCGGCCAGCAGGTTCACGACGGTGAGCTGCTTGCCGCCCCCGCGTGTCTTCACCACGCAGCGGCCGTTCCCGCATTCCCTGTGGTACGTCACGTCCGCGTCCCAGGAGGGCGTGGTGGAGGGCGCCGACGAATTCGCACCCATCATCACGGACCCGCTCACCCACGGCTCGGACTTCTCGCCGAGTCCCGCCGTCACACCGGTGGCCAGGTCGTACACCACGGCGATCGGCAGTCCTCGCCGGGTTTCGTCGTACACGCCGAACATCGCATAACGGTCACCCAGCAGCCAGCGCGCCCCGTGGGGCCGGAACATCACGGGCAGGGTCTTCCTACCGGTTCCGTCCACTCGCTGCACGATCATGCGGCCGCCGCTCACGCCGACGCACCACTCCGCGTGACACTGCGTCATCTGAACCTGAGGAGGCAGCGGAACGTCGACGGATCGGCCCGTTTCCAGGTTGACGACCCGGTTCTCGTTCGCGCCGGGCTCCTTGGAGGCCCGGCCGTTCGCCCAGGGCCAGGCGGTCAGATGGAGGCCGTCGGAGCCGGGTACGCGCGAGGGTTTTCCGCCGGTCAGCGGCACGCGGTAGACGCCCCCGCCACGTACCGACCACACGAGGGAGTCGCCGGTGAGGCCGATCGCGTCGACGTCCGCCGTCACCTCGGTCACGCGCCTGGCCGTGCCTCCTTCCCTGGGCATGATCCAGAAATCCGCCCAGGGGTCGTCGTCCTGGGGCGTTTCGCCGTACCAGGCGATGTAGCGCGAGCTCACCGCGAACTTCTGCGGGTAGTACTTCTTCTTGGGACTGGGGATGTCGCCGAGAACGCGGGTCGTCCCGCGCGCCGAGTCGTACACCCCGAGCTGCCCGGCCTTCTCGAACGCGGAATTGGCCGCCAGCAGCACCTGAGTGGGGCTCAGGCCGGTCACCGGCTTCCATTTCTTCGCCGGCATCTTGACGACGGCCCGCGGCCACAACTGTTCGACCGGCGTGATCTTCGGGACTTCGGGGGTCACGATCTCGGCCGGCTGGGCCCGCTGTTCCCCGCCGGACAGCGCCACCGTCGTGCCGCCCACGATCGCCACCACGGCCGCCGCCGCGAGCGCCACTCCCACCCGTCGCCGGGTACGCAGGGCGCGCCGCCGCCGGGCCACCCCGCCCGCCAGGTCGAGGCCCTCCACCTGGTCCGCCGCCGTCCGCAGGGTCCGGACCAGGTCCTGCTCGCCTCTCATCGTGCCTCCTGCAGCACTCGCTTGATCCGGAGCTTGTCCAGGGCACGGGCCGCCTGACTGCGCACGGTGACGCGCGACACCCCGAGGATTTCGGCGATCTCCTGGTCGGGAAGGTCCTCGTAGTAGCGCAGCACGATCACGGCCCGCTGCTTGCGGGGCAGCTGCTGGAGTTCGGCCCACAGGTCGGCGTCGCCGTACCGGTCGGATCGGCCGTGGTCGGGGACGGCGGCGACCAGGTCCTCCCGGCGCCGCCTGCGCCACGACTTGATGTGCAACCGGACCATGGTCGTGCGCACGTACCCCTCAGGGTCGTGTTTCTTGCGCACGCGGGGCCAGGCGTCGCCCAGACGGGCCAGCGCCTCCTGTACGAGATCGGCCGCGTCCTCGGAGTTGCCGGACAGCACGTAGCCGTACCGGAGGAGCGCGTCGCCCCGGGTCCGGACGAACTCGTCGAAATCTTCCACGAACCCAGGGAGCGATGAGGGCGCCTTACTGTTGCACGGGACCTATTCGGCCGGCACGTACAGGGAAAGGGTCTCGGCGATGCAGGCGGGCCGCCGCTCGCCCTCGACCTCGACCGTCATCTTCAGCGTGGACAGGTAGCCGGCCGGCGTGCCCTTGACGTCGGTGAGCTCGCCCACGGCCCTGATCCGCGCGCCGACCGGCACCGGCCTGGGGAAGCGGACCTTGTTGAGGCCGTAGTTGACGCCCATCGCGATGTTCTGCACCTCGACCATCTCGAACATGAACACCGGGAGCATCGACAGGGTCAGGTATCCGTGGGCGATCGTGCCGCCGAACGGTCCCTCCTTTGCGCGCTCCACGTCCACGTGGATCCACTGGTGGTCGGCGGTGGCGTCGGCGAAGAGGTTGACCTGGTCCTGAGTGACGGTGCGCCACTCGGTGGGGCCGAACGTCTCGCCGATGGCCGCCTTGAGTTCCTGTACGTTCGCGAAGGTCCGCATGGCTCCGAACGCTATTGCGGCGCGGCGACGGGTGCCAAGTTTCGCGCTGCCGGCGGGCCTCGCGCCACGTTGCGAAGATCTTTACTCGAAACCATCGCATAGGTGTTCGAGTCCGCGCTACAGTTCTACGTATCGCACTCGAACAAGGGTTCGGCCAGGTGAGAGGGGGTGTGTCCGATGACGGTGCTCGCGACCGCCCCTGCTCGGACACGCCGTAGCACTTTCTTCCCAAATCTAAGACGGCCGCTATATCCGGCAATAAAGTCCGAGAGCGTGGACCCTGTGCGAAACCCCTACGCTCCCGGCGCCGGCCAGCGTCCGCCGGAGCTCGCCGGGCGGGATCGAGAGCTGCAGCAGTTCGAGGTCGTGCTGGAGCGAGTGGCCCGCGGTCGCCCCGAGCGCAGCATGGTCGTCACCGGCCTGCGCGGCGTCGGCAAGACCGTCCTGCTCAACACGTTCAAATCCATGGCCATGCAGCGGCTGTGGGGCACGGGCAAGATCGAGGCCCGGCCCGACCAGTCGATCAGGCGGCCCGTGGCGGCGGCCCTGCACATGGCCATCCGCGAGCTGGCCCCGCGCCATCGGGCGCCCGAGCGCATCGAGGAGTTCCTCGGGGTGCTCAAGGCGTTCGCCATGCGCGACCCCTCCGCGGCCAAGGGCACCTCCCACTGGTCGCCCGGCATCGAGGTGCCCGCCAGCCGCGGGCGCGCCGACTCGGGCGATCTGGAGATCGACCTCACCGAACTGTTCGTCGACGCCGCGTCGGTGGCCACCGACCTGGCGGTCGGCATCGCGCTGTTCATCGACGAGATGCAGGACGTCCAGGCCGCCGACGTCTCGGCGCTCTGCGCCGCCTGCCACGAGTTGTCGCAGTCGGGCGGGCCGCTGATCGTGGTGGGCGCCGGGCTGCCCCACCTGCCGAGCGTGTTGTCGGCCAGCAAGAGCTATTCCGAGCGGCTGTTCCGCTACGCGCGCATCGACAAGCTCGACCGCGACGCCGCCGACCTGGCGCTGATCCTGCCGGCGCGTGAGGAGGACGTCGAGTTCACCCAGGACGCCCTCGACGCTCTCTACGAGGCCGCCGACGGCTACCCCTACTTCGTGCAGGCCTACGGCAAGGTCGCCTGGGACCTGGCGCCGCGCAGCCCGATCACCATCGATGACGTCAAGGTCTCCGCACCGGAGGCCGAGGAGGAGCTCGCGGTCGGGTTCTTCGGCAGCCGCTACGAGCGGGCCACCCCGGCCGAGCGCGACTACATGCACGCGATGGCGCAGATCGGCGACGAGCCGGTCGCCACCGCCGACGTGGCCGACGCCCTCGGGCGGAAGCCGTCCAGCCTCTCGCCCGCCCGTGACAGTCTCATCAAGAAAGGGCTCATCTACAGCGCCGAGCGCGGCCTGATCGCGTTCACGGTGCCGCATTTCGGGAAGTTCCTGCGCGCTCAGCCCATCTGAGCGACGCCCCTAGACCTCTATTGGGCTGTCTAGTGGGGAAGCTAGACAGCCCAATAGAGCAATATCGCCATGCCTGTCGAGCGGAATCTAACGCTGTATAGCGTCAGGCCGATACTGGCGTATATTCCGCCAGAGACTCGCTGTCCTCCGCGCTGACCACGGCCATCCGCACCGCCGGGCGCCGCCCGCTGAGGTAGACGGCGAAGACGACGTCGTCCTCGTCGTGGTTGCGGAAGGCGAAGAAACGCCAGCACAGTTCGCGCCAGGTGTCGTACGGCTCGGCCGAGGCCAGCTCGCCCCGGTGGGTCCGCCAGGTGCCGCTCGACCTGAGCCTGGACAGGGTGACCGACTCGGCGGGGCTGCGGCGCTGCTCGCAGGGGGCGCGGAAGCGCACACGATCGATGAGCTCCTCGATCTCGGGCGACAGCACTGCGAGCAGGACCGCCCCGGCGGCCGTCAGCCACGACAGGTGGCCCACGGCCTCCCATCCGGACACCGGCGCCCACACCGACACCCCGGCCATGCCGGTCAACGTCACCGTCCTGCCGACGGAACGCAGCCCGACCGGCGCCGAGCTCACCTCGCCGAAGCAGCCGCAGCCCGCGTCGGGACGCCGCCTGCGCAGCTCCAGCAGCACGTACGTGGACAGCGCGAAGAAGGCGGCCGTCCCCCACCTGAAGAACGGATGAGTGGTGAGCAGCAGGCCCGTGGCGAGCATCAACTCACCGGCGGCGCAGATCAGCAGCGCCGCGGCCCGCATGCGGTCCGGCACCAGCACCGCGGGCCCCAACTGGGACAGCGCGCCCGGTTCACCGCCCGAGCGCACCGTGACCACCTTGGCCGCCGTCCCCAGGACGAGCAGCATGATCAGGAGCGGGAGCTGTGATTCCAGCACGCGGGTCACCCCAATCCGATTTGAGCGTTGAAGCAGCCTTTCATCAGATCGCCGCCAAGCTCCACATAGGAGGACGGCGACAACTCCGCGATGCGTCCGCGCGGCGAGGTGTCGCACTCGACGCAGCGGTCGCAGAACCGTCCGGCCAGGCATCCGCACGCGACCACCGGCACGTTCGCGGAGCGCTGAGAGCACAGGTTGCGGACCTGGAGCAGCGAACCGACGGCCAGGTACGGCAGGCCGGCACAGGACGTCCCCGCTTCGGCGCAACCGATGTCGGAGCCCTCCAGCATCGGGTAGGCCGCGCCGCGTTCTTCCTCGTCGAACGTGTCCGACCAGGTGGCCGTGCCCGAAATGCGCGACTGCACGCCGGCGTAGGCGGGCGGCGGGGGCGGCACGGCGCGCGCCGGGTAGGCGGGCTGGGAGGTCGCCGGCAGCAGGGCCAGGCCGGCCCCGTCGCGCCTGATCCCGATCGCGTCGAACAGGTAACCGGGCTCGAACTTGGGATGGCGCACCTGCAGCCGTCCCGTCGCCCGGTAGGGGATGACGACCGAGCGATGTCCCCGGTGCGGCCCGCAGTCGAGCTCCACCGTCAGGTCCCTGCGTCCGGTGATCGACAGGATCGTGCCGGTGATGCGGGTGGCGTCGGCCCAGATCCGTTCGATCACGCGGCCGTCGCGCAGGGCGCGCATCATCACCATCGAACCCACGGGAATGTCGGCCGGTCCGACGTCCTGACCGTGCCAGGCGGTGGCCCAGGGCGCGATGACCAGCCGCTCCTCCGTGCCGCCGGGGGTCTCGATGATGATCAGGTGCGGGCTGACGTCCAGAACCTCGCCCGCCACGGCCCGCAGCGGTTCCCCGTTGCTCGGGTCGGGGCCTGGAACGCCGGACTCGCGGCCCAGCGCCGCGGCGGCGAGCACCCGGCGGCGCTCAACGCTCGGATCCCCCATCGGCCCTCCCTCGGGTCGGCTACTAGATTCACACGACTTGGGGGTAGTCCACACCGTACGGGGGCAGATCAGAGCAAAATACGCATCCCTGGGGAAGGGTGTGGACATCCGGCGGCGTAGAAACCGCCACCGACCTTGGCCTACCTTTATCGTCGGCGGGCCGAAACCTGAATTGTGGTTCCACCCCAATCGGGCATCAGGCTGCGATTCTGGCCACGATGTCTGGTTGGGAAGATGAGTTCCATGAGTACGTCCGGGCCCGCGGGCCCGCGCTGCTGCGTGCCGCTCATCAGCTCACCGGGCATCCGCTGGACGCCGAGGACCTGCTTCAGAACGCGTTGACGAAGACGTACCTGGCCTGGAACCGGATCGAGGACCGCAGGGCGCTGGACGGATACGTGCGGCGGGCCATGGTGAACATCAACATCTCGCAGTGGCGGCGGCGCAAACTGGAGGAGTACCCGTCGGCCGAACTGCCCGAGCCCCCGAATGACGGGCCGGCTCGCGACGGGGACGTGCACGAACTGCTCGAACAGGCCCTGGAGTCGCTGCCCGAGCGGATGCGGGCGGCGATCGTGCTGCGCTACTACGAGGACATGACCGAGCCGGAGATCGCCAGGACGCTCGGGGTGAGTGTGGGGACGGTCAAGAGCACGGTGTCGCGGGCGATGTCCAAGCTCAGGGACGCGCTGGGACTTCGTTCTCCACAACCCCCGCGGTAGCGCAGGGACGTACGACGGCTCTGATCTTGCGCAGGCTGCAGAGGAACGCCTGCAGCTCCTGGGGCTCCAGCAGGCCCGTGAACCAGCTCTCGACGTCCTGCAGATGCTGGGGGAGCACCCCCTCCAGCCGTTCGCGTCCCGTGTCCGTCAGCGCGGCGTAGGACGCCCTGCGGTCGCTCGCGCAGGCCTCCCTGCGCACCAGGCTCTCGCGTTCGAGCCGATCGACCACGCGGGTCACGCCGCTCGTCGACAGCCCGGTCTGCGCGGCCAGGTCGCTCATGCGCAGCCGCTGGTGGGGTGAACGGGCCAGGCGGATGACGGTCTCGAAGTCGATCTCGGACAACCCCGCCTCGGCGAGCACCGGCTGTAGCCTGCCCATCAGGCCGGCGTGCACCTCGGTCAGGAGGCCGATGGCTGTCAGGCGGGCGTCGTCAACGTTCATCACCCTCACCATCCTAGCCGATGATAGTTGACGTGTGGAATATTCCTCGTGTAGAAAATTGTTGCCGCAGACATCCGCACAGCAAGCGTCACCTTACCTTCAACGAGGAGAACCCCAATGACCACCCGCACCTGGGAGTCCCTGACCGTCCCCGCCGCCGGCACCTACAACCTGGACGCAGCCCACACCCGCATCGGGTTCGTGGTCAAGCACATGATGGTCAGCAAGGTCCGCGGCCACTTCGGCGCCTTCACGGGCTCGGTCACGATCGCCGAGAACCCGCTCGAGTCCACCGCCGAACTCAGCATCCAGACCGAAAGCATCGACACGGGCATGGTCGACCGCGACGGCCACCTGCGCAGCGACGACTTCCTGGCCGTCGAGAAGTACCCGCAGATCACCTTCAAGAGCACCCGCGTGGTCGGCCACTCCGGCGACGAGTTCACGGTCGTCGGCGACCTGACCATCCGCGACGTCACCAAGGAGGTCGAGCTCACGGTCGAGTACGGGGGCGTCGGCTCGAACCCGTGGGGCCAGGTCGTCTGGGGCTACTCGATCAGCGCGGAGTTCGACCGCGAGGACTTCGGTCTGACCTGGAACCAGGCCCTGGAGACCGGCGGGGTGCTCGTGGGCAAGAAGGTCAAGATCGAGATCGAGGGCGAGGCCAACCCGGCCTAGCATCTGGGGGCTTTTCGGGGCATTTTTGGGGGTCGGTCCGGCCCTCACAACCGCGCATCCCGACAGTTATCCACAGCCCCGAAGCCCGTCCATGCTCTGGGCGGGCTTCATCCACAGGCAGTTACCCACAGGCTGTTGATAACTCTTGGTGAAGGCTGGGCGGAGAATCGCTTTGCTGCCTCGCCAGAAGGCCGGTACGCTGTGCTGAGCCGCGATGGCTTCCAGGAGGATTCGCCTAGTCAGGTCTATGGCGCCGCACTGCTAATGCGGTTTGGTCTTACCGGCCATCCGGGGTTCAAATCCCCGATCCTCCGCAGGCGGAAGGCCCTCTCCCGATTTCGGGGAGGGGGCCTTTTTTGATCTCTGTGGACATCAGGGTTGCAGTTTGGGTTGCAGTTGCCCGTCAGGGCTGACCCCAGAGGGCCTGGTCCATGCGGTTGCTGGCGTCCTTCATTTGGAGCGTGGCCACGTGGGTGTAGCGCTCTGTTGTCGTCACACGTGTGTGGCCGAGGATCTCCTGTACGACGCGGATGTGGACGCCTTGCTCGATGAGGAGTGTCGCGGCGGTGTGGCGGGCGTCGTGAACGCGGGCGTCTCGTACGCCGGCCTGCTTGAGGATGGATTTCCACTGCTTCCAGTCCTCGGTGCGCTCGATGGGCCCGCCGAGTTGCGTTGTGAAGACCAGATCGTGATCGGTCCACTTATCCCCAGCCTTCAGCCGTTCGGCGGCTTGGAGCTTCTTGTGGGCTCGCAGTAGGGCCAGAAGTGCCGGCGGGCATTGGAGGGTGAGCTTGCTCTTGCCCTTGCGTTGCCGAAAGATCAGGCCGCCGCCGGTGCGCTTCGGGCACTTGTCCGCGTGGCTCGTACAGTCCTTGAGGCATGGGCGCTTGTAGCAGCGGTGGGAGCGCTTCTTGCAGTTCGGCTTGCAGTCGCGATCATGCTGATGCTCTTTGCAGTTCTTCTTGCACGCCTTGCGGTGCCACTTCTCTCCACAGGCGTGTGGATTGTTGCAGCCGTGCTGCCACTCCGACCGCTGGATCTGGAACCATGCCCGAATCTCCCCTGTGGTCAGATCGATGTACGACCAGCGGAGCCCGAGAGCTTCGCCTTGCCGGATGCCGAGCGCGAGAGCGACGGACCAGCGAGCGCCGTTCCTCCTGGTCTTGGCGATATCGAGGATGCGCCGCGCCTCCTCTCCTGTCAGGGGTTCGATCTCCGTTGTGGCGGCGGAAGGAGCGTCCACCAACGTGGCTACGTTTCGTGCGACGCGTCCCCGCCGCACGGCGATGGTGAGGGCACGCGACAGGATGCGGTGAACCTTGAGAACGCTGCTGGAGGAGAGGCCCTCTTCAAGCATCGTGGTGTAGGCGGTGTCCAGGTGCTCAGGGGCGAGCCGATCGAGGCGATGCTTGCCGAGGAGCGGCGCGATCCAGTTTCTCGACTTGGACCGGTAGTCGGTGAGCGTGCGAGGAGCCATCTTCTCCGACAGCACCAGGCGCGCACAGATCACGTCGAGGAACTCGGACATCCACTCCGCAACGGTCGGAGCACGGCCGGCCTTGCTCACCCGGCCCGAGTCTCGTTGATTCTCCAGTTCGCGGACCTTGCGCGTTACCTCGGTCTCGGTCTTGCCCTTACGATGGCGTCGGTCCGGGGAGCCATCCGGCTTGATCCCCACCGTCACCCAGCCGTGCCACAGTCCATCCTTGCCGAGGAAGATCGAGGAGCGTCCATTGGGCTTTCTGACGGACATCAGGCCACCTCCTCGGACGCTTGGGTCTCAAGAGCATGGGCGTAGTCGAGGAGAGCGGTGCCGGGGATGAGCCGGTAGCCGTTGTGCTTGATCGATCGAAGTTCGCCCGTCTTGATCAACCGGAACACGGCCGTTCGGCTCATGCCGAGAACGGTTGCGGCATCCTTCGGGCGGTAGAACAGCTTGTCCACGTCAGGCCGCCTCTCCAGTTGCCGAAAGATCTTGAGCGTCTGCCTGGGCTTGGAGTTGGGCCATGTGGGCTCGCCATCGTTGCCGTTCGTGGACCGATCGGAGGAGGCGAACGGCCAGTGGCGGCACGTTGGCGTCTCCGGCCGGGACGGGTTTCCAGACGTAGCGGTGTGGGTCGGTCGGCTGGTCGGTCTGACCGAGGGCTTCCAGGACCCAGGTACGGCGGTCCTGCTTGTGTTCGGCGAGGGTCTTGTTGGACCACTTGCGGGAGACCAGGACGCGGCGTCCGGCGTAGCCGAGGTGGTCGGGTTTGTGCGCCTTGCTACGGCACTGTCCGGGAGCCATGCCCGGCTTGGCGCCCTTGGGCTGGACGCCGTAGCGCAGCCAGTTCGGGCAGTTCGGGGAGCAGGGTTCGAAGCGCAGTGCCTCGGCCAGCCGTGCGGCGTGGTCGCGCTGGGCCTGGTCGTCGGGGTCGAGGCTGTCACCGAGTGATTTGGTGAGGTACTTGGACAGGTAGCGGATGCACTGGTCGGCGTCCGGGGTGCCCGCGAGCACGCCTTGCACATCCACTTGGACGCCGAAGCGGATCACATGCAGGGGTTCGGCCGTCTCGTCCGTGTCGAGCTGGTCGAGCGCCTGGTCCCAGGTGGGCAACACCTCACCCGTGCCGGGGTCGAGGTAGCCCGTGCCGTCCTCCCAGACGGGCAGGTGGTCACCGTCGAAGACGACCCGGTCGGTCGCCGGCCACCAGACCTGGTGGTAGGTGGCGGCGGCTATCTGCTTGATCTCCGCGCGTGGCAGGGTGCCCCGGATGGCCATGTGCAGGTGCGGCGCGAGCCGCTTCTGAGGCTCCACAGCGGCGAAGTACTGCACGTCGTAACCCGCCACGCGGCGCAGGTTCTGCACGAAGCGGTCGACGAGCTTGGAGAAGTGCAGCGCGTCACGAGCGGCGCGGGCGTAGTCGTAGGTGTCGGGATTGACGGGAACGCCGTTGTTGACCTTGCCGTAGGACGGGAGGGTGAGGGTGACGAACAGCGACGGCCGGTAGGTCTTCCCATCCGCAGACTCGAAGGTGCGCCCGAGCGTCGTTGCCGTCATCTTGCGCTTGGGCAGTTCGGGGGCGTCCTGCCGTCGCCTGGTCGAGCGGTTGCGCTTGGGGACCGTCCGGCCGAGGACGTTGCCGCGCATGCCCGCCGCGTTGATCTCCTCATCCAGCCCGGCGATCAGCTCGTCCAGGTCGGTAGTGTCCTGGTCGGCCTGGTCGCGTTGGGCCTGGACGTCGGCGCGGAACTCGACCAGCCAGCGTTGTTCGTCGTTCGGCTCGTCCGGCGTGATCGTGGGTTCCTCGTCGAGGTGCCAGCCTTCCCGGCATTGGGCCATGCGCAGGTGCCGGTTGCGCTTGGCGCACGGCAGGCACTTGACCTCCAGAGTGGCCCCGCACGGGACGTCGATGATCTCCCAGAGGCCGGTGTGGGTGTCGAGGCGCTTGAGCGGGACGGGCCGGATGCACACCCCGTACTGCTTGGCGACCTCTTCGGCCACATCGCGGGCCAGGGGCATGGCCAGCCGTTCGGCGCGGGGCAACGCGCGGTCGTAGGTCACATGTCCTCCCCATCGTGGTCGATAAGTGCGCCCTGGCCGCACTCGCGGCACTCGACCAGGCCCGCCGCCAGGTCCAGCCAGAGCGTGTTGTCGCTCAGGCAGGCCGAGCAGCGCAGCCCCTCCAGGAGGTAGGAGAGCTCACGCATGGTCGCCGCCCTCCGTCTCGGCCAGCTCGGCGCACAGCCGGTAGAGGCCTTGATAGGGGTGACGGCTTATGCGGGTGTGGAAGACCTCGAACGCCCGCACGCGAGGCAGGTCGCGGACGGTGAGCATGACGAGGATCGAACGTCCTGCCACCAGCTCGATCTCTTCGGCGGTGCCGTGGAAGCAGACCTTCATCAGGCGTCCTCTCCGGCGGCGAAGGCGTCGGCCATGGCGCGGATGTCGGTGTCGGAGACGTAGGCCGCGCGGACGCGGATCGGGTCGGGCGAGGTCTCCAGCCGGACGTAGCCGACGCCGGCGCCCAGTCCGGGAATGGGTGAGATGTGGTCGGCCAGCGCTCCCCGGTCCCGTGCGCCGTCGCCGAGGACCATGTCCACCTGCTCGGACTCGTCCAGCCGCAGTGCGATCTTGTCGGGGAACAGGTTGCGGATGTTCATGACTTCCTTGCGCGGGTCTTGGAGTGCTGCCAGGACACCGACGCCGACCGCGCGGCCTTGTGTGGTGAGGGTGGCCAGCGCGGCCGAGATCCGCCGTCTCAGGTCTCTGTCGGCTTGGTAGGCGGTCAGGAACGCGACCTCGTCGACTACGACCAGGACGAAGGGGTCATCCACGGTTGGGGTGTGGGAGCGTTGAACCCCGGCGAAGCGGGCCGCGCGTTTCTGCATGACGTTCACGGTTTGGTCGAGGAGATCGGCGCAGTCTTCAGGGGTGGCTGCGTATCGGTCACCGAAGAGGGCGCGTCCGTAGGACAGTTCCATCAGCTTGGGGTCCAGGGCCCAGATCTCGACCAGGCCCGCGCGGACGGCCGGGAGGAGTCCGCGGATGGTGGACCAGATGATCGAGCCTTTTCCTGCCCCGGTGGCGCCCGCGACCAGGACGTGTGTGCCGTGCACCTTGAGCAGCCATGGCCGCCCGTCTTCCTGCTTGCCGATCTCGACCGGCTCCACGGTCGGCGAGTCAGGCACAGGAATCGCCGGGATGCGTTCGGCCAGCGGGTCATGCCGGGGAAAGGTGAGCGTGAGGCGACCGCCCCGAGACAGCGCGACCCGGCACGACGCGGAGCCGAACCCTTGGGCGAGGTGGTCGAGGCGGTCGGCCCAGTCTTTGACCGATTGTCCTTTGAGCATGCGGACGGCGACGAGGTCGGCCCATGCGGTGCAGGTGACCTTGCCGAGCCGAGGTAGGTAGTCACGGCCCCACAGGTGCCTGCCGAGGCCGGAGACGATCATGACGGGTTGCCAGTGCCGCCGGTAGACCCAGACGAGCCGCCACCAGGCCAGCAGCCGCCAGCCGATCAGATGGACGAAGCTGGTCCGGTGGGTCAGGGCCCAGGCCGCCAGACCTGCCGGGATGGGTGCCGTGAGCAGCAGCGCCGTCTGCCAGCCGTACAGCAGCGTGAGGACGCCGGGGGTGAGCGTCGCGAGCATGGCGATGGGATGACGCCACAGGAGCCGGACGAGGGCGGCGAGGAGACGCCAGGCGAAGATGATCAGGGTGAGGATGGCCGGAGTGCGGATGACGGCCGGGCGGAAGACGACGGCCGTGTCGGGCGTGGTGGTGACGAGGTTGCGTGTCTCGTCGCCAGGCAGCCGCTTGAACATATGCTTGGAACCTCTCGTGAGTGAGATCAGGGAGAACCGAGGGGCCGCCGGAAGTTGCCGCTTCCAGCGGCCCCGCCTTGTCTGTCAGGCCGCCGGCTGGTCGTGTTCGGCGTGCAGGCGCTCGCAGTCGGCCAGGTACTGGGCGGCGGCGGTGAAGATCTCGCGGGCGATGGCCAGGTCGGCGTTGGTGACCGGCCCACCTCCCGTGGTGGAGACGGCGACCTTGGCGTCCCGGCTGATGATCGACAGGGACGGACGGCGCTCGTTGATCACGCTGGATCGGGCCTGAAGGCCGCTCGTGTAGAAGGAGACGTCCACGTGCGTGGGCTCGCCCGGCTCCATCGAGAGCGTGACGTAGGTGTAGGGGCCGAGGTTCACGCCGCCGCCTCCTTACTGGCGGGAGCCTGCTTGGCGCGCGGCGAGCGCATCCCGGTCGCGCGGATGGAGTAGGCCAGCCGCCCGGTCTGACCGACGTACGGCGTAACGGTCATCCCGACGAACTCCACGGGCGTGATCGGGAGGCCGGGCACGGCGGGCGGCGCGGTGGGTTCGGTCTCGGAAAGGATCTTGACCGCGACCGTCTTCTGGGACGCCTTGACGGTCGGGTCGCCGTCCATGACCGGGACCTGCCAGACCGGCTGTCCGGTCGTCTTGTCCTTGGCGTAGACGGTCCTGCCGTTGGTCGAGGCGTCGAAGTCCTTGACCTGCTCGGCCTGCCCGACGAGGAAGCAGCCGTGCGGGAAGACCTGGTCGAAGCTGATCGGAATGGGGCCTTGGATTGCCATGTGGTTCCTCTCGCTAGCGGGGAGAGCGGTCATTCGCTCGTCCACTTGTCCGCATGAGTTGAATGTAAGTCCGCCAACTCGTCCGCACAAGTGGTTATGGCGGAGAGATGGGGTAAGACTTAGCTGACCTTGAAGACATCCTCAAGCTCGTGCAGGTTGCCAGGCAACGCCAGGCTCATGGCCAGCAGCACGGCTCCCGCCGGGTCGTGCACGGTCGCCAGCACGCTGAGCACCGGGTTGGACGACCCCAGCAGCTCGGCTTCCTCCTTGGTCGGCTTTCGCGCGGAGACGCGCTCGGTGATGTGGTCGAACCGGAGATGCTTGACCGCCTGGAGATGCCGGCGGATGCCGTTGCGCAGCGGTTCTGGCTTGTCCAGGTCAGTGCCGACAGCAATCTCCAGCGGAATCCACACCGTCTCCACCGCTGACAGCACATCCCCCTGACGGGCCACCCGCTTACGCACGATCACGGGCGTGCGCTCGGCGACACCCAGGAGCCGGGACACGTGTCGAGGTGCCGGAACACGGGTCACCTCCACGAGGCTGCCAGCGCTCTCACCCTGCTCCGCCGTGCTCAGACTCGGCCGGACACGATCGGCCCCGCTCTCGGGACGCCCCTTCACGAACGAGCCGCGCCCATGCTCACGCTCGATCCACCCTTGCATGGCCAGAGTCTGAAGCGCCCGCACGACGGTGGTACGGCCCACGCCGAGTTCGCGCACGAGTTGTGTCTCGGACGGCAGCATGTCACCTGGGGCATACTCGCCCGACTCGATCCGCTCCTGAATCGCCCGCATGACCTGGGCGTATTTCGGCGGGGCGAAGTCCATGCTCATCTTGGCCGTCCGTTCACTCTTGCGCTCGTCCGCACAAGTACAGTACTGGCTAAGGTACGGCCTGTCAGGGCCCTTTCAGGCAAGTCTTCTATAGTCCGGCACGGGCCTTGTACCAGTGCCGAACGCACGCTGAACAGGAGGACGAGCAGGTCGGGGCGAACGGCACATGCCACGTACCGACCATCACCGGACGGACCGACACCCCACACCAGGCCGTCGTGCCATCCGTCCGCACCGCATGCTGCACCAGCACGGAGTTTCGCCGGACGGCCTCCACTCCGCATCCCCAGAAGGCATTTGCGCTCATGGCTCGATCTCGCGGACGAAATCGGCCAGTGGGACGATTGCCGGATGCGCGGCCCGCAGATCCGCGTAGTACATGGCCACGCGCTGAGCGGCCCGTACCGGGTCAATCGCGGGATGCCAGGCATAGATAACTCGCCGACGTGCGGCATTCCAGCCCGTGCGCCACCAGAAATTCCGGCCGTCGCACCACACCACCAGCCCGACCCAGACCGATACGAGCGCGAGCCCGTATCCGTCGTGAACGTCGGCGACAACTCCTTTACCCGCCAGCGCTTGCCGGAGAAGTTCGGCCGAATGAGCCGGGTCGATCGTGATCATTCTCGTCGTGTTCATTCGGCCACCCGCGTGAATCGCACCATGCCCGCCGGGTCGAGCGAAGCGCGGAAGATCTCCCGGCGGAAGTGGTCGTCGGGGAGGGCGCCGAAGTCGCGGACGCTGTGCACGATGCACCCCCGCACGGCAGCGCCTTCAGGCATTCTTCGCATCGCCTTGCGGAGCTCGTCCATGGCGGTGGCCTGGAACGGGCTCGCCCCGCACGGTCCCAGTTCCTCGCCCTGGCTGGCGGTGATACGGACTTCCCACTCGAACAGCTCACCCAGCGCGCCGCCCTGGTCGAGGCCGTCACAGTGCAGGCAGTCTTCCTTGGCGGACGCGGCCATGCCCAACCTCGCTGCCGCAGCATGGCCGCGCCGGGTGACGATCTTCCATCCTCGGCCGTCGCATTCGGTGCACCTGACTGGAGTTGTCATGCCCGACAGCATGAGGAGCCAGACCTTTTATACATATCCCACGGTGTTATACAGCGGAGGCATATAGAGTCTGCGGCATCTCAATGCACCACCTGGGAGCCGACTTCCGGAGGACCGCATGCGTAAAACCGCTTTCGACCCGATCGACATACCAGAATGGGTGTGGGATCGCGACGAAAGCCGCGAAATTCTCCAAAAACGCGATATCACCGGGCTATTTCGCCTCGTCGCCAAATGCGCCGGACTCAGCCAGGTGCGCATCGCATCAGCAACAGAGATCGCACAACCCCGAGTCAACAAGATCTTCAACGGGACCGCCGGTCCCATCGAGGAGCTCGCGGTATTCGAGCGCATCGCCACCGGACTCGGCCTGCCCGACCACGCCAGAATGCTCCTTGGGCTGGCCCCGCTCGACCTCGCCTCACCGACTGGCGATCACGACGACGAGCACCAGGAGCAGACCAGCGAACTCGCCGCCCGCCTGGACGCCGCCTCAGCCATCGACCCCACGATGGTCATGATCCTCACGACGGACACCAACAACCTCCGCCTCCAGGACCGCCGCATCGGCGGACCCGCCATCGCCGACAAGATGCGAGCCCAGATAGCCCAGATCGAACGCGCCCACCGTCACGCTGTGCGTCCCCAAATCCGCGCCCAACTCGCCCACCTCCTCGCCGAGACCGCGTCACTGGCCGGATGGCAGGCCATCAACACTGTGGCCCTCAACGACGCCTGGAGCCACTACGAACGTGCCAAGGCCGCCGCCCAAGAAGCCGACGACCCCGCCGTCCTCGCCTACGTCTCCGGTGAGCAGGCGTATGTCCTCATGGATCTGGGAAGACCCGCCGAAGCCGCGGAACTGCTCCAGTACATCCACGCCACTCACCGCGACCACGTCCCCGCCCGCCTTAGAACCTGGCTGGCAGCAGCCGAAGCAGAAGCCGCCGCCGTCCTCGGCGACGAGGACGCCTGCCGTCGCGCACTCGACCAGGCCGCCGCAGTATTGCCGGAAGGGGACGGGGACCCAGAGACGCCCTACCTGTCGATCAACGTCCACCATTTCGCCCGCTGGAGAGGCAGTTGCCTTCTCCGCTTCGGCGACCCCGGCACCGTCGAGGACCTCCGCTCAGCACTGGCCGGAATGGACGGCACCTACAACCGCGCCGAATCCGGCGTCCGCTGCGACTTGGGACACGCCCTCCTCGCGGCCGGCGAACCCGAAGCCGCCCAGCCTCATATTCAGCGCGCACAGCAACTCGCGACCATGACCGGCTCCCGCCGTCAGCGACGCCGCATTGAGGAACTGTCTCGTGCGGTCAACCGCGCCCTTGGCCGTTGAGCCGCTGCTGAGCCTGGAGAAGACCGACCAACGTCCCGGACGTCCAGATGTCACCACGGGCGATCATGTCAGGGATCTCCGACATCGGAACCCACTCGATCCGGTCGGCCTCCACCTCACCCTCAGGCTTGCCCACCAACTCGGCCCCACGCGCCAGGAACAGGATGTGCTCGGAGTCCACCATGCCGGCCATCGGCTGATAGCTCACCAAGTGCTCAACCTGCTTAGGCCGATACCCGGTCTCCTCCTCCACCTCCCGCGCAGCAGTCATCATCGGGTCCTCACCCGCCTCGACCAAACCGCCGGGAAGCTCCCACCCCCACCGGTCGAACACGAACCGATGCCGCCACATCAACAGAACCCGGTCCTGCTCGTCGACGACGACCGCAATGGCAGCCCGATCCAGATGCACCACATGATGCTCGAACCGCTCCCCACCAGGGATCTCCACATCGGCCAGCCCCAGCCGAATCCACCGGTCGTCGTAGATCAGCCGTTCCCCATGCACGACCCAGCGCGTCAGCTCAGCGTCATCAGCCACACCGCGAAGCTACCGGCCCACAACCCCGGCGTACACGCACTTCTCAGTGACAGCCCAGAACGTTGCCGAATAGCGCTCATAAGGATCAAGCGGCGGCGCGGCGCGCCGCCGTACCGCCGGCCCTCCGCCCGCCCGCCGTCCGGGCGTGCGGCCTGGGGGCCGGTCCCGGACGGCGGCGGGACACCGGGCCGGGCACCGCGCGCCGACCCCGCCATCCCAACCGAACGCACCGTCCGAGGTTGCCACGCCGCCACACAGATACAGCCCTTACGATCGCCACGGGGTGGCAGGCCACCGTATGTGCTTGGGGCGATCGACGATCCAGGGTTCGTTCCTCACCCTGGCTCACCGTGCAAGATGGTTGATCGCCGATCTCGACACTTGAACGGGCGGACTGCAGGGGCGCACTCATAAGCCAAGGTCGCGAAGCGATTTCTGGGAGCCACCTCGGGATAACTGTCCAATGTGCTTTATCCGGCTGTTGGACACATAGTTGGACAGTGAAGCTCGGGCTATGAACTCCAACGAAATTCTCGTGCTCTTCGTGGCGCTGCTAGCTGCGCTCAACGTAGGACTCGTGACTGGCATTGTCGTGAAATATGGCGGAGCAAGCGCGACAAATGCGTTCCTTGCTGGAGCTGGCGCGGCTGGGACCGTAATGGCGATCTTCTTCGCGGGCGTAGCTGCCTACCGCTGAATGCTTAGGTGAGGTCTCCCCATCCCCACGGGCGAGATGGGGACCCATCTAGTTCTCGACCGAACATGTATAGCTCTGACTTATTGTCAAACTCATGCAACAGTTCATAAAAAAGCCCCGACGCTACAGCTCGGCGCTCAAGGAGATCGGCTCGACCTTTGTCTCCGTGATCAAGTAGGGCATCGCGGAGAAAGGAGACGTAGTAAACTGGTGTAAGGTCGAAGGATGTGGCCACGCGAGTGGCCAGAGTGTCGTACTGATCGCGAGCGCCGTAGTCAAGAAACTGCTTCATTAGACTGCGAATACCGCGGCGCTCAAGTGCCACAGAGCTCGCGGGATCACCGTTGATGATCTCCTGAATAGCGCTACGTTCGTCGATAGCGTTAAGGATTTCGATAAGTTGAGCGATTCCAGCAGGGTCCTTCCTGCTGAGGCTACCGATATGCAACCGAGAAAGAACGCGTTCCGCTTCGCTTTTCAGCTTGAGATCTCGCAAAATCGCGAGTAGCGCAGCAACGCTCTGGGGTTCATTAAGAGGCGCATGGCCGACAGCTCGTTCGATTAGTATAGTTACTTGTTCTTCTGCCTTAAGCGCGACCAGCACCCGAAGGAGGCTGGTTACTCCGCTGAGGTCGTGGAGCGAGGCGAGGCGAGCTGGATCGCGTTTCAGGACACCGACAGCCTGTCTCTTAGACCCAAGTTCCCAAAGAGTCTCCAAAAGCATGGCGGCATTGGCTGGGTCGTCTAAGGAGCACTCATTTCTGGCTCTCTTTAGAAGGCTCGGTACGGTATCTGGTTTCCACTGGTTAGCGAAGTAGATGCTTTGTATGAGACTATTTGGGCCATCGTGGATCGCTTTAGCATTCATGCGGGCTAGCAGGGTATTGATTGCTGCTTGAGCATGTATGTGTCTTAATGCATTCAGCAAGTTAAAGAGGTCATCGTCGTCATCGACAGAAGTTCCCTGGGCGGCGCGTTCGGCTAGAACATGAGCCGAATCTATATCGCCGCATTCCATGATTGCGACCAGGAGCCACTCGACGTCCTCGGCATCATCTATCGCTACAGACTGCGCAGCCCTTCGGGCTAAGGTAAATACCTCCTCTTCTGCGTCGATTTCATAGAATGAGCGTAGCAAACTAGCTACTGAATATGCGTCGCCAATCTCGATCTGATTTGCTGGATCCCGCGAGAGAAGGCGATCGTATTCCTCGTCGTCTAGGCCAGCCATTTCTATGCAACGAAGTAGTTGGCTAACTCCGATAACTGTCGTCAGCGGAGCCTCTGTAATGGCCTGATCTAAATACGATCGCGCCTCGCTGATATACCCTGCCCTCATAAGTTCTTCTGTTAGCCGGCCAGAAAGAAAGGAATCTCGATGATCGGCGTGTTTAATGGCGAATGCCACTGCTTGGTCTACGGCGGCTCCCATATCCTTGAGATAGGCAATCGCGAGGGCGGCTGCACCTGGATCCCCGAGGCTGGCGGACCGCTTAAGAAGACGGAGAGAATATTTGAAAAGTCCTCTCTTGCGAGCCTCAGCTGCAAAGTCCACCAGCTCGCCAGCATTATTGCTCGCAAGCAAGGCGTCCCACAAGCTTAAAGGAGGAAGCTGGTCATTCCTTTCCTTTCGCCCTATTTGATCTAAGTAGTCGGCCAGTCTGACTTTTTCGATTTGCGTCTCGCCGATTACGCGGGACTTGATAGGCGTCAGCGGTCCGGGCACTCCATTGCAGAACTTAGCAACGTAGGAAAAGGCGTCGGCTTGCCAGTCATCGGAGAGTGAATTCCATTCGTTGTCGGTCAAATATCCGACTGCAGCCTTTGTCAAGAACTGCTTCGTCATCACTAGCTCGTATCCGAGTCGTCTGGCATCCATAGCGGCATGCACAAGGGCGCGCGCAACTGCTGGAGCATGGCGGTAGCGCTCCAGCAGGGCGGGTACTCCCGCTAGGAACTGAGTGATCTGTCCAGCTTCAGCCTCTGCCGCGGATTGAGCTAGCCTCATATCGGTCTTAGCCGCATCTAACAGATTGATTAGGGCTCGCTCATTGAAAGCTGAAGGCACCTCAATTGTTTGTCCCGCGATGAGTTGACGTGCTTGAGAGTGTATGTCCCTCTGGTTGGGTGATGGTGGCGTGCTGATCTCATCTCGATGTTCGGGCCAGAGCGTCCCCATTATAAGGACAGGGCTCCGCGAAGCATCGCGGAGCAGGTCCCGTAGATGCGCAGCTACCTGTTCTCCGAGTTGTGCAGGCGAGGTGCTCAGATACTCTTGGGCCTCATTGAGCCATATCACCGTATGTGGTTCAACGCGCTTCAGTTGCTCGATAAGCGCATCGGGGCGAGCAGGCGTGATCGGGTGCCATAACCTCCAGTCACTACTGCCAGCGCGAAGGGCGTGGAGGGCCTCCCAGCATGCACGCGTCTTACCAGTTGATGACCCGCCCACTAGAATTGCAATTTGACTTTGGCCAGCGATTGCGCTCTTCACTATGGAAGCCAATGTCGCGTCGTGTTCTCTACTGACGTATGCAGGTAGCGTGCTCGGATCCACTCCAGGGATTTCGATGCACCGGTGCACTTCATACGCATAGGGGTCAGTGACATCCATCAGCGGACGTCCAACTGCAAGCCTGCCAAGGGCAGCGCTAGCCTGGGCTCGCTTAACGTACTCCTGCGTCCGGCCGGCGCGCTTCTCAGCTTCGGCTTCGTACGCCGTGCGCCACTGAGATTCATCCCAGAGATGTGTATGGCTATCAGCGATGCCAGAGTCAATTGCCTTAGCTCTGATGAGCCGTACAAGCACGGTGAGCTGATCTATGTTCGTTGGGAAGGTGCTACCTTTTAGCCAGTTACTGATCGTCCCCCGTGATACGCCGACGCGACGTTGGAGGATCCTCAGTGAAGGCTCGTTGTTGAGGCACTTCACTCGTAGGCCGCCGAGGTCCTTCAGCAGTACGAAGATATCTGCCTGCTGTTTGGCCTCCCAGTTGGACATCTTCCTAGGGTATACCCGACACTGTTCCTATGTTCTGGGGCTTTGTGAGTCCCGCGCCCAAGCTGTCCATCCAGCGGTAGCGACAACGTCGCCGCACCCGCCAGCTCGCGTGTCCGACGGGGTGGGAATCCACAGAGAGCAGCAGGGAGTCAGTGAGAACTGTGACCGGGCCAATCCGGCGCAGGAGGCTGAAGAGCTGCATGCGGAACCGGCTGGCCATGACCTTGAGCACGTCCACGTTGTCGTTCTGTCTTATGGACACGACGGTATGGCCGGCAGGTGAGGGTGCTCGAGACATCTACTGGATCTTGAGAATGTGCATTGGTGGCTGGTGGAGTGACGGGATCGTGTGCCAGCCTCTGCCTCGCGGGATATATGCGGGATGACATTCCCCGGTAGCAGATCAGACAAAGCCGTACCCGGAGGTCAGTGGCCTAATGCGGCTAGGAACGTCCACCCGCTGTAAAACCGTCGGCATTCGGATGGCGGAGACCCGAGGAGGCTACCAAGATCCGGACCATATGCGGAACGATCTTCGTGTACTCGCAGCATGCAATGCCCATCCTCTGAGGTCAGAGCCACATGCTCACTCTTGTGGTCGCTCCACTTCTAATCCGACACTCTCGGCTTGCGCCTGCCGGTTGCGGTTCGAGGAAGGTGCATACTGCGAGCCATCATGAGTGAACCATTCGTCCTGCACACCTCAGGCGGCCTGCGGTGGGTCGTCCATCCTCCACAGGATCCATACGGTGATGGCTACGTGTACACCGTCGCGACGGAACTGCACGACGACGGTATGACCGCGTCGACGGTCGCCAAGATCGATGGACTCTATGCCAACCTGGATTGCACCCTGGCCGGCTTCATGGAGGGGCTCGTAGTCGAGTGGCGAGGTTGGAACGGTGTCCGCACCTGGACATCCTTGGAGCGCGAACTCGCGCTTGATGCTCGGCATGATGGGCGCGGTCACGTGTCGCTGGGTGTGACCTTGCGGGCTCCCGGACTCGACTTGGATGACACGGCTTGGTCCGCTAGGTCCGTCTTCGTCCTCGAAGCCGGGGAGGAACTGACCCGCTTGGCGGCTGATCTCAGCTACTTCCTCCGAACGTAGCCACCTCTTCGGTCATTTCACGTGTGGCGGTCGCTGCCTCCTGGTTGCAGTTTGGGTTGCAGTTCACCGTCGTGCGAGTGCGTTCCAGGCGGATCGGGGAGGGACGTTGGTCTAAGTGGGACTGTCCTGAATGCCGACCTCCCGAGCTGCTAATGCGGTTTGGGTTTACCGCCCATCCGGGGTTCAAATCCCCGATCCTCCGCACGTAAAAGGCCCTCTCCCTTGGTCGGGGAGAGGGCCCTTTTTGATCTTCTGTGGGTGTCAGAGAGGGGCGTCCAGAGGGCGGCGTCCCTACGGTTGCCGACGTCCTTCATCTGGACGGCTGCCACACGGGGCGCACCTCACCTGCCGCCATGCGCATGGCCGCACCGTGACCGGCCGCCAGCGATGTTGTGCGCCGCACGCCATGGATGATCCACGGCGACGCCTATCGTGGCCGCATTCTGTCCTTGGCAGGACGACGGGCGCAAGCCGCCATGCCGGACTCGTGTTCCTAGGCTGGCATAGCGGTCAGGACCCCTCGCGGATGTCATTGCGCCTCAATGGGGCCGTCGGCTCTACAGCTCGTCGTCTCGCAGGGTTTACGGACAGCCCGCAAACCGGTTGATCAGCCTGAATTGGTCATGTAGCGTCGACTCGAATTGTAGATCGCAGGTTCGAATTCCTGTCATTACGCACGAGTAGACCCCCCCCGGAGACAGCGACATGAAGCGAACTTTAGGTGTGTTGGCCGTCAGCCTGCTGGCCACGAGTCTCATGGCCGCGCCGGCCCAGGCCGGCAGTGTGTGGACCGATCCTCTGGTCGCTTCTCAAGCGACAGCCGTCGAAGTCGCGGCGTTCTGGCTTGGCGGTGGCGGCGCCAACCTGAAGAACGCCACCCCGTACAACATCCAGACCGCCGTCGACGAGGTCTTTCCCGCCGGCGGCAACACCCCTGACACCCTGCCCGGTATTACCGCGCCGGCGCCTCCGCTCAATTCCGGCGGAGCGAATGCCAAGACGCCCACCACCTCGGGCAAGGTGTTCTTCGTCGCCGCTGACGGCCAGCCGCACTGGTGCACGGGCACCGCGGTACAGTCGCAATACCGCAACCTCGTCGCCACGGCCGGTCAGTGCGTGTACGACACCCAGCGCACTGAGACGACCCTCGACAAGTGGGTCTTCGTTCCCGATTACGCCGACGGCGCGACGCCATGGGGTCTCTACGTCGGAAAGCAGGCCTTCACCCACTACGACTTCCCCGTCTTCCAGGACTATGACCGCGACTACGCCTTCGTCACCGTCTACGGCGGCGTCGTCTCCTCCGCCTCAGGTGAATTGACCAACTTCGGAAGGCTGGTCGACAACACCGGCGGACAGGGTGTGGCCTGGAACCAGCCGCTGGACTCCTCGGTCGACGTCTTCGGCTTTCCGGCCGGCCCTAACCCCGATGGCAAGCGCCCTTACACGGGTGAGACCCTCGAGTCGTCCAGAGGCCGCACAACTGCTGTCATGGTCCCAAGCTTGAAGGCCGAAGAATTCACCGCCGTCGACTCACCGTTCACCGGTGAAGGGTCGCTGGGCTCTTCCTGGTTGTTGCGCTATGACAAGAGCAGCGGCAAGGGTTACCTCAACGGCATCACCGCCAGCGTCGCCGATACCGATGGCAACCTGCGTTACGACATGAGCTTGTCCCCGTACTTCGACGGCGAGACCAACATCGTCTACAAGGCCGCTGCGACATCATGGAGCGGCGCGCTCCTGCCCGGCTGACCGGGCCCGGCATGCGACCCTCAGGAGGGACGTCACAGCCGGCGTGAACCGACAGAACCGCTACCAGGCCCCCGCAGACCTGCGGGGCCTGGTAGGGGCCGGACACGGATCTCTCGTAGGGAACCCAGGTCACGGAGCCAATCGTTCGCCCTGTCGTACGTGTTCGATCAGCAGATGCAGCAGAGTATCGGGATCTTCAACATGCGGATCATGCCCCGTGGGCAGGGACGCTTCTCGCACCAAGGGCGACTCTTTCACGACTGCTTCGAGCTCCCGCTGCGTCCAAACACAGTAGGCGTTCCAGGCCGGGACGAGATGGTCGGGGAACACGCCCGCGAACGCCAGCGCATCGCCGCTGACGACAAGAAGCGGACAACGCGCTGCGCGATAGACGGCGAAGAGATCAAGGGTGTCTATCTCGCGCATGACCTGAAGGAAGGACTCAGGAAGCCCTTGACCCATCTCTGCCAGGAACGACGTCATCTCTCTGCATGCCTGTTCCGCTGACGCCTCGTCCAGGCCGAAGAACTGGTCAGGCCGCGTCGGGTTGCCATGGCCATCAAGGTTGACCGCCAGCGGACAGTCCGGATGCTCCTCAGCCCACTGCGCGGCAACCATTCCCCCAAGAGAATGCCCAATGATCACGGGCCGGTGGAGTTCGTACTCCCTGACCACCGCCGCGACGTCTGCGAGCGCCTCTCGCCACGACCATGGCGCCTCACCGGACTCCCCATGACCACGGAGATCCATCGACACCGGCCGGAACTCCTTACTCACGAGAAGCCCTGCCAAGACATCCCAATCCCTGCGCGTCCTCCCCCCACCATGCAGGAGGAGAACGTCCTGCCCACGCCCGCCATGGTCTTCCGCCACAATCGGCACCTCGCCGACTACGCGCTTCCTGATCGCTCCCATGCGGCCTTCCATCTTGCTTAGTCCCGTAGATCTGGGCCCGCAGCGTACCTTGATCGTGGTCTAAGGGGTCCCGCCGAGGAAGCGATCAGTGAGCCGCCGGTTGTTCCGCCGCAGCGGCAGGCGTGCAATGATCACGGATCTCGCGGGCGGGGAGCACGACCATTGCCGCAGGTAGAAAGCCGTCTCACAGCCGGAACGGTCACGCGCCGTAAACCGTCGCCAGTGGGTGTGCGTGTCCGATGGGGCGGTGATCAAGGCACTCCCTGCCAGTCGGTGGACGGCACGGACGGGTCACGCGAAAACCATTTGGAATGTGAAAGGCCGACCTCTAGCGTGACGCGGTGACAACTCAGGTGATTGTTCTCAACGGCGGCTCCAGTTCGGGCAAGTCCGGGATCTCCCGGTGCTTGCAGGCGATCCTGCCGGATCCATGGCTTGCCCTCTCGGTTGACACTCTGGTCGACGCGATGCCTGCCTCCATGCAAGCATCGGACGCGGGGATCGACTTCGCCCCTGACGGCCAGGTCACTGTCGGGCCGGAATTCCGGACGCTGGATGCGGCGTGGGCGGAGGGGATCGCCGCAATGGTTCGCGTGGGCGCTCGGGTCATCGTGGATGACGTGTTCCTCGGTGGAGCAGCGTCCCAGCAACGGTGGCAGAAGGCTCTTACCGGCCTGGACGTGCTATGGGTCGGTGTGAAGTGCGATAGCGCGGTTGCCGCAGGACGCGAGATTGCCCGGGGCGACCGTATCGGGGGGATGGCCGCCTCGCAGGCGGAAGTGGTTCACGAAGGCGTGGTCTACGACCTGGTGGTGGACACCACGCATACTGAGTCCTTGGTGTGTGCACAGAATATCGCCACCTGGGTGCGTTGCTAGTACGGCAGCGCCATTCGTAGTGTGAGCTGGGATGACTCGCTCTGTGCCGATGCGATCTC
This sequence comes from Nonomuraea purpurea, assembly GCF_042650645.1. Classification (NCBI taxonomy): domain Bacteria; kingdom Bacillati; phylum Actinomycetota; class Actinomycetes; order Streptosporangiales; family Streptosporangiaceae; genus Nonomuraea; species Nonomuraea purpurea. The sequence goes on from NZ_JBHSBI010000031.1 coordinate 39,142, forward strand.
GTGACGGGGAATCAGCGCAACTAGAGCAGCCGCCGAGCAGATCAGCGACCCGGTCTGCCCCTGACACGGCGCTGGTAGGCCGGCGGCGGCAGTGCGTCGGGCGTCGAGGCCAGAAGACCAGGTCAACCGCCCGGAACCCTCTGGCACCGTACTGAAAAAAACATACATACCCATTGGCATTCATGGAGATTAATATTGCGGCGTGGTCGGACACCTGGGTAGACGAGCACTGTTCTCCTTACTGAGCCTGGCCCTGGCCATCACCGCAGTGGTGGCCCCGACAGATCCGCCGACGGCCGCTGCGGCGGCGGGCACGTTGACCGAGACGACGTTGTGGGACTCGACCGCCGTCGACCAATACGCGAACTTCCACGTCCAGGGACTGGCCGTGATCCGGGCGGGCACGCCGGTGCCCGCGACCGGCGACGTCCTTGCCGAGGACGTTGTGCTCACCTTCACCGAAGGGCGTTTCGTAGTCTCCGATGCCGGCGCCAAGGACCTCCTCGTTCGGCGCAGCGACGACGCCGGGCGTAGCTGGTCCGCGAGCACGCCGGTCGTCGCCGCCGATCCGGCGCACAGCTGGGGCAGCGCCACACCGCTGGTGGACGAGCAGAGCGGCGCGGTCTTCCTGTTCTACAAAGGGTCCGGAGGGTCGCTGTTCATCAAGCGCAGCGACGACAGCGGCGCGACCTGGAGCGCGGCCGTCGACCTGACCTCGCTGTATACCGGTGGTCCGCACGGCTGGACCCGCCACAGCCCCACCCCCGGCCACGGCATCCAACTCGACTCCGGCCGACTGCTGATGCCGGTCGCCCACCGCGCGCCGGACCCGAACCCCAACTACGGGGACGACATGCTCTACAGCGACGACCACGGCGTCACGTGGCGACGCGGCGGTCCGGTTCCGTTCTCGACGGGCTACCCGATCAACGAAGCGCGGGTCCATCAGCGCGACGACGGCACCGTCACGCTGAACGGCCGGTGGGGTTCCGGCGGGACTCGCTACCGCATATCGTCGACCAGCACCGACGGCGGAATCACCTGGTCCAAGCCGGTGGCCGACGGCGCGACCGGGCAGTTCGTCTCCGTCGACGCGGGCCTGGTCCAGTACACCCGCGGCTCGGTGGACCGGCTGCTCTTCAGCCGACCGGACTCGTCCGCCCGTGAGCAGATGACCGTCTCGATTTCGTACGACGAGGGCGCGAGCTACCGGTACAGCCGGGTGGTCAACGCCGGCCCGTCCTACTACTCCGACCTCGGTACGTTGTCCGACGGCACCATCCTGCTGGTGTACGGCCGCGATGGTGCCTCGGCGGCGTTTCCTGAACGCATCTCGATGGCCCGCTTCGACCTCGAATGGCTCACGAACGGGCGGGACAGCTTGGCCACCGGGCCCGGGTTCACGTTGCGCGACATCGAGCTCGCAACCAATGAGGCCAGGACCGACGCGGGCGTGCCGCAGATCGTCCAGGACGCCAATGCTCGCGGTGGCCGCACCCTCCGATACGCCGCCGGCAAAGTGCCCGCCTACGTCGAGGTCCCGTTCGACGTGCCCGCGGCTGGCAGCTACGAGGTGGCGGTGCGCCATCACCGGATCGCCGACCGGGGACGGATCAGCACCGGCATAGACGGGGTGGAACTGCCGCATGGCACAGTCGACCCGACGATGACGGTGGCCGAGGGCTACCAGGTCTATCCCGTGGGGCGGGTCCATCTGTCGTCCGGAACGCACCGGATTCGCTTCACTCTGGCCGGCGCGGGACGAGCTGGTGGTCTGGTGATCGCTCCAGATCAGCTCATGCTGATCTCTGATGGTGCGGCGCATGCCGACGCACCACGAGTCGTGGCCGACAACGACTCTCTGGCGAGCCTGGAGGTGGCGTCGGGCACCTGGAACCGGGCGACTGGGGTGGCGGGATACTACGGGCAGAGTTACCTCACCCGCCCGGCTGGTACGGGCGCCGCGAAGGTACGGTTCCGGCCGGATGTTCCCATGACGGGCGTCTACCAGGTTGCGGTCTGGTACACGGCGCATGAGAACCGGGCCTCCAACGTGCCATACGTCGTCAACCATGCCGATGGCGCGACAACGATACGTGTCAATCAGCAGGTCAAGGGCGGGCAGTGGGTGGTGCTCGGCAGTTTCCCGTTCTTGGCCGGCGGTGCGGCCACAATCGACCTGTCGGACGACGCCAACGGCTACGTCATCGCTGACGCCGTACGACTCGTCCGCAACGGTGTCGTGGTCGACAACGACTCGATGGCGAGCCTGGAGGTGGCGTCGGGCACCTGGAACCGGGCGACTGGGGTGGCGGGATACTACGGGCAGAGCTATCTCACTCACCCGGCCGGTACGGGTGCCGCGAAGGTACGGTTCCGGCCGGACGTTCCCATGACGGGCGTCTATCAGGTCGCGGTCTGGTACACGGCGCATGAGAACCGGGCCTCCAACGCGCCATACGTCGTCAACCATGCCGACGGCGGGACAACGATACGTGTCAACCAGCAGGTCAAGGGCGGGCAGTGGGTGGTGCTCGGCAGTTTCCCGTTCTTGGCCGGCGGTGCGGCCACAATCGACCTGTCGGACGATGCCAACGGCTACGTCATCGCCGACGCCGTACGACTCGTCGGCACTTGAGGCCGAAGCTTCGGGATGATCGTCGAGGATGTCGGTTGCTGAGGTCAGGGCGTTATCCGAGGCGATCGGCAACCCGATTCAGACCACCTCGCCCGTCTAGCCGGGGGAGCCGTCGTAGCGCTGAGTGAGCACCCGCAGGCGCTCGCTCAGCCGCTCGTGTTCGCCGGCCAGGCCGTCGGCCTCGAATCGGAGCTGGCGGAAGCGGGCGGCCTCCTCGCCGCGCGTCCCGGCGAGACTGTCGTCGATCTGGCGGCCGGCCACCCCGAGCCGCTCTCCCGCGTGGCCGACCAGGTCGCTCTGCTCGCGCAGGCCGTTACGGGCGGCCACCATGGACTCCCGGTCGGCGGGCGACAGAAAGGGATGCCGGTTCCAGTCGCCGGTGTAGCGGACGGTGTAGTCGTTCACGTTGTGCGGGTGACGGGACCGCGTGGTGGCGATCGTGTTCCTGATGCGGACGTGGCTCACCTCCAGCGTCCCGCGCGCCTCCTTGGCAGCGCGCTGGGCGGCCTCCAGAGTGCGGCGCACCCCGTCGAGGTGCAGCCGGACGATGTTCTCGGGGGCCGGCCCGCCGCCCAGGCGGGCCGCCCCACCCGAGCGTGGCGGTTGCTTCTTCAGCCGGTCGAACACCTCGGCGATCTTGCGCATGGCCAGCTGCATCTGGCCGTCGGTGCGCAGGGCGGCGGCCTGAACGGCGGGCACCGATTGGGGGGCCACCTGGCGGCCGATGCCGGCGTAAGCGGCGTAGAACAGGTAGGCCGCCCCGCCCGCCGCCGCGACCAGCGCCGCCGTCTCGACTCCGCCGTGCGCGATATCCATCCGCCGGCCCAGGTCGGCGGCCCGTGTGGCGGTGTCTGCCGTGTGCGCGTCGGACGCCTGCGCCGCCGGGCCGGCCTCGTCGCGGGCGGGCTGCTGGGCGATCGCCATCTCGGTGCCGCGGTCGCGGTGGAAGCCCGCGCCTCGCGCCAGCAGCGTGAGATGGTCGCCGGTCGGCACGTCGCGCGGCCGCTCGACCGGCAGCAGTGGCGCGCCCAGCGCGACCAGCGGGTCGTCGCTCATGCCAGCATCCGGCGCAAGGTCTCGGCATGCTGGACGCCGGCCAGCTCGGTGGCGGCGTTGCTGCCCGCCATCGCGATCTGCCCTTCGGCCGCCAGGCTGGTGCGACCGTGCAGGTCCTCGGACTCCTCCAGCATGTTCCGCAGCAGCGCCTCCAGAGCCACCCCGACGTACGGCAGCAGCCCGGCGGCGGCCACGGCGGTGCCCAGCGACCGGTTGAACTCCTCGTGCTCGTCGGCCAGCGCCTGCACCGCGTGCCCGGACCTTGCCCGCCCGTCGTTGTCGTGCACTACGTCCGGGATCTCGCTCACCGTTCCTCCAGCCGCCGCAGCAACTCGTCGAGTGAGGCGTTCATCCGGGAGAAACGTCCCAGTGCCTCGGCCTCGAACTCGTCAAGCCGTTTCGTCATGGTCTCCGGCGCGAGGGCGGGTGGCAGGTCGTCGGCGGGCTCCCCGGCTCGTGCGAGCCGGTCCTGCTGCGCGGCCCGCACGGCGGCAAGCACCTGCTCCTCCAGTTCCTGGGAATTGAGCCGGAGCGCCCGCGGGGTGATGCGCACGCGCTCGAGCAGGCCGTCGGCACCGACCGTGGCACCCACCAGCCCGCGTGCCGTCTCCCCGAAACCACGGAGATCCTCGCGTTCGGAAGCCATGTGCCCGCCTCAACAGCTGTGACCTTTGTGGCGGTTTCATATATAGCATCCTGGCCGGGCGCTCGTCAGGAGGGACTGTGTCTCCTGACGCTTCTGGTGTCCAGGCTGTTGATTCGGCTAGCCGGTCAGGGGCTCAGGGGAGGCGGCTGATGGCGAAGTCGTCGTAGAACGCGCGGCTCTTCGAGTCCTTGCCCGCTTCCATGTAGAGCCCGAACCTGGGCGGGCCCGTGGCGGCCGCGACCTCGTGGTCCACCCGCTCCGCGATGAGCTCCTCGCCCGCCCACAGCGCGACCCGCACCTCGCCGCTCCCGCGCGCGCACTCGACCCGCAGCAGCGTGTTCTTCTGGTCGAACCCGGGGATGCGGAGATCGGGGGTCAGGTCCGTCCATCCCGTCCCGGCCACCTTGACGATCTTGGCGTACCCGTTCTCGCGGACCTCCAGGAGGTAGGCGAGATCGTCCTTGTCCTCGTCGGTTTTCGAGTATTCGCAGAAGACGCCGTTCCAGCTGTCCTTGCTCTGGCTGAGGTCCATCTTGACCGAGATCAGCGCCTGTTCCGGGAGGACGGCGTTCACCGGGGCGGTCGCCCAGTGGGAGTTGTTCGAGTAGTCCTCCGCCATGGTGTACCGGCCGTCGCCGGTGTAGCCACGGTCCGTTGTCAGTGAGGAGGAGCCGCTGTTGTACCAGCCTGACTTGTCGTTGCCGAAGTCCTCTTCGTAGAGGACGTCCGGCGGCTTGGGCACGGCGGGTGGCAGCGCCTGGATCCCCGCGACGGCGGCGGCCACCAGGCCCACCGCGACCACGCCGGCCCCTGCGCCGGTCGCCAGGTCGCGCAGCCGCCGGCTGGGTGGCGCGGCCGACGCCGGGGGCAGCGCCACGGTTTCCCCATACCCGACGCGCAGTCGCAGGGTCCGCGCGATCTCGGCCGCCTCCGTGCCCGGTCCGGACAGCTTGGCCACCAGTTCCTCGGCGGTGGGGCGCGCGGCGGGGTCGCGGGCCAGCGCGGCACGTACCAGGTCGCGCAGCGCGGGCTCGACGCCGTCCAGGTCCGGCTCTTCCTGCATGACCCGGTGGAAGGCCTGCATCATGTTGTCGGCGGCGAAGGGCGACCTGCCCGGCGCGGTGGTGGAGGTGGCGGCGCCCACCACGCACCCCCACGCGAAGATGTCGGCGGCCGGGTCCACCTGCCCGGAGAACAGTTCCGGCGCCATGTAGCCCGGGGTGCCCATCATCTGCCCGGACCGGGTCGTCTGCTCGGTGTCGAGCGCGCGGGAGATACCGAAGTCGATCACCCTCGGACCGAGCGGCGAGAGCAGCACGTTGCCCGGCTTGAGGTCGCGGTGCACGATGCCGGCCTGGTGGATGGCGGCCAGCGCGACCGCCACGCCCACCGCGAGCGACTCGCCTGCGGCCCCGGTCAGCGGCCCGTGCTCCTTGACGTGGCGGCCCAGGTCGAGGCCGGGGACGTACTCGGTCACCAGCCACAGCGGGGCATCGTCCAACTGCGCGTCGAGCACCGGCGCCGTGCACCATCGGCTCACCTTGCGCGCCGCCGCCACCTCCCGCCGGAACCGGCGCATGAACTCGGGGTCGTGCGCCAAGTGCGGCTTGATCAGCTTGATCGCGACGAGGCCGGTCGGGCCCTCCGCCAGGTAGACGCTGCCCATGCCACCGTCGCCGAGTCGACCTGCGACGCGGTATTCGCCCAGCTCCCGGGGATCTTGATCGCTGAGACCGACGACGGTGGGGGAGGCATAGGACGTCACGGGACGATCATAGGTAGCATCCCCTCATAAGTGACCGAAAGTCTCGTCTCGGACACTCACCCGTAACCTCCGTGAGAACCACATGGAGGATTGACGCCACCGCGTGGCGATCCGGCGGTGAGGTTGTAATCGGGCGAGCCTCGCCCGGAGACGCGGCGGAGGAGCTGTCGAGGAATCGCGGTGGCGGGGTTCAGGTCAGCCGGGCGTGCGCGTAGGCGGTCATGGCGTCGCGCATGTACTCGGCCAACCCCTCGGCGACCTGCTCGTAGTTCGTCCGGAAGTGCTCCTCTTCCGCCTGCATCCGGGCCAGGTGCAGATACTGCGCGGCGGTCGGCGTCCAGGACTCACTCAGGTGCCGATAGTGGACGTCGAGCTCGGCGAAGACCTGCGGAGCGTCGACAGGAGTGCCGGCGAGCATGTGCTCGGCCAACCGGATCATCCCCGCCGTCGCCTCCCGCTGCATCTGCTCCAGTTCTCGCGGAGTGCGGCCGGCCAGGAGCGCCTGCTGCCCGCTGCGCTGCCACTGCTCCGGCCAGCGCTCGCGGGCGTCGGCCTCGTACTGTGCGCTGTTGAACCCTTCGAACAGGTTCTCCGGTCTGCTGATCTTGGACATGGTCGTTTTCCCTTCGTTCTGCTGAAGTTCGGCGATGGTGCGTTCCACCATGCCCGCAACCCGGTCCAGCCGGTCGCGCTCCGCCAGCAGGCCCCGGTGATGCTCACGCAGCGCTGTGATGGGGTCGGTGTGCCGCTCGACGATCTCCTTGATCTCGGTCAGGCCGAGACCCAGCTCACGCAGCACCAGGACCTGCTGCAAGCGAAGCAACTGGTCCTCCTCGTAGTAGCGGTAGCCGTTCCCGCCGACCCGCGCGGGCGGCAGCAGCCCGATCTCGTCGTAGTGGCGCAGCGTCCGGGACGTCACTCCCGACATCTGGGCCACCTGCGCGATCGACCATGCCATGACCGGCTCACCCGTCCTTGCTCATCACCGAGCCGGTACTTTCCGGCTCGTTCACGACCATAGAAGTTGCCGTAACGAGAAGGTCAACAACGATCAGGAACCGCTCGGCCAGGCGGCCCTCGTCCTTCTTGAAGATCTTGGCGATGCCCATCCGCAGCCGCCCGAGTTCTGGAGCCTGCCGGCCGACGGCGCCCGCCTGATTTGGCTGCTGGAGGACGCCGATTGGTACGAGTGGCGGTGCAGCGAGGCACGAAGCGGTGCCTTCAAGGCCGAACTGTGCCTGTTGCGTACCGCGCTATGCAACGAGAGTCGACCACCTGCGCATCACCGAGGTCATATCGCCCGTCCGCCGGCCGTATTGGTAGGGCTGTCCCTACCATGCATCGGCCTGTACGCAGGGTCGATGGAGACCTGTCCTGGTTCGTAGCGTTGTCCCCATGGGAACCCTCCAGCGTCTTGGCACCGACACCCGCTACGTCCTGCTCGGACTGCCGCTGTCCGTCGCCGCGTTCACCACCACCGTCGTCGGGGTTTCGGCGGGTCTCGGCAGTGCCGTCGCTTTTGTCGGCCTGCCCCTGCTGGCCGCGACCGCCGCCGCGTCCAGGCATCTGGCCGATCTTGAACGGGTCGCGCTTCCCGGAGTGCTCGGTCACCCGGTCGCCCGTCCGGCGTACACGCCCGTCCCCGAGCGGGCGGGTTGGTTCCGGCGTGTGATGAATCCGCTGACCAGCGGGCAGGCGTGCATGGACCTGCTGCACGGGATCATCGCGTTGCCGTTCGCGCTGGTCTCCTTCGTGCTGACCGTCACCTGGTGGGCCGCGGCCGTCGCCGGGCTGACCTTCCCCATCTACGGGTGGGTCATCGCCAGGATTCCCGGTGCCGGGGGGCACCTGGAGTGGCTGGGGCTGCCCAACACGCCCACGATGTTGGTGATCGTCACCACGGCGGTGGGCGCGCTGTTCGCGCTGACCCTGGTGCCGGTGGTGCGGATGGCCGCCCTGTTCAAGGCGAGCGTGGCGCAGGTCATGCTCACCCGAGCCGCCTACCCCGAGCCCGCTCCTGCCCGCGACCTGGCCTGGGCGTCGGCTCGATGAACTCTGGAAATGGTGGGCCCTTCTCCGCGCGGTGAGAAGGGCCCCCTCGGTGTTACTGCTGGAGTACCGACAGGACGTTTCCCGCCGGGTCCTTGAACCAGGCGATCAGTGGGCCGCCGCCGCGGAAGATGCCGCGCTCGTCCGTCGGCATGTTCTCGTAGCGTTCGAACCTCACCCCGCGGGCCGTCAGTTCGTCCGCCGCCTTCTCGATGTCCGCCACCGGGAAGTTGAGAATGGTGAATGTGGCCGGTGTGTGGTCCTCCTTCGGGTAGACCAGAACGTCGTTGCCGCCCGGAAAGTGGAGCGTCAACAGGCCGTTCTGCTCTGAGACCCGCAATCCGAGGGTCTCGCCGTAGAACTTCTTCGCGGCGGGGATGTCGTTCACCGAGAAACCGCTGAAGGCCTTTGCCGTTTCGAACATGTTCCGCCCCCTGACGTCACATGGCGGCGCGGTGCGCGTCGCTGAGCTGGATGATCTGGACGTAGTTGCCGTCCGGGTCGATGGCGGTGGCGAAGAGGCTGCCGTCGCGGTCTTCGAGCTCCGCCAGCCACGACACGCCCGCCTGGTTCATGCGGGCGACGACGGCCCGGGCGTCGGGTACGTCGAAGTTCATGATGGCTCTGCCGGGCTCGGGATTCTTGTCGGTGACGTCCGCCCGCGTGTCGATCATCAGGAAGAACTCGCCGAACTTGAGCAGCCTGTAGCCGTTGACCTCGATGTTCTGCTCCGGGTCGAGCACGGTGGCGTACCAGGTGTTCAGGCGCTCGGGGTCGGTGCTGGCCAGCAGCATGCTGCCCAGGACGGGTCGCTGCATCGCGGTGCTCCTTTCTTTTCGCGTCCATGGGCAGACTGGGGCGCCGCGGGAAACTCATCGGTGATGAGGGCGTGAAAAAGCGCGGCGCGCCCCGGGGGAAGGCGCGCCGCGCAGAGGAAGGTCAGCCGACTCTGAGTGTGAGTCCGTACACGCTCAGGATCTCGTTGACCGGCTGGTGGTACGTCGTGCCGCCGACGCTGCAGTTGCCGGAACCGCCGGAGGTGACGCCCTGGGCCTGGCTGCCCGAGATGAACGAGCCGCCGGAGTCGCCGGGCTCGGCGCACGCGCTGGTGCGGGTCAGGCCGGTGACGGTGCCCTGCGGGTAGGTGACGGTGGCGTTGTGCTGCTGGATGGTGCCGCAGCGCCAGCCGGTGGTCGAGCCGGAGCGGCAGATGGACGCGCCGACGGCCGACTGGGTGGAGCCGCGGACGGTCACGTTCGCGCCGCCGGAACCGCGTACATACGGTGTCGTGGTGTTGCCGGGGGCGGCGACCCACGCGTAGTCGTTGCCGGGGAAGGACGAGCCCTGGAAGGTGCCTGTCGGGCTGGTGGTGGCGTTGCCGGCCCGGCCGCAGTGCCCGGCGGTGACGAAGCCGGGGGTGCTGCCTCGGGTGACGGAGAAGCCGACACTGCAGCGGCTGCCGCCGATGTAGTAGGCGGCGCCGCCGACGATGTTGATGAACGGAGTGGGCCGTTCGGCGGTGGCCGTCACGGTGATCGCGTTCTGGTCCACGCCCGCCGCCTTGGCGAGGGTCTGGGCGGCCTCGGTGGTGGCGGCCTGGACGGCGACCTTGTTGGTCTTGACGTCGACGAACCAGAGGGCCGCCGCCGCTCTCTTCTCCTGCGGCGCCTGGTCGAGTTGCGCCACGATCGCGTCGAGCTGGGCGAGCGACCGCTCGACCACGACCGGCTGCGCGCCCTTCGACTCGATGGCCTTGGTGGCGCCCGCGTCGGTGGTGGCGACCATGAGCTTGGAGGCGTCGTCGTTCAGCCAGGAGCCGCCGTAGGAGTCGCCGAGCTCGGAGGAGAGCGTGGCCTGGGTGGCCGCGGCGCGTTCCTCGTTGGCCAGCCTGGTGACGACCTGCTCTTCTGACAGACCGAGGTCGCGTTCGAGCGCGTCGATCACGGACGGGGGAGTTGGGGAGGCGGATTGAGGTGCCGGGTCAGCGAATGCCGGGCTGAGGGGGGTGGCCACGCAGGCGCCCAGGATGATGGCGCCTACCAGCGCACAGCGTTTACTCAACATGTGCACTCCTCGGGTGGGGGTTCTGTCAAGTTAACGGCTGGCGCGGGTCCTGGCGCATACCAAAAGGGCCCCTATGTCGGTGTTATGGCCGTTTTTCGGACAAGGGCCAAATATGGAATTTCATGCCGAAAGGCGGATGAGGTGGTCGGTCGGTAGCGTCCCGGTGCCGGAGGTGGTGTCTGTGCGTAGGCGCTGCTGCCCGGGTTCGCGTCGGCGCGGGGCCCAGGCCGGAGGCGGCCCCCGCGCCGCCTCCTGCGCCCAAACGGATCCCGGGGACGGTCACTCCTGGCGGGCGGGCACCCTGCCGCGCGCCATCATGAGGGCGATGAGCAGGTACGGCAGCACCAGCAGGGCGAACATCGTCCCATGTGACACGGCCGACGACGCCGCCCCGTAGACGGCGTACACCACGAGCGTGACCAGGTTCGTGCCCAGACCGGCGACGGACGTCACGGTGGCCCGCGCGGGACCGCTGATCCGCTCCTGCAGTCGTGTGTCGGCCACGACACCGGCGAGCTGGAACGCCCCGAAGGCCAGCGCGATCAGCACGAACCCGGCCGGGTGCCCACTCATCGCTCCCACGGCCATGGCCGGCGCGGCCAGCGCGATCGTCAGGGCGTACCCGCGAGTGGACATCCGCTCGGCGGCGGCCCCGGCCAGCAGGCCGCCCGACGTCGCGCCGATCCAGACCACCAGGATCAGCAGGGGGATGGTCGTCTTGGCCACGCCGGTCTCGGCCCCCAAGAACGGGACGTACTCCTCCAAAGCCCCCCAGATCGCCGTCACAAACGTGACCAGCAGCAGCGCGTGCAGCACACCCCGATCCGTACGCGCCTGGGAGATTCCGGACTTGAGGATCGCCAGGTAGCTCTCCCCCTCGCCGCCGGACGTTCTGTGCTCGGGAAGCGTCAGGGCGGTGACGGCGCACAACACGCACGCCAGCACGCTGGCCGCACCCACGGCGAGATATCCGCCGGCCGCGAACACCGGCACGGCCAGGCCGATGGCCGCCGCGTCGGCGACCAGGCCGACGGCCGTGGCCCGGCCCATGACGGCGGCGTAGCGGCCCGACTGCCCCCGCCGCTCCAACTCCTCATAGGCCAGTGCCTCGTACGAGCCGGAGATGAGCGCCTCTCCGGCACCCCACATCACGAATCCGAGGGCGAACACCCAGTAGGACGGGAACAGGGTCCACAGACCGAAACCCAGGCCGGTCAGCAGCGGGCCCAGGCACAACAGCAGACGTCTGGACACCCTGTCGGCCAAGGCGCCGGACGGGATCTCCAGCACCAGGCCCGTCACCGACCAGATGACGAACAGCGAGGAGGTCTCGGCGACAGACAACCCGGCGTCGGTGAACAACAGCGTGTAAACCGGGTAGAGCAGAACGAACTCGCCAAGGAACGCATACGCGTACAGCTTCGCGACAAGCATGTGAGGCCTTCCGGGGGAACGAGCAGGGACTCCGAGTGCTTGCCGCCTCGGAGGCCCGCGCGCCCCGCGCCGGCCCCTGGTTATGGATCAATGTCGCCAGGTCATGCCGCGATTCTAACGGTTGTTTGGGGGTTCTGGCCGTCGACCGCGGGGTTCTAATGGTTGGTCGCGGGGTTGTGGTGCTCGGGTATGGGGCCTACTGGTTGGTCGCGGGGTTCTGGTGGTCGGGCGCTGGGGCTTGGCGGTCGGTTGTGGGGTCTATGCGCGCGATCCTGTCGCGGAACGGGCGGCGCTCCAGCGCCTGCGCCGCCGCCCGCAGCACGTCGGCCAGGGGCATGGGCAGCTCCGCGTCCAGCTCACGCACCGCCCGCTCGGTCGCCGCCCACTCGGCCTCGATCAGGGGCAGCGCCGCCATGGCTTTCTGGCTGAGGTGGACGATGCGGCGCCGGGCGTCCTTGCCCTTCTCCAGGGTGACCAGGTCGCAGCGGCGCATCTGGATCACGGTCTGGCTGGCCGCCGAGTGCGTCACGCCGATCGCCTCCGCCACGTCGCGGATGGTCATCGGGCCGCGTTCCACCAGCGTGCGCACCACGGGGGAGAAGCGGGGGCGGTATTCGGGCAGGCCGTGCTCGGCGTAGATGTCGGCGATCGCGCCGTCCATCAGCTCGTGGAGGTGGCGCATCAGCGTTCCCAGGCCGGTCATGACCCTCAATCTATGGACTACGCTGCCGGGCGTGGCGTTGACGGTGAGTGTGGTGGTCCGATACCGCAAGGCGGTGACGTACGGCGTGCACGCCCTGCTCGCCGCGCTCGACACCGCGGGGGTGGAGCACGACCTGCGGCTCGGCACCACCGTCGAGGAGACCGCCGCGCACATCGCGGACAGCGGCGCCGAGCGGGTGCTCGTGTTGTGGTCGTTCTACTCCCCTGACGCCGAGGCGATGGCGGCCGAGCTGGCCCAGGTCAGGGCGCTGAGCGGCGGCCGGGGGCTGCACATCGCGGGTGGGGTGCACGCCACCGCCGAGCCGCAGCAGGTCATCGACGCGGGCTGGGACCTGGCGGGCATCGGCGAGGGGGAGTCGACGATCATCTCCCTCGTACGGGCGCTCCAGGACGACCGGCCGCTCACCTCGGTCCCCGGGCTGGCGGTCAAGGACACCGACGGGGTCGCGCTACGCACCGGGTCGGCGCCGCAGTTGCCGCTCGACGCGTTCCCCTCGTTCGCCGGCAGGCACGGGCCGATCGAGATCACTCGCGGGTGTCGTTATACGTGCCGTTTCTGTCAGACACCGTTCATGTTCGGCGGGCAGTTCCGTCACCGCTCGGTGGCCAGCGTGCGTGAGCACGTGCGCGGCATGGTCGCCAAGGGCCTGCGCGACGTGCGGTTCATCACGCCGACCTCGCTCTCCTACGGCTCGCCTGGCCCTGATCCCGACCTCGGCGCGGTCGAGGAGCTGCTGGCCGGGGTCAAGGAGGAGTTGCCGCCGCACGGCCGGGTGTTCTTCGGGAGCTTCCCTTCCGAGGTGCGTCCCGAGCACGTCACCCCGGAGGCCATGCGGCTGCTCAGGCGTTACGTGGCCAACGACAACCTGATCATCGGCGCGCAGTCCGGCTCTGACCAGGTGCTGGCCGCCTCCGGACGCGGGCATGACACCGCGCCGGTGCGCGACGCGGTCAGGATCGCGGTGGAACACGGGTTCAGGCCGAACGTCGACTTCATCTTCGGCATGCCAGGCGAAAGCGAGCAGGACCAGGCCGCCTCGCTCGAACTGGCCTCCGACCTGGCCGATCTCGGGGCCCGCATCCACACGCACACGTTCATGCCACTGCCGGGAACGCCGTGGCGGGACGCCGAGCCGGCGTTCATCCCGCTCAGCACCATGAGCGAGCTGGATCGGCTGGCCCAGCGCGGCGACGCCTACGGACACTGGCGCAAGCAGGCCGAGCACGCCGTGCGCCTGGCCGAGACGGCCAAGGCCTATCCGCGCAGGACACCGAGGCGACGTACGAGTTAGTCGTCGTCCTCGAAGGCGTGCATCACGCGCTCGAACGCGTCGCTGACCGGCCGCAGCGCCTGCGCGAACGCGTCGGCGAGCGGGCTGAAGATCTCCGTCACCTCGGTGATGAGATCGGGACTTTTGCTCTCCGGAGGCGCCCAGCGCATGGCGTCCGCGCTCAGCGTCTCCCACTCGTCGACGACACCGTCGATGGCGTCGAGTACGTGATCAGGGTCGCTTGGCATGACCGTCTCCGTGGAAGATGGAGGTCGGATATACCTAACGGTACCTTTATCCCGGAATCGACACGCCGACGCCGCCGATGGTCCTGGCGCCGTACCGCTCCTTGTCGGCCTTCAGGTCGAGCGGCCGGATGTCGGCGCGTCCGGCGAGGATCTCGTCGGTCAGCAGTGAGGCCGGCACCAGCCACGACACCTCGAACTCCAGCCCGTCGGGGTCCTTGGCGTACAGCGCCTTGGTCGTGCTGTGGTCGGTGGAGCCGACGAGCGCGTCGAGTTCGATCAGCTTGGCCTCGACCCGTTCGAGCTCCTCAAGGGTGTCGACCTCCCAGGCCAGGTGGTACAGGCCGACGGAGGTGCGGCCCGCGGGCGAGGGCGCGGCGGCCGCGCCGATCTCGAACAGGCCGAGGTCGTGGTCGTTCGTCGAGCCGGGCGCCTGCAGGAACGCGGCGCCCCGCATGCCCATCACGACCTCGAAGCCGAGGGCCTCGCGGTAGAAGGCGACGCTGCGCTCCACGTCGCGGACGTAGAGGACCGCGTGATTGAGCCGCTGGACCGGCATGGTGTTCCCCTCCCTGACAAGAGTCCCATCAAGAATTATATGAGGGTGCAACTAAATTGGGGCGGGCCAGATTCCAAGTCCGGTGGGAACACGCTGGCGGGATGAGCGGGCAAACTGTTCTGCCGAGGCCGTAGCGTTCTCCCGGTACCCGACGAAGGAGATTGCCCATGCACGACACCGAAGAGGCGCTGTTCAGAGCGGTTCACGGCATCGCGGGGCGGTTCGCCGGCCAGCCGGTGCCCGTGGTGATGGAGGCGCTGCTGCTCCATCTGCCCAAGGCTCCCGGCCTCCAGGTGGCGGAGATCCGCAAGATCGCTGAAGAGATCAGCGTGGGGCGCGATCCATCGGGCTTGTGAACAACCGATCGCCAGGGGAGCATCGGAACATGTTCGAGCCACCCCCTGGCGATCGATTCGCGCTCGGTCTGCGGACGGCCGGCCGGCAGGCACGCGTCCCGTTCGGGGACGCCGCCCTTTCCGAGAGCCGGCACTGGCCGGCCGTCCATGGCGGCGATCTGGCCGATCTGCCGGAGCACGGCGTCCATGACGACCACGGACTGTCACGTACGGCGGAAGTGCGGGTTTCGGGCTCGGCCAATATTCGGACGTCCCTAATTTATCGCAAGAGAGTCCGAAATTTCGGGACCAATCCGGACGCCGACGAACCCGGCCCGTCCACCCTCGACCACGGCGAGACGCCGTCCGACTTCGATCCTGGGCCGGCGGCCTGGCACGGATACCATTTCACCCATCTGAACCAGCTTGCGCTGGAGCACTTGTTAGGAGTTCGTGGGTGACGCTGGTCGCTGGGGTCGATTCCTCCACGCAGAGTTGCAAAGTCGTCATTCGAGACGCGGAGACGGGCGCGCTGGTTCGCGAGGGCCGCGCTCCGCACCCGGGCGGCACCGAGGTGCACCCGTCACACTGGTGGGCCGCCTTACTGCAGGCCATCTCGGCGGCCGGCGGGCTGGACGACGTGGCGGCCATCAGCGTCGCCGGGCAGCAGCACGGCATGGTCTGTCTGGACGAGAGCGGAAACGTCGTACGCGACGCCCTCCTGTGGAACGACACCCGCTCCGCCCAGGCCGCCCTCGACCTGACCGCCGAACTCGGCGGGCCGCAGGCCTGGGCCGACGCCGTGGGCTCGGTGCCCGTGGCCTCGTTCACCGTCACCAAGCTGCGGTGGCTGGCCGAACACGAGCCCGCCAACGCCCGCCGCACGGCCGCGGTGTGCCTGCCGCACGACTGGCTGACGTGGCGGCTGGCGGGGGCGCTCGCCTCCGGTCCTTTCGACGCCGCGGCCTGGGCCGACGCGCCCACGCCACCCCTCGACCACCTCACCACCGACCGCGGCGACGCCTCGGGCACCGGCTACTGGTCGCCGTTCACGGGCGCCTACCGCCCCGACCTGCTGAAGGCCGCCTTCGGGACGGTGCCGCTGCTGCCCCGGGTACTGGGCCCAACGGACGAGGTGGGCGCGGCCTCCGGCACCGGCGCAGGCGCTTCTCCAGGGAGCACGGGTCTGCCGGGCGGTGGCCTGGCGGCGGGTTTCGGTGGTGCGGCGGGTTTCGGTGGCGTTGCCGAGCGGGTGCTGATCGCTCCGGGCACCGGTGACAACATGGCCGCCGCGCTCGGTGTGGGCGCGCGGCCGGGTGACGTCGTGGTGTCGCTCGGCACGTCCGGCACCGTGTTCGCCGTCGCCGAGACGCCCAGCGCCGACCCCACGGGAGCGGTGGCCGGATTCGCCGACGCCACGGGGCGGTTCCTGCCGCTGGTGTGCACGCTCAACGCCGCCCGCGTCATGGACGCCGCCGCCCGCATCGCCGGAGTCGGCCTCGACGAGCTGAGCGACCTCGCCCTCCAGGCGCCGCCGGGAGCCGACGGGCTCACACTGGTGCCGTACCTGGAGGGTGAACGCACCCCCAACCGGCCCACCGCCACGGGCTCCATCCACGGGCTCACTCTGGCCACCTCGACCCGGGCCCACCTGGCGCGGGCGGCCATCGAGGGCATGCTCTGCGGCCTCGCCGACGCCCTGGACGCGCTGGCGATGCGGCCGGAACGGGTGCTCCTGATCGGCGGGGCGGCCCGCTCGGAGGCCGTCCGGCGCATCGCCCCGACCATCTTCGGCGTCCCGATCATGGTGCCGCCACCCGCCGAGTACGTTGCCAACGGCGCCGCCCACCAGGCCGCGACGCTGGTGACCACACCGGATTGGCACTCGGAGGACACGCAGACGTACGAAGGCGAAGCCGCCCCCGAAATCCGCACCCGCTACACCCGCGCCACCACCCACATCCTGGACTGACGTTCCCCGCCGATCGTGTGCAGTCAGTTCCAAGATGGTTCCAAGTGGCGGTGTGTTGCATGAGGGGCATGAGATCCCAAACTTCGATGAAGGCCCGGGTGCGCCGGGCATGTGCTCTTTCCCTCCTCGCCGTCACCACCGTGGTCACCATCGGCATGGCGAGCGCGCCCGCGCAGGCGATGCCTCCCGGTGATGTCTGGTACCGCTGCTACGTCCCCGACTACGGCTGGATGTACTGCCTGGACGTTTAAGCCGGGCAGCAGAGCCGCCGTCCTCCCTGGCGTTGGGGAGAACGGCGGCTCTTTTGGGTTCGCGAGGGGTGTCCGGTTGTGCGAAGAAGCCGGTGACCGTGCGCCGTTACGGCGGTGCGGCGGTGAGGCGGGTGAGCGTCACCCTGGAAGGCCGGTCACCCGGGTCGGTGGGTGGCGCCCGCTTGGCGACGCCGTAAAGGATGGGAAAACGCCCGCCCCCGCACTCGGACAGCTCGGGTCGGTGGGTGGCTTACATGGGAGTCATCTCAGGGTCGGGTCAGGGGACGGGTAGGGGTGCGCCGGATGTGGGGGGAGGGGGCGCGGCGGGAAGCTGGGGGTATGACCGCAGTGAAGAGGATCTATCCCCTCGTCGCCTGTGGCTCGATCCTGTTCGCGGTGGTCGCGGTGGTGATCGGCCAACTGGGCCCTGATTCCGCCCTCGACCCCGTGAACGCGACCGTGAGCGAGTACGCCGTGTCCGACCGCGGAGGGGTCACGGGGGTTGCGATGGCGGTGCTCGGGGTCGGGTCCCTGGCGTTGCTGGCCGGGCTGCGGGCCGCTGGGGCGCCGGTGAGAGGGATGCCCGAGCGGTTGCTGATGGTGTGGTCGGGCGCGCTGGTCGTGGCGGCGCTCATCCCGACGACCCCCTTCGGCGCAGACCTCGATCTGGCGGCTCAGATCCACCGGTACGTCTCTATTGCGGCTTTCGTGAGCCTCCCTGCCGCCGGCGCCCTGATGGTCTCCAGACTGGCCTCAGATGTCGCCTGGAAGCCCGTGGCGCGCGTGGTGGAGTGGGTGGCTCTGGCCGGAGGGTTCGGGCTCCTGGCGATCACGTACGTGGCTCTGCCGGGCGACCGGGTCATGATCGGGCTCGTGGAGCGGTTGCTGCTGGGGTCCGAGGTGGCGTTGCTGGCGGTGCTGGCCGGCTGGTTGGTGCTGTTGACGTGGCGGCGGGGTCCCGTTGAGAGCGCGGTCAGGAGGCAGTCCGAGGCGTGGCACCCGCGTGGCGCCGCCGCCCAAGCCGCCGCCCAAGCCGCCGCCCAAGCCGCCGCCCAAGCCGCCGCCCAAGCCGCCGCCCAAGCCGCCGCCCAAGCCGCCGCCCAAGCCGCCGCTCAAGAGGTCGTCAGGACCGCCGCATAGCCGCCCTGAAGGGCCGGTCAAGGGCGTAAATTTCCCCGCATATCACAGAATTATCGCAAGTCGATCTTAAACCCACCCGTTTCGGTGCTATTCTCTCCCGCGATCTTCTATCCGGGAGCGGGTGTCATGGCATCGGGCAGATCCATCAGATTCAAGATCTCGACGCTGCTCGTCATCCCTTTGGTATCCCTGGTAGCACTGTGGGGCTTCGCGGCGAGCACCACGTCCGAGGAGGCTCTCAGCCTGCTCAAGGTCGAGACCCTCTGGACGAACGTGATCAACAACGCCGACGGCCTCGTCGGCAACCTCCAGACCGAGCGCCTGGCGTCGGCCGAGCTCCTGGCGGGCATCTCCAAGGACCCCGATGCCCTGTCCAAGGCGCGGGCCAAGGTGGACAACAACAGGAAGACGCTGCGTGAGCGGGTGGCGCTCGAAGAGACGCAGTCGGCCCTGACCGCTGACATGAAGGCCCAGCTCCAGGTCGTGTTCGAGACCGTCGACCGGCTGCCGGAGCTCAGGCGGAAGGTCGACGACCGCAAGTTCACCCCGGGCGCCCTCGTCAGCGAGTTCTCGAAGATCGCCAACGAGGTCCACCTGCTGTACTCCCGGCTGACGGTCAGCACCGACCTGGAACTGGCCCTCCAGGCGCAGGGCCTGATCGCCGCCGACGAGGTGCGCGAGCTGCTCAGCCGCGAGCACGCGCTGATCATGGCCTCGGGCGGCAACGTGGGCATGCACGACGTCCACATGCTGGCCGCCATCGACGGCACCAGGACCTACCTGTTCCCCAAGGCGATGGCCAACCTCGACACCGAGCTGCGGGCCCCGTTCGAGAAGCTCTACTACTCCTCGCGCTACGTCACGATGGAGAACCTGCTGGAGAGCTACACCTCCGGCCAGCGCGTGGACCTCGACCTGTGGCAGGGCATCGCCGACCAGGTGCAGAAGGAGTACCGCGAGATCGTCTGGCGCACCGGCGACAAGCTGCTGGCCAGGATGGAGCCGGCCGGCATCGCCATCGTGATCCAGGCCGCCGTCGCCGGCGCGCTCGGGTTGATCGCGGTGGTGTTCTCCGTGTTCATCTCGGTCAGGGTCGGCCGCAGGCTCACCCGCGAGATGGGGGCGCTGCGCCGCACGGCGCTGGACCTGGCGGAGATCAGGCTGCCCGACGTCGTGGCGAAGCTGCGCAAGGGCGAGAGCGTGGACATCGCGACCGAGGCGCCGCCCATCACGGTGGGCCACAACCCGACCACCGAGGTCGGCGACCTGGCCACGGCGTTCGACAGCGTGCAGAGCACGGCCGTGGACGCCGCCGTCGAGCAGGCCAGGCTGCGCCAGGGCGTGTCAGAGGCGCTGCGCAACCTGGCCAGGCGGAGCCAGTCGCTGCTGCAGCGCCAGCTCAGGCTGCTGGATGAGATGCAGCGCCAGACGGAGGAGCCCGAGGCGCTGGAGCGGCTGTTCAAGCTCGACCACCTGACCACGCGCATGCGCCGCCACGCCGAGGGCCTGGTGCTGCTGTCGGGCGGTGCGGCGGGCCGCAGGTGGCGCGGCGTCATCCCCATGGAGGACGTCCTGAGCGGCGCCGCGGCCCAGGTCGAGGAGTACACCCGGGTCCGCGTCTACCCGATGCCCGAGAGCGGCCTGTCCGGCTCGGCGGTGGCGGACCTGATGCACCTGTTCGCCGAGCTGATCGAGAACGCGGCCTCCTTCTCCTCGCCGGGCAACGAGGTCTCCGTGCGCGGCGAGATGGTCGGCAGGGGCTTCGCCGTCGAGATCGAGGACCGCGGCCTGGGCATGGACGAGGCCACCCGCAGGGCCATCAACACCCGTCTGGCCAGCCCGCCGGATTTCGACCCGTCGCAGACCGAGCGGCTGGGGTTCGCCGTGGTCGCGATGCTCGCATCCAGGCACGGCGTCAAGGTCACGATCAAGCCCTCCCCGTATGGCGGCACGACCGCGATCGTCCTGGTGCCGGCCACGCTCGTCGAGCCGATCGCGACTCCGGTGCAGCCGATGGAGTTCGAGTCGGTCTCCGTGTCGGTGGTCAGGCAGGAGCCCCCCGCCGCTCCCGTCTCCACGACGACGGGCCACGGGGAACTGCCGCGCCGGGTCCGCACCTCCAAGCGCTCGGCGCAGCAGCAACAGCAGGAGACCGGAGGAAACCCGGGACTGCCCCGCCGCGAGCGGCAGGCGAGCCTGCCGCAGCGGCTCAAGGAAGCGCCGCCCCCTGCTGCGCCGTCGACTGAAGAGCGCTCTCCTGAGGAGGCCAGGGCGTTGTTGTCCTCGCTCCAGTCCGGCTGGCAGCGTGGGCGGCAGGACAGTGATCAGGATGGGGGAGCGCGATCGTGAGTCGCGAGCACGAGTGGGTCGACGACGAGGCGGGGCCGGTCGTGCGCCCGTACGCGGTCGCCCGTGGCCGCACCAGGCCGACGTCCACCGCGCTCGACCTGCTGGCGATCGTCGCCTTGTCGGGGAAGTCGGCTCCGGCCAAGGCGGAGCTGGGAGCTCAGCACCGGCGGGTGCTGAGCTGTCTCGCCGCGCAGAGCAGGCCCGTCGCCGAGCTCGCCTCGGATCTGGGCCTGCCGGTCGGCGTGATCAGGGTGTTGCTGGGCGACCTGCTGCAGTACGAGCTGGTCGCGGTGCGTCCGCCGCGCGACGAGAAGGCCACGGCCGCGACGGAGAGCCTGCTCCGAGAGGTGATCAACGGACTCAGGGCGCTCTGAGTCCGCCGGGTCGCCCCTCAGGGAGGTCAGTTGGCCGAGGTCAGCGTTCGCAGTGAGTGCTCGACCAGGGTGACCATGACCTCCTTGGCCGACGTCCGCCGCCGCACGTCACAGAGCAGCACCGGGACGTCGTCGTCGAGGTCGAGCGCGATGCGCACGTCGTCCACGCTGTGACTGGCGGCCCCGTCGAAGCAGTTGACGGCCACCACGAACGGCGTGCCGCGCTGCTCGAAGTAGTCGACCGACGGGAAGCAGTCGGTCAGCCGCCGGGTGTCGGCGATCACGACCGCGCCCAGCGCGCCGTAGGATAGTTCGTCCCACATGAACCAGAACCGCTCCTGGCCGGGTGTTCCGAACAGGTACACCACGAGCCCGTCGCGGATGGTGATGCGGCCGAAGTCCATCGCCACGGTGGTGGTGGACTTGGCCTCCACGCCGTCGAGGTCGTCGATGCCGACTCCGCGGTCGGAGAGCACCTCCTCCGTGCGCAGTGGCTTGATCTCGCTGATGGCCCCGACAAGTGTGGTCTTGCCGACGCCGAACCCCCCTGCGATGAGAATCTTCAACGCGACGGGGTCCTCAGAGAGCACGGAGTCCATTGATCACTTCCTTGAGAATGCGCTCATTCGACCGCGACCCTCCGGCAGAGGGCGACGTCACCGAGATGAGGCCGTGGTCACGCATGTCGCCGAGCAGCACCCGGACGACGCCGACGGGCAGGTCGAGCTCGACGGCCATGTCGGCCACCGAGATCGGTTGACGCGCCGCCCGCAGGATGAGTTGCTGTTCCGGGCCGAGATCGCCGGGTGTCTCACCGATCGCGCGCACGGTCGCGACGAGGTCGAACATGTCCCCGGAGGAACGTGTCCGACCACGGATGAGAGCATAAGGCCGGACGATGGGCCCCGCGTCCTCATCGAACCACTGCGGGCTATCGCTCATGACGCTCCAGCGCGCGGGTTGGTGGTGATGTGCTGGCCCACCCGCTTGACCAGCATCGCCATCTCGTAGGCGATGTGGCCGACGTCCACGTTCGCATCGGCGATCACGGCCAGGCAGGTGCCCTGTCCCGCCGCGGTCACGAACAGGAACGCCGACTCCATCTCCACAATGGTCTGCCGCACCTCGCCGCCGCCGAAATGGCGTCCTGTGCCGCGGGCCAGGCTCTGGAACCCGGCCGCCACAGCCGACAGGTGTTCGGCGTCCTCCCTTGCCAACCCCTTGGAATAGCCCACTGCCAGTCCGTCGGTCGACAAGATGACCGCCTGGCGCACCGCCGCTACTCGCGTGGCAAGGTCGTCAAGCAGCCAGTTGAGCTCACCGGTGTTGTTGGTGGTCGGCGCACTCATGCATCCCCCTTAGTCATGGCCCCTCCTCAGAGGCTTCTTCTCGGGCGCGTTGGGTTCCCCGCTGGAAGGCGGAGAACAGGTCGCGTACCTCGTCGGGAGAGCGTTCGGGCTGCGGCTCCTGCTCGGCCTTCTCCGGCGGCGCTTCGTTGAGCTGCGGCGTCAGATTGGCCTGGCGGACCCGCCTGGGCAGCCCGGCGTGGGTCCCCGAGGTCACCACCGCGAGGGCCTTCTTCCTCGTACGGCTGGGCAGCGCGGCCTTGTCGTCGCCGCCCCCGGCCTCCAGGGCCGCCTGCTCGGTCACCATCGCGCGCGGTACCAGCACGATGGCCGTCGTGCCGCCGAAGGGCGAGCGGCGCAGCAGGACCTTGATCCCGTGTCGTTCCGCCAGTTTGGCCACCACGAACAGGCCCAGCCTGTCGCTGTCGGCCAGGTCGAACTCCGGCGGGTTGGTCAGCAGCGCGTTGAACGCGGCGTACTCGTCGGAGGAAAGCCCCAGCCCTCGGTCGTCGACCTCGATGGCGTAGCCGTTGCTCACCATGTCGCCGCGCACCTGGACGTTGGTGTCGGGCGGCGAGTAGATGGTGGCGTTCTCGACCAGTTCGGCCACCAGGTGGGTGACGTCGGCCGCGGCGGTGCCGTCGATCGCGCCGGGCGGCATGGCTTCGACGGCGACCCTGGTGTAGTCCTCGACCTCGGCGACGGCGGCGCGGACGATGTCGACCACGGGCACCGGTTTGCGCCAGGCGCGTCCCGGGGCGGCGCCGAACAGGATCGTCAGGCTCTCCGCGTGCCGGCGCATGCGCGTGGTCAGGTGGTCGAGACGGAAGAGCTCTTCCAGCCTGTCGGGGTCGTGCGTGCGCCGCTGCATGCCGTCGAGCAGCGCGAGCTGGCGGTGCAGCAGGCCCTGCTTGCGCCGGGCGAGGTTGAGGAAGACCTGGCCGACCCCGCGCCGCAGCGCGGCCTGGCCGACCGCGGCCGTCACGGCGGTGCGTTGCACGGAACCGAAGGCCTTGGCCACGTCGCTGATTTCAGCAGAACCGCTGACCCTGATCGCCTTGGCCTCCTTCCGCACGTCGACGTCCTCGCCTCTGCGCAGCCGCTCGACGATGCCGGGCAGTCGTTCCTGCGACAGCTCGACCGCGGCGGTTCGCAGCCCGGCCAGTTCTCCGGCCAGGCGACGACCGAAGCGTACTGAGATGATGATCGACGCGAGCACCGCGATCAAGCCGAGGCCGCCCGCGAGGGAGATCTCGGCCACGGTGCCGGTGGCGGCTTCCGAGGTGCGCCCGGCCAGGGTCTCGGCGGAGGCCAGGCCGAGGGTGTCGAGCTGGGTGGTGAGTCTGTCGACCGTCGCGTTCCAGGCGTCGGGGTCGGGTGGAGGCGCGCCGGTCTTGATGACGCGCGCTTCCATCGTGCTGAAGGTCGCGAACGGCTCGGTCGCGAAGACCTGCTCGTACGGCCTGCGCAGCGACACGTCCAGACCGGCGAGTCCGCGCGAGTGCAGGAACTTCCTGGAGGCGGCGAACTCGGTGAAGGCGGCGATCTCCGGCTCGGTGAGCCGGCTGTCGGCCAGCGCGCCGATGACGAGCGCGTGTTCCCTGGCGATGTACTCCCTGGCCTGACCCATGGCCTGCAGCGAGGCGGCCTGCTGGAAGATCGACAGGTCGGAGACCACGACGAGGTGGTCGAAGACCATGAAGACCGCGTCGAGGATGCGGTTGTACTCGTTCAGTCCGGCCAGGCGGGAGCCCAGGCCGCCGTCGATGTCGTTCCTGATCGGGCCGAGCCGGTCAAGGGCGGCGGTCAGGTCTTCGACGGGGCGGACCAGGTCGCCGCTGATGGCCTCGCCTGCCTGGCCGACGGCCTTCTTGAAGTCGGCGACCGACCTGTCGGTGCGGGCGCGCTGCCCGCCGAGCACCTCGTTGAGATCACGCGTAGTGAGCGCCTCCGCCGAACGCGCCCGTTCGGTCTGTAACTGTAAGCCCAGGTCGGTGGAGGTGACGCCGACAGTTTGGTAGAGCGTGTCGGCGCGGAACAGTGACTGGGCGTCGCCCATGGTGAGGTTGAGGACGAAACCCCAGAGCGCGCTCAGAGACAGAAGGGGTAGCAGCAGTAATAAGAAGATCTTGAACCGAATTGACCGGTTTCGCGAGCCCATGTCCCAACCTCGAGTCGGGGGCATTTCCACACCTTGTGTAAATACACCTCCGGAAGATCGCACAGGAGACTAGCACCGATTATGCGTCCGGCGCAGTGGGGGGAACACGTTCATTACCGTGATTATTGGGACGAATCTGGGGCTCCCGGCGCGTGGAGGCGACGATCCTCCACAGCCAAACCAGCGCCACCAGCGAGATCACGATGAGCCCCGCCCAGTTCACGATCGTGAACACGTGCACCTGCCAGTCGGTCACATGCGGCACCATGCCGATCCGGAGTTCCCGGAACTGCCACGGCTGCCCGGTCAGCACGAGCGTGATCGCGATCGCGATGGCGGTCATCGAGTCCCACAGCGCGTGCAGCGCCGAGACGCCCAAGTAGGTCAGCACGACGCGGGCCGAGGCGAGCCGCCCGCCAGCGGCGAACAGCGCGCCGCCGGTGATCGCCGTCCACAGGCCGTGGCCGACGGGGGTGAGGATGCCGCGCAGCACCTCGGTCTCGACGAGCTGGGCCAGCGACAGCCCGTCGGCGGAGAACAGCGCGTTGAAGGCGTACCCCGCGCTCTCGAAGGCGGCGAAGCCGAAGCCGACGGTCGCGCCGAGCACGACGCCGTCCCTGGTGAAGCGCCGCTCCATGTGCCGGGTGACGAACACCAGCGCGGCCAGCTTCACGCCCTCCTCGATCAGGCCGACCAGCACGTACATCGTGATCGACGGGTGGACCAGCCAGCTCTCCAGCAGCGAGGCGCCGAGCACGCCCAGAATGCCGCCCACCACGAACGCCATGAACAGCCGCTCGACCGTCACCCCGGGTGAGCGGCCCCGCCCGTACGCCCAGACCACGAACGTCACCGGCACCAGGAAGCTGCCGAACAGCACCACGGTCGGCACCAGGTTGGAGTTGCCCGTCCAGGCCGTCACGGCGACCGTGGCCGTCCACAGGAGCAGCCCGATCACGAAGATCCGCCGCCACAACTTCGGCTTCATCGCCACAACTCCTCCACGGCGCGCACGGCGGCGGCGTCGGCGGCGCCTGAGCGGCCGACGGGCGCCGCGTCGGAGCCGGCGATCGCGACCCTGCCGAACGTCCCGCGCGCCGCGTCCGCGGGGAACGGCCCGTCGGGGTAGAACGCGTGCCAGGGGCGGCAGTACTCGGGGGCCCGCCCGTGTCCCCACCGGTGCACGGCGATCGCCTCGATGTCGCCCGCCGGGTCGAAGCCCACGGGGCCGAGCAGCCGGGCGAGCTGGTCGCGGACGGTGTGCTCCAACCGCTCGTACGACGTCCTGAACAGCTCCTGCCTGCCCGCCGCCGCCCCCGCGTCAGGCCCCAGCTCCGAGCGGCAGGGCGCGGCCAGCAGTCGCACGGTGTCCGGCGGGTCGAAGGCGCAGGCGCACCAGTACGCGCCCGTCCAGCGCACCCGGCGCGCGCCGAGCCGCCGCCACGCCCGAGGGTCGCGCAGTCGCACGTCGGCCTGCAGCAGCGGCATCCTGACCGCCCTGCTGAGCGCCCGCCTCCGGTGCTCGGGCAGGCCGGGCAGCAGGTAGGGGACGACGGCGCTCCAGCAGGCCAGGATCACGGCCCCGGCCTCGACGGTCCTGACGCGGTGCCCGTCGAAGTAGCCCACGCTCCCCTCCCGCACCGACACCACCGGGCTGGACATCCGCACGGGGACGTCGGCAGCGGGCTCGGGATCGCCGCCGGCGGCGCGCACGGTGGGCGAGTTGAGCCGCGACGGCTTGGCGCGGTCGAGCCCGAGCCCGTCGAAGCCCGGATAGCCGGTCGCCCACGCGTCGATCGCGCCGAACGCCCGGGTGTCGTAGGCCCACTCCGCGCTGGACATGGTCCGGCAGAACCGCTCGACGTCGGGGTGGGCCGCGCAGACCTCCAGCAGGAACCGCGAGTAGGTCAGCTCGGCCAGCCGCTCCTGCTTGCCCTCGGGGGAGAGCCAGGGGAACCAGTCGGGCGGATCGCCGTGCAGGGCGCGCAGGTCCCGCCTGGCGTCCGGCGCGATCGGCAGCCGGCCGATCCAGTCCGCGGTGAGGCTGACGAACGTGTCGGCCCCGAACGTCTCGGCGTCGCACATCACGGCGTCGGCGCGGAAGGGGCCGCGCGGCCGGTCCGCGATCTCGTCGTGGTTGTCCAGGACGAGCACCCGGGCCCGCGGATCACGTCTCAGCCATTCGCGCGCGGCGCCGCGGCCGCTGCGCCCGCCGCCGACCACCACCAGATCGTATTTCTCGCCCGTCGGGACCGGTGGTCCCGCATGCCGCCAGAAGCGCCCGTCCCGCAGCGCGTGCGGCACGCTGAGCGCCTGCGCGGTCCCGCCGCGCACCTCGAACGGCCGGGGCGCGGGGACGGCGTCCTGAGGCGGCTCAGATCCTCCGGCCGCTGCCACGCTCCCCAGCGCCCCGACAGCCACCCCGTCGAAGAAGTCGCGGCGGGAGATGGGCCGGCTCATGCCGAGGGCGCGCGGGGTCAGGCTCATGGCGTGATCCTCAGCAGCCCGGCGAAATGCCGCACAGGGGCGCGCAGCGGTTCGAGAAACATTTTGCAGGGCCTATTACCGCGAATGCCTGTTTGGAGTAGCGTCCGAAACGTCGCAACAGGATTTCCCAGACAGAGGGAGCCGGGTGGTGGTCGGCAAGCAGGGCAGGGTCACGGGGAAGATCGGCCCAGGGCTCGTCGGCGAGGTCATGATCCCGGTACGGGGCGGCGTGGAGGCCTTCTACGCCCATCCGAGCGTCTCCGACGAGGAGATCGTCGTCGGCTCCATCGTCGTCGTCGTGGACTACTTCCCCCCGCGAACCGTCTACGTGGCCAAGGCACTCGTCTAAGGAGGCCCCACGATGTCCGCCGAGCTCCTCATCGTCACCGCCGGCGTCCTCGTCGCGGTCGTCGTTCTGATTTTGCTGTTCAAGGCCGTGTGGCGGGTCGCCGAGCCCAACGAGGCCCTGATCATCTCCGGCCTGGGGGCGCGCCGCCGCGGCGAGGGACTCGACAGCCTCGGCTTCAAGATCATCACAGGCAAGGGCACGGCCGTGCTGCCCGGGTTCCAGGCGGCCAGGCGCCTGCGGCTGGACACCAGGGCCGCCAACCTCCAGGTCTCCTGCGTCACCCAGCAGGGCATCCCCGTGCACATCCGAGGCGTGGTGATCTACAAGGTCGGCGACGACCTGTCCTCGATCGCGAACGCCGCCCGCCGCTTCCTCGACCAGCAGGACTTCATGACCAGCGCGATCCACGAGCTGTTCACCGGCCACCTGCGCTCGATCATCGGCAACCTCACCATCGAGGACCTCATACTCAACCGCGAGCGTCTGACCAGCGAGACCAGGGCCTCGGCCGCCGACGAGATGAGCAAACTGGGCCTGGTCGTGGACTCGCTGCAGATCCAGGAGATCGACGACGAGACCGGCTACATCGTCAACCTCGGCAAGCCGCACGCCGCCAAGATCTCCGCCGCCGCCCGCATCGCCCAGGCCCAGCGCGACCAGGAGGCCACCGAGGCCGAGCAGATCGCCGCCGCCAACAAGGCCGCCGCCCGCCGCGACTCCCAGATCAAGGAGGCCGCCTACCAGGCCGAGATCGACCGGGCCCAGGCCACGGCCCGCCAGGCGGGGCCGCTGTCGGAGGCGACCGCCCGCCAGGAGGTCGTCGTCCAGGAGACCAGGGCCGCCGAGCTGGAGGCCCAGCTCGCCGAGCAGCGCCTGCAGTCGCAGGTGCGCAAGCCGGCCGACGCCAGGGCGTACGAGACCGTGACGCTCTCCCAGGCCGAGCGCGACGCCCGCATCGCCCAGGCGGAGGCGGAGGCCAGGGAGACCGAGCTGCGTGCCGCCGCGCAGGCCTCCCAGGTCAAGCTGGCCGCCGCCGCGGACGCGGAGGCCGTGCGGCTGCGCGGCGAGGCCGAGGGCGCCGCCACCAAGGTCGCCGGTGAGGCCGAGGCCCAGGCCACCGAGGCGCGCGGGCTGGCCGAGGCCGAGGCGGCCAAGGCGCTGGGCCTGGCCGAGGCGGTGGCCATCAGGGCGCGAGCCGACGCGCTGAAGGAGAACCAGGAGGCGGTCATCGCCCAGCAGCTCGCGGAACGCTGGCCGGAGGTCGTGGAGGCGGGCGCGAAGGCATTCGGGAACGTGGACCACATGGTCGTGCTGAACGGCGCCCAGGGCGTCGAGGAAATGCTGGCGAAAGCGCTCACATTGGGCGGCGCGGGGCTCGGTGTGGCCAGGGCGCTGCTCAATGGCGGAACCCCGGTGACGTCGTCAGACGGCACTGCCGGAACGCCCAACAGCACCGAATCGGAAATCATTCGTAAAACTACTGAATCCCGCGAATAGCGACGTTACTCAGCTCGTTACTCTGCCTTTCCTCTAGCGTATTTGATAATGCCGCCAGAGTGAATTGGAGAGTCCATGCTTAAGGCGATTTCCGGCATTTTTCTGAGCATGACGGTCATCGCCGGATGCTCGTCCGGCGAGGAGCCGTCGAAACCCGTCGCGGCGACGCCGGTGTCGCCGCCGTCCTCCGCCGACACGGCCAAGCTCCGCAGCGCGCTGCTGCCGACCCCCAAGGGCATGCACGTCGCGTACGGGCCCGAGCTGGGCGCCTTCGGCTCGCTCAAGTCCACCCAGGAGGGCCTCGCGGCCGTCCGCCAGGCCAAGCTGCAGCGCCCGGAGTGCGCGGGCGCCGCCCAGCTCGACGCCGCCCAGCCCGACGTGGCCAAGGCGCCCGCGGCGGTGATCGCCTTCGCCGCCGAGCGCGGCTCGATCACCCAGGCCATCGTGTCGCTGCCCAAGGCGACCTTCCCCAAGCCGCTGCCGCAGCAGTGCTCCGACTACACGGCCGACGTCGCGGGCACGCGGGTCTCCTACAAGACCAAGACGCTGAACATGCCCGCCAAGGGCGACGAGTCGCGGGCCTACCTCACCTCCGCGGCGGGCGGCAAGAAGAACGCGCAGATCGGCTCGGTCATGATCAGGCGGGGCACCGTGGTCATGAGCATGCTCGTGGTCGGCCAGAAGGTGAAGCCGCAGGGCCTGTACGAGCTGGCCAACCTCGCCGACAAGAACCTGGCCAGGGCCGCCACGTAGCGCCCACTCAGTGGAACAGGCCCACCAGCGCGGAGGCGCGCGGCGTCCGCTGGACGTGGATCTCTCTGCCGTGGCGTCGACGGCTGATCAGCCCGGCCGACTCCAGCCGGTCGCAGTGGTAGGTGACCACGTTCGGGGCGTACCTGACGCGCCTGGCGAGCGCGCCCATCGTCAGCGGCCTTTCCAGGATCGTCAGGATGGCCGAGCGCACGTCCCCGACGATGAGTTCCAGGCTGTCGTCGGGCTCGCCCCGCGGGGCGTCCGCACCGGGCAGGGGGTAGCCGATCCAGACGGCTTCCGGGCCGTCGAGGCGGGCGATGAGCGCGTTCCTGCCGGCGAGCATGGGCATCAGCACCAGCGATCTGGGGCCGATGGCGAAACGTTCCGGCTCGAAGTCGGGGAAGCTCAGCGTCCCGTCGCTGAACCTGCAGTTGGCGTGCAGGTCGTCGAGCACGAGGTCGAGCGACCTGCGGGCGGCGGCCACCGCGACCCGTCCGACCTCGCGCTCGAACAGGGGGCGGGCGCGTTCCCACACCGGGCGCATGGCCGACCACGCCTGTTCCATGAGGTCGGCGTAGCCGCGCAGCCAGCGGCGCGGGTCGTCGAACGCCTGACGCCACTGGGGCGGTGGACGGCCGTCGGTGAGCGTGTCCAGCTCCAGCAGCAGATCGTCGCCAGGCAGGTCGCGCAGCATCTCCACCTGCTCGGACACGGCCAGGTCGCGGGTGAACTCCCCGGGCAGCACCACGTCGGGCAGCACGCTGAACCCCGGGGTCGCCAGCGAGCGCAGCACCGTCTCGTCGCGCTCCTTGACGGCCGCCCGCACCGAGCGCCGCCAGCCCTCAGGGGCGCCGCGGGTGCGGCCGGACAGCGCGTCGGTGATCAACGCCAGCATCGACAGGCCCGGCGTCAGGGTGACCGACACCGGAACCCGGTCCAGCCGCTCTATGGCAAGGCTCGTGTGCATCTGTAAGGACCCGCATCCTTCGTCCGCTTGCGCCGACGATGGTCATGATAGGGACTCAGATGAGGACGTGCGCGTCCGGACGGCCGACGAAGGAGAACTGCGCGTTGCGGGTCAGCTTGATGTGGTCGGCCTGCCAGGTGTGCATCGAGGTGTCGGCGCTGCGCCAGTAGACGAAGTTGAAGCGGTCCGCCGAGTAGATCTTGACGGAGTCCTCCTTCAGCCGCCGTACGAGGTTGGTGTCCTCGCCCCGGGTGAGGTCGGGGAACGGGTAGGAGCGGAACAGGTCGGCCTTGCCGAGGAACGTGCCGCCCTGCACCAGCCACGAGTAGCGGTGCTCCAGCCCCGGCAGGCGCAGCATGGTGGTGTCGCTGCCCTCGAAGTAGGCGTAGTGGGCGCCCTTGCCGACGAGTTCGGCGTCGGAGTAGTCGAAGGCGCGGACCAGGTCCGACAGGTAGTGCTCGCCGTACAGGTTGTCGTCGTCCATCTTGGCGATCAGGTCGCCCTCGGCGGCGGCGATGCCCAGGTTCATGCACGCGCCCAGCGACATCTCGGGGTCGGCGGGGAGCACGACGACGTCCGTGACGCCCGCCATGCGGGCCTTGTCCGCGACGACCACGGGGTCGATGTCCAGGCCGTGCAGCACCATGACGAGTTGCAGCGGGCGGTGGATCTGCTTGGCCACCGACGAGATGGCGTGCTCGATCTGGGCGGCGCGGTTGGTGGGCAGCACGACCGAGATCGAGCGCGACCTGGACTCGACCTGGTGGCCCAGGTTCTGCAGGATCTGGTCCACGCGGTGGGAGAACAGGTGCTTGTCGAACACCTCGCGCATGGCCAGGTGGCCCATCCTGGCCCGCAGCTCGGGGCTGTTGATCAGGTGCAGGACCTGGTTGTAGGACTCGATCGGCTCGCGCGCGATGGGGATGAGCTCGCCGAAGGTCTCCTCGACGGCCCGCGACCACCCCGACACGACGGGGGTCGCGCAGGCCGACAACTCGAAGACGCGGCGGGCGCACATGGTCGGCGAATCAAGTACCGAGTTGACGTTGAGGAAGACCTTGTACATCCGGTACGCGGCCAGCATCTGGTCATAGGGCAGTTCGCCCACGATGTGCGGCTGGTACTTCTCCGGCCAGGCGTACTTCTCGTCCACCTCGCCGTTGCGCGCGAAGATGTGCAGGCCCAGTTCCCTGACCGGGTCGAGCACGGTCTCCATCTGCTCGCGGCGCTCGGGGTGCTTGTTGCGGAAGTACATCCCGGCGAAGACCACGTCGTGCAGCCGGCCCTTGTTCTGCTGGATCGGGTTGTGGACGCGGGGCTGGGCGGCGAACTGCAGCACGTCCACCCGGTCGTGTCCCAAAATTTCCCGATATTTCGGCAGCATGTCGCCGTCGCAGGTGAACACGTAGTCGAACAGCTTGGCCGTGTCGATGAAGAAGTCGAAGTTCGGCGGGTCCTCCTTGTTCCAGAAGACCGTTGGGATGCCCTCGCGCTTGCACCAGGCCACCAGGTCGCGCAGCGGCTCCTTGGGGGCGTTCGTGCCGGTCATCTGGTAACGCCATCGGCCCTGGTTCCCGTGCCAGGCCGACTCGCAGAACAGCAGGTCGGGACGGTTCTCCGCGAAGATCTCCGGCCAGTCCTTGAGCCCGAACTCGATCTGCTCCCACTCGTAGCGGAAGGCCATGCGGGAGAAGTCGTCCAGGATCACCGCGACCTTGAGGTCGGGCCTGTTGACCGGCCCCTTCGGCCACTTCACCGGCAGGACCTCGACCAGCGGCGGCCGGTTGCCGGCCGTCTGGATCGCCTCGGTGACCGGGATGGGCGGCTTGGGGGCCTTCTCCTTCGACCTGACCGCCTCGACGATCTTCCCCGGGCTCTTCGAGCCCAGGGCCTCGCCCAGCTTGAACGTGCGCTTGGCCTGCGTGGCCTCAAGCTTCCACGTCGCGTACGCGGCCTTGGCCTCGGCGATCTCCAGCCGCCTGCGCAGTTCCCTGACCTCGGTCTCGTATCGCTCGACGAGCTTGCGCTCCTCGGGCAGCCAGTTGACGGGTCCGAGGCGTTGGAACTCGGGCTGTTCCGGGGTCTCTGCCATGGTGGTGCGCCTATCGCTTGGGGAGGGCCCGACGAGAACCCGCTTATCCGGGTTCTTGTCGGACGTCATCGTACGGCGGATATCTCCGCTATTCGGGGCGTTTGCCCTGAGAGGCCGGGGCGAGGTTGTCGCCCTTGAGCCAGGCGGCGATCACCGTGGCGATCCTCGGCCCGGACTTGCCGTCCCACAACACCGGCAGCTCGCCGGCCGGCGTGGTGGCGCCGTCGGCCAGCGCCTTCTCCGCAGCCGCGGGCAGCAGCGCGGGCGTGACCAGGCGGTTCGTGCCGTGCGTGATCGTGATCGGCCGCTCGGTGTTGGGCCGCACGGTCAGGCACGGGACGCCCAGCATGGTCGTCTCCTCCTGCACGCCGCCGGAGTCCGTGACGACCAGCGCCGAGCCTCGGACAAGTGAGAGAAAGTCCACATAGCCCAGCGGGTCGACGACCCTGACCGACTCCCCGTCGACCAGCCCCGCCTCGGCCAGCCGCGCCTTGCCGCGCGGGTGGATCGGCACCACGAGCGGGATCAGGCGCGAGACCTCCAGCACGGCGTCGACCAGCTCTTTCGCGGCCTCGGGCGAGTCGACGTTCGCGGGCCTGTGCAGGGTCGCCACGGCGTAGCGGCCCGGAATGCCCAGCCGCTCGACCACGGGCGCGGGGTCCAGCGACGGCAGGGCCGAGAACAGACTGTCGATCATGGGGTTGCCCACCAGGTGCACCTTGGAGGCGGGCACGCCCTCGTTCGCCAGGAACGACAGGGCCTCGGGTGAGGTGGCGAAGAGCAGGTCGGCAAGCGCGTCGGTGACGACCCTGTTGATTTCCTCGGGCATGCCGCGGTCGAACGAGCGCAGCCCCGCCTCCACATGCGCGCTCTTCACGCCCAGCTTGGCGCAGACCAGGATCGCGGCCAGCGTGGAGTTCACATCGCCGTAGACCACGACCAGGTCGGGCTCGTGCTCCTGGACGACCTCCTCAAGGCCGACGAGCAGGGCCGCGGTCTGCTTGGCGTGGGTGCCGGAGCCGACACCCAGGTTCGCCACGGGGTCCGGCAGGCCGAGATCGGCGAAGAAGACGTCCGACATCAGCGCGTCATAGTGCTGACCTGTGTGGATGATGCCCTGCCGCACGCCGAGTTCATCGAGTGCTCGCACCACCGGGGCCGCTTTCACGAAATTGGGACGAGCGCCCAGAACGTGCAGGACCAGGGGGTTCTCCCTCATTGACCTCGCCTTTCATAGCGGAAGGGGAAAAACGTTGCCTATGGTACGGTCACGGCGTGGCATCCGACGCCAGTCGTCAAGACTCCTCAAAGGTCTCCGCGAAGTCCGCCCGTGCCGGCGTCGGTGGACTTCTCAAGGGCTTCGTCCAGCACCCGATCATCGTCTCCCGCGTCGTCGTGACGAAGGTCAAGTCCGACCCCGTCCGCGTCGCCCAGGCGGCGGCCGAGGCACTTCCGCCCCGGCTGCGTCCCGTCGTGGGCAGCGTCGCCTGGCCGGTCGCGCGCAGGGCCAGAAGGGCCGTGCGCAAGTTCGGCATGCGCGTGGTCAAGGGTCCATGGAACGAAGCCAAGGAACACTGGAACGCCGGCCGGGTCAGCGAGGCCGCCGCCGTCCTCGAGGCCCACACCAAGTACCCGTTCATCAAGCGCAGGGCCGCCTATTACCGGGGCGAGCTGGCCGCGATCAGTCCCGACCCGATCCCGCCGGGGTCCAAGGTGGCCGTCACCGAGCGGGTCGAGGGCCGGGTGCTGCACCTGGTCACCAACGCGCTGCCGTACACGCAGGCGGGTTACACCGTCCGCACCCACCGCATCGTCACCTCCCAGAAGGCCGCGGGGCTCGACCCGCACGTGGCCACGAGCTGGGGCTGGCCGATGTTCCAGGGGCACGTGGACGCGTCGCCGTTCGACGAGATCGACGGCATCCCCTACTACCGGCTGCTGCCCGACGGGCACGGCGAGATCCCGTTCGAGATGCACGGCCGCATGGTCAAGGGCGCCGACGCCGTCACCGACCTCGTCGCCGAGCTCAAGCCCCAGATCCTGCACGCCGCCACCGACCACCGCAACGGCTCCGTGGCGCACGCCGTGCGCGACAGGACGGGCACGCCGTACGTCTACGAGGTGCGCGGCTTCCTGGAGGAGACCTGGGCCTCGCGCGACCCGATCAGGGTCGGCAGCGAGCGCCAGGTGCTCCAGCGCGAGCGCGAGGCGTTCCTGATGCGCGAGGCCAACGCGGTCGTCACGCTGGCCGAGACCATGGCCGCCGAGATCGTCGAGCGGGGCGTGCCCAGGGAGCGGATCCACCTGGCGCCCAACGCGGTGGACGACTCGCTGCTGACCGCGCACTACGACGGCGCCTCGTTCAGGACCGCGTACGGCATCGAGCCCGGCGAGATCGTCGTCGGCTCGGTGAGCAGCATCGTGGCCTATGAGGGCTTCGCCACCCTGCTGCACGCCGCCGCGCTGCTGCGTGACGAGGGCAACCCCGTGCGGGTGCTCATCGTCGGCGACGGCGCCGAGCGTCCGAACCTGCTTGAGCTGGTCGAGGAGCTGGGCCTGAGCCAGGCCATCCTGCCGGGCCGGGTCGGCCCTGAGGAGGCGCTGCAGGCGCAGGACGCCATCGACATCTTCGTCTGTCCTCGCGAGGACCTGCGTGTTTGCCGACTTGTTACGCCATTGAAACCCGTCGAGGCGATGGCGCTGGGCAAGCCCGTGGTGCTCAGCGACCTGCCGGCGCTCTCCGAGCTCGTCGGCTCCGACGGCGCGGGAATGCTGGTGCAGGCGGGCGATCCGGCGGCGCTGGCCAAGGCGCTCGGGGGGCTCAAGGCCGACCCCGCCAAGCGCGCCGAGATGGGCGAGGCGGGTCGCGCGGAGGTGGCCGCGAAGCGAACGTGGAGCCGCGTCGCGGCGACATATCAAGCTCTGTATCGGTCGCTAGCAGAATGATGACCTTCAAGTTAGCTGTCTGTTGTGACGGTTTCCGTCGCATTAGGCGTGAGCTAGGTGGAGTTGAGATAACCTTTGCGACCATGAAGTGTTGTCTCCGGCTCCCAAAGGTCCCGCTGTGACAGAAATCGACTTGGCTGTCATCGGCCTGGGCTACGTCGGCATGCCGCTCGCCAAAGAGGCAGTGGCCGCCGGCCTGCGGGTCGTCGGCGTGGACGTCGACCCCCGCAAGGTCGACGCGCTCAACGCCGGGCAGTCCTACATCGATGACCTGACCGACGCCGACCTCGAGCACATGCTGGCCAACGGGTTCAGCGCCACCCTCGATGAGACCGTGCTGGCCAGGAGCAACACGATCGTCATCTGCGTGCCCACCCCGCTGGACGAGGACCACCGACCCGATCTGTCGGCCGTGGAGGGCGCCACCCAGGCCGTGGCTCGCAACCTGAGCAAGGGCACGCTCGTCGTGCTGGAGTCCACCACCTGGCCCGGCACCACCGACGAGGTGGCCCGGCCGCTGCTGGAGAGCTCGGGTCTCGTTGCGGGCGAGGACTTCCACCTGGCCTTCTCGCCCGAGCGCATCGACCCGGGCAACCCCAAGTTCGGCATGCGGAACACGCCCAAGGTCGTGGGCGGCTACACGCCGACCTGCCGCGACAGGGCGACCGCGTTCTACGGGCGCTTCATCGAGCAGGTGGTGCCGGTCAGCGGCACCCGCGAGGCCGAGATGGCCAAGCTGCTGGAGAACACCTACAGGCACGTCAACATCGCCCTGGTCAACGAGATGGCGATCTTCTGCGACGAGCTCGGGATCGACCTGTGGGAGTCGATCGAGGCCGCGGCGACCAAGCCGTTCGGTTTCCAGAAGTTCCTGCCCGGTCCGGGCGTCGGCGGGCACTGCATCCCCGTCGACCCGTCGTACCTGTCCTACACCGTGCGCAAGCTCGGCTACCCGTTCCGGTTCGTGGAGCTGGCGCAGGAGATCAACGAGCGGATGCCGTCTTATGTGGTCGCTCGCGTACAGCGGCTGCTGAACCGGCATAAGAAGCCCGTAAATGGCGCAAGAGTCGTTATGCTCGGCGTCACCTACAAACCGGATATCGCCGACGATCGTGAGACCCCGGCCCTGCCAGTGGCGCGTGCGCTGCTCGAGCTGGGCGCCGACCTCACGTTCGCGGACCCGTACGTCAAGGAGTGGTCGGTAGACGGCACGCCAGTGCCGCGTCAAGAGGATCTGGCCGAGGCCGTCACCAACGCCGACGTGACGCTGCTCATGCAGCAGCACGCGGCGTTCGACCTCGACATGGTCGAAGCGAAGGCCAGGCTCGTTCTCGACACCCGCGGCGTGCTCGCCGAGGGTGAACGCGTCGAGCGGCTGTAGCGACGGAGGGTTGCTCGCAGTGCACGTGCTCGTCATGACGGTGGTGCATAACCCCGAGGACGCTCGGATTCTGCACAGGCAGATTCGTGCCCTCGTGGATGCCGGTCATGAGGTCACGTATGCCGCCCCCTTCACGGCCTTCGGGGTGGTACCGCGTTCCTGGGTCACCGGCGTCGATCTTCCCCGCGCCGCACAGCGCAAACGCATGTCGGCGGTCTGGGCCGCCCGGCGGGTGTTCAAGCGCATGCGT
The DNA here is from genome assembly GCF_042650645.1 of Nonomuraea purpurea. Classification (NCBI taxonomy): domain Bacteria; kingdom Bacillati; phylum Actinomycetota; class Actinomycetes; order Streptosporangiales; family Streptosporangiaceae; genus Nonomuraea; species Nonomuraea purpurea. Next base: position 76,242 of record NZ_JBHSBI010000031.1, read on the forward strand.
GACAAGGTCGACCTCGCCCTCGTCCACGACCCCGAGCTGCTGTTCGCGGTGTGGGGGGTGCGCCACAGGCCGCCCGTGGTGTGGGACGTCCACGAGGACACCCCGGCCACGCTCTCGCTCAAGCCCTGGCTGCCCTCGCCGCTGCGGCCTCCCGTGCGGTTCCTGGCCCGCGTGCTCGAAGGCACCGCGGAGCGCCACATGAACCTGATGCTGGCCGAGACGGCGTACGCGGGCCGGTTCAAGCACGCCCACCCCATCGTGCCGAACGAGACCTGGGTACCCGACGACGTGACGCCCCCGGGCGACGATCGCGTGGTCTACCTGGGGTGGCTGTCCAGGGCGCGGGGTGTGACGGAGGCCGTCGAGGTGGCCAGGCTGCTGCAGCCGTACCGGGTGGCCGTGGAGCTGATCGGGTACGCCGACCCGCAGAGCCGTCCCATGCTGAACCAGGCCGTCACCGAGGGCGTGCTGGAATGGCGCGACTTCATGCCCAACGACGAGGCGCTCAAGCGGCTCGACGGGGCGCTGGCCGGGCTGTCGTTGCTGCACGACGAGCCCAACTACCGGCACTCGATGCCCACCAAGATCGTTGAATACATGGCGCACGGCATCCCGGTCATCACGACCCCGTCGCCGAGGGCCGTCGAGCTGGTCGAGCGCTACGACAGCGGAGTCGTGGTGCCATGGGAGGACCCCAAGGCGGTCGCGCAGGCCGTGCTCACCCTCCGGGACGACGTACGCGAGCGCAGGGCGCAGGGGGCACGCGGTTACGCCGCGGCCCGCGCGAACCACCACTGGCCCAACTCGGCCAAGCGGTTCGTCGCCCAGCTCGAGTCCTGGGCCGGGGTCAAGCCGTAGTCGTCGAGGGCGGGTAGGGGTTCCTGAACGTGCGCTGGCTTCTCGTGGTCGCAGGCGTGGCCATCGTGGCCGTGGTCGCTGCCGTGATCGTCGTGTTGCCGTCCTCCGACGACAAGCCGGCCCCCACGGTCTCCGCCGCGCCGAAGCCGTCGCGCACCGACCCGACGCCTCAAGTGAGCGAGTTCACCGACCAGTGTGGAACGTTCGAGACCAAGGAGCGCGCCCCCTACGCCGTCACCGGCTACTGGATCACCCCCAAGTCGAACCCGTGCACCTGGCGCAACCAGCTCCGCGAGATCCACGACGTGGGCGGCGACACGATCATCAGGATCGGGTACGGCCTGCAGTTCCGCACCGTCTCCGACGGCGGCGAGATCCTCGACAGGGACGGCGAGCTCGACCCGCTCTACAAGGCCTGTCAGGAGGACGGCCTGACCTGCCACGACGCGGCCGAACGCGACCTGCGCGAGGCCAACCCGGGCAACCGGATCGGACGCACGTACGTCTTCAGGACCGACGAGTCGTTCGGCCCCGACCTGTTCCGCTGCTCCAAGATGGAGCGCCCCATCGAGGCCGGCAACCGCATCTACTACCGGATCATCACGCAGCCGGACGGCTCGGACGACGCCACCTGCGACTTCTCCAGCAAGGGGGCCTCCTACGACCTGATCCTGGTGGCCGGCTCGGACAAGGACAGCCTGAAGGAGCTGCTCGACCTGGGCGACCAGTTCGGCATGCGGATCTTCCCCGCGCTGCCGCTCGCGCCGCGCGACCAGGACAACAAGCTCAGGGCCAACAAGAAGCACATCGGCACGCTGACCACGCTGACGCGGCGCATCCTGCAGGACTACGGCGTCCGCTTCGCCGACCGTGACTCGCTCGGAGGCGTGTACCAGCCGTTCGAGGTGCAGATGTCCGACACCCTGGCCTCGAACCCGACGCTGGAGGTCTACACCGACCAGCACACGATCGTCGAGCAGCAGTTACCGGGCAAGCCCATCCTGATCAGCCCCTACATGGACGCGCGCAAACGGGTGGCCTTCGGGCGGACGCCCAAGCAGGTGGCCGAGGGGTTCAAGGCCCTGGCCAAGACGGGAGTCGGCATCATCGCCCCGCAGGACAGCCGCGGCACCGGCAAGGTGGGCCTGTTCTGGCCGGACGAACGCGACAACGAGGTCGACGAGCGGCTGCGGTCCGAGGTGGGGGAGTCGACGTACAACACGGCCTACCACGGGTCGACGCGCGACTACTACCGGGAGATGGCGGCGGCCCGCGACGAGATGGTCGCGGCCGGACACGACGTGCAGCTCTGGGCGAACGTCGAGGCGTTCGAGCCGTCCGGCAAGGAGCCGTGCGCGCCGCAGGGGACGCGCGGCAAGACCGACAAGAAACGCCTGGACCAGGCCGTCACGATGACCGGGCGGTACGTCCAGAAGGTCGTCTCCTACATGTGGAGCGACTTCATGACCTGCGGCACCCCGTCCCTGGAGAAGGAGATCACCACCGACTGGCAGCGGCCGATCGCCGTGGACGCCATCCGGCGCGCACGCGACGTCCGGGACGGGATCGAGGTGCGTGGCTACAACTTCAAGAACAGCACCGTCACCGTCGAGTGGTCGGGCGGCAGGCAGGAGCTCGTGGTCGCCTCCGTGGGGTGGCTCGACGAGGATCCGCTGGAGGAGCTGCCGGAGGGGATGTCCACGGCCTGGGTGCCGTTCGACTGGTCCCAGGTGCCCGCGGGGGAATGGGTGAGGATCGGGGTCAAGATCCCTTCCGGGCAGGCGACCACGGAGCCGTTACACGTCCGGATCCTCACGTAGACCCGCGGTGGACCTACGGTTCGCTTGCCGCCCACGACTGCGTGTAACGTGCCGTCCATGGTCCCGAGCATCCCGGTCAGCGTCGACCTGGTCGTGCTCACCGTACGCGGTCATGCGCTGAGCGCCCTCGTGTGGCGCCGCGACAACCCGCCGTTCCTGCGTCGCTGGTCGCTGTCGGGCGGCTTCATCCAGCTCGACGAGGACCTCCCGGCCGCAGCCGCCCGCATCCTGTCGGAACGAGCCGGCCTGCCCGGCGCCCCCGTCCACCTGGAGCAGCTCCAGACGTACGGCTACCCCGACCGTGACCCCCGCCAGCGCGTCCTCAGCGTCGCCTACCTCGGCCTGGCCCCCGACCTCCCGGCCTCGGAGAAGGCCCACATGAGCTGGCAGCCGGTCGACTCCCTCACGGTCATGGCCTTCGACCACCGCCGCATCATGCTCGACGGCGTCGAACGCGCCAGGGCGAAGCTGGAGTACACCCCCCTGGGGGCCGCCTTCTGCCCGCCGGAGTTCACGGTGGCGGACCTTCGGCGCGTGTACGAGATCGTCTGGGGCCGCCCCCTCGACCCTCGAAACTTCCACAGGAAGGTCACCAAAGCGGGGGGCTTCCTGGTGGAGACGGGCGCCACGACCACCAGAGACGGCGGCCGCCCCGCCAAGCTCTACCGCCGCGGCCCCGCCGAACTCCTCCACCCGCCCATGCTCCGCAGCCTCAAAGAGTAACTCCGCGCATCGACCCCCCGAGGGTGCCTCGGTGATGCCGCACGGTGCCGCTGCTCCTAAAGTTAGGCCATGCCTCGTTTCCGCCAGATCCTGGACACCATGGCCCCGTACAAACCGGGCAAGGCCGTAGCGGCCCCCGACGGGCGGTCATACAAGCTGTCGTCGAACGAATCCCCGTACGGCCCGCTGCCGTCCGTCATCGAGGCCATCGCCGAGGGGGCGCGGCAGATCCACCGCTACCCCGACGCGGGCGCGATCAAGCTGACCGAGGCCATCGCCGAGCGGTTCGACGTGCCGTTCGGCCACATCGCGCTCGGCGCCGGGTCCGTGACCGTGGCGCAGCAGCTCTTCGAGACGGTGGGCGAGCCCGGGGTGGAGGTCGTGTACGCGTGGCGCTCGTTCGAGGCCTACCCGCTGCTCGCCGACCTGGCCGGGGTGAAGTCGGTCCTGGTGCCGCTGGTCGAGGAGAAACACGACCTGGATGCCATGGCGGAGGCGATCACCGATGACACGCGCATGGTGTTCGTGTGCAACCCGAACAACCCGACCGGCACCGCCGTCCGCCGCCGCGAACTGGAGGCGTTCCTGGACCGGGTGCCCGAGCGGGTGCTGGTGGTGCTGGACGAGGCCTACCACGAGTACGTGCGCGACGCGGACGTCCCCGACGGCCTCACGTTCTACCGCGACCGGCCCAACGTCGGCGTGCTGCGCACGTTCTCCAAGGCCTACGGGCTGGCCGGCCTGCGGGTCGGCTACCTGATCGCGCAGGAGCCCGTGGCGGCGGCCGTACGCAAGACGATCATCCCGTTCGCGGTCAACCACCTCGCCCAGGTCGCGGCCATCGCGTCGCTGAAGGCCGAGGACGAGCTGCTCGAACGGGTCGAGCGGGTGGTCAAGGAGCGCACCCGGGTCCGTGAGGCGCTCATCGCCCAGGGCTGGACGATCCCGCCCACCGAGGCGAACTTCGTCTGGCTCAGGCTCGGCGAGCGCACCCTCGACTTCGCGGCCGCCTGCGCGGAGCAGGGTGTGGCGGTGCGGCCGTTCGCGGGCGAGGGCGCGCGCGTCTCCATCGGCTCCCCGGAGGCGAACGACGCCTTCCTCTCGGTGGCCAAGGCGTTCCCCCGCTAGATCCGCACTTCGGCGGCGGGGGGCTTTGGAGAGGGGCGGCAGAGCTAGACCTTGACCTCTTCCAGCACCGGCGTCCTGGATTTGGCGCGTCGCTCGGTGGACACCACCAGGGCGACGCCCACCAGGATCACCACGCCGCCGAGGATCATCTGCGTGGTGACGTCCTCGTTCAGCACGAGCACACCCAGGAGGACGGCGACGGCGGGGTTCACGTACGCGTACGTGGACACCAGCGAGATCGGCGCGTTGCCCAGCAGCCAGGTGTAGGCGGTGAAGCCGACCAGGGAGCCCACCAGCACCAGGTACGCCAGCGCGGCCCACGAACGCCCGGACACCGAGGCCAGGTCGAGCCGTTCGCCGAGCAGGGAGCCGGTCGCCAGCAGGCCGAGCCCGCCCGCGAACATCTCGATCGTGCTGGCCGCCCACACGTTGGAGGGCATGGGGATTCTGGCCGACAGGAACGAGCCGACCGACCACGACAGCGAGGCCACCAGGATCACCACGATCCCCTGCGTGCCGGACGACTCACCGGCGCCACCGCCACCGCCGCCGCTCAGCGACAGCGCCGCCACCCCGCCGAACCCGACCAGCACCCCCGCCAGCGTCAGCACCGCTGGGCGGTCCCTGAACACGATTCTGAACACGACCAGCCACAGCGGCACCGCCGCCACGAGCAGTGCGGCCAGGCCGCTGGAGATGTGCTGCTCGGCCACGGCCACCATGCCGTTGCCGCCGGTCAGCAGCAACAGGCCGATCAGCGCCGCCCCGCCGAACTGGCGTGGCGACATCCTGAACGGCTCCCGGCCCCTTCTGATCAGCAGGAAGCCGCCGAGCAACAGCGCGGCCGTCAGGAACCGCAGGGAGCCGCTGAGCATCGGGGGCATGGTCTCAATGACGATCATGATGCCGAGGTACGTCGAACCCCACACCACGTAGACGATCGCCAGCGCGGTCCAGACGAGTAGCGGAGCCCGAGTGTCAGGGGCGTTTGGACTCATGGCTCATGACGATACCGGCACCATCCAACAAAAACTCGCGCGTATCAGACTTTGGACTAGCGCGGCTTGTGTGGATGGACCTGTCGGTGATGTCCCGTCAGCGTGGGGGATTTCGGGCCTTGCGGATGAGGTGCCTCAGAAGGGGCCTGCGCGGGGCTGTGAGAGTGTTGCAGGCGTTGACCGATGGGGTTGGTGGATCGTTGTGTCAACGACGCGGTAACCCACCTTGACGAACTCTTCAGGGCCGCCTGAAAAATTTGGTGCCCCCGTCCGAATCCCGTCGATCGGGGGCGTCGAAGAACATACCCTCATCTACACGGGTCAACCAATAAGTTCACAAGAGTCGGTGCACAACTTCGCCAGACCGACATGATCTGTCAACGTTCAGGTCCCAGGCAGGCCACACGTGACCCGCGAACCGGCCCAGAGCGCGCCGTAACGGCGCCCAGCCCCGCACAGGGTCAGAGCCGTCTCCCTGGAAGGCCCCCAAGCACGTAGGACGGGTGGCGTCTCGTTGGCTCGCCGTACTGGATGGTGATTGCCCTTCCAAAAACGGCGAGCACTGACGCGTCCCCGAAGCGCTTCGAGAAGGACTCGAAGCGCTTCGAGGGATCGGTCACCGTGGACCGAGTTTCTCCACGATCAGCCGATACAGCTGCCGAGGCCGGCCAGGCTGTGGTGTGCGGTTGGGCGGAAGCGGCCACGCGAGTCCCTCGTCAACCAACGTGCGCAGCAACCGCCGAGCCGTACGAGGCGTAACCCCGAGCATCTTGCCCGCGCCCTCGGCGTCGACCACTGTGTCTCCGCCTTCGAGCTTGGCCGCCAATCTGGCCAGTACCTCCACGCCCTTCGGCTTGAGCGTGGCGGAGCCCGCCGGTGGCATGCGCGGGGCCGGGATGAGTGCCCGTCCCTCGCGGTCCACCGCGAACCCTTGTGCCTGTTTGCCCGCCTGCGTGCGGGCCAGCGCGGCTCTGGCGTGTGACTCCGCGTCGTGCGTCGTCCGCCCCATGCCCACGCCGACCTCGACCGCCAGCCCCAGTTCGTCCCTGATCCTGGCGGCGAACGGCAACACCCTGAATCCGTCGGTGGCCGCCGCGATCGAGCCCCTGGTCGCGGTGACCAGGTAGCTGTGATCGTCGATCGGCCAGACGGTGGCGTTGATCCGGTTCGACTCCTGGACCAGCAGCCGGTGCAGAGACAGCCGCAGTTCATCGCGCCAGTAGCGGGGCGCGGCGCGGCGCACGGGTTCGCGCAGCGTCGGCACCTCCACCAGGACGACGGTGAGTTGTGACTCCTCCAGCCGGTGGTGCGCCCCGAGCAGCGCCGCGGTGTGCAGCGCCGTCCGGACCGCCCCTGAGGTGGGCCTGATCCTGATCACCGGAACGCCCGCCGTGTTCAGGCGTTCGGCCACCGCGGGCAGGCACGTCAGTGCCCCCGAGGTGGCACCCTGCCGGGCGAGGCGTTCGTGGTAGGCCGCGATCGTGCCGGTCGCTCCCGGCTCGTCGCGGCTGTGCACATCCGTGGCGGGGATGCCGAGGTCGGTGTAAGCCTCCTCGACATCGGCCCTGCTGACCACGTCGATGCTGACCCTCTGGGGGTCGATGCGGGTGTCCAGCGCGGCCTTGGCCAACGCTGCCACCAGTGCTGCTCCGCCGAGTTGGACGTACGTCGCGGGCATCGTCAGCACGCCGGAACGCCTGGCCAGGTCATAGGGGACCGGGCTGGCGAACAAGCATGCGTCGACACCGGGACCGAGCCGTGTCACCTTGTCGGGCGCCTCCTGTTCGTCGCGGTATGCGGCCGCGACAAGGCGACACGGCAGCGGCGCCGCGGCGTGACCCATCAACATCACTCGCTCGACCAGGTCGTGGGGTCCGACCACGCCGATGGTGAGGTCCGGTGTCATAGCGCCCGGGCGTGACACTCGGGGAGTTTCTTCGGCCCTCTCGACCAATGTTCGTCCCATCCTGCCGTCCGTTGCAGTGCTCTCTTTTGGAACGATCGCTCGCGGGGGCCGTAATGTCACGCCCGACTTTTCCGGAAAGCCCTTCAGGTTGACCGCCCGTCAAGATGTTCTAGCAGCTCAACGACGCTTTTCTTCCGGTTTTTAACTCTCGGAAATCTCTCGTGTAATGTCCGCGCCGAGCGCACGCATTCGTGCCGCGAGATGTGCGTGTCCGCGATCGATCAGGTATCCGGAGTCGATCAGGGTCTCGCCCTCGGCGGCGAGCCCCGCGAGGACGAGCGCGATGCCGGAACGCAGGTCGTGCGCCGTCACCTGTGTCCCGGTGAGCGGCGTCCTGCCGCGCACGATCGCGCGGCTGTCCTCCACCTCCACGTTGGCGCCCATTTTGTTGAGCTCGCCGGCCAGCGCGAACCTGCCGTCGAAGATGCGCTCGTGAATGTAGCTGGTGCCTTCTGCCAGCGCGGCGACGGTCATCATCGGCGACTGCAGGTCGGTGGCGAAGCCGGGGTAGGTGTCGGTGATGATGTTGATGGGCCGCAGCGGGCCTTCGCAGCGCACGTGCAGCACCGCGCCCTGCCGGGCGAAGTCGACGCCCATCTGCTCCAGCTTGTAGCGGACGACGCCCAGGTCGAGCCCGGTGCCCACCAGGCTCAGCTCGCCCCCGGTGATCGCCGCGGCCATCGCGAACACGCCCGCGTCGAGCCGGTCGGGCATCACCGTGTGCTCCACGGCGTGCAGTTCGTCCACGCCCTCCACGGTGATGAACCCGGTGCCGCCGCCGCTGATGCGCGCGCCCATTTTGGTGAGCATGTGGATGACGTCGAGCACCTCGGGCTCCAGCGCCGCGTTCTCGATCACGGTGGTGCCCTTGGCCAGGGCGGCGGCCATGATGAGGTTCTCGGTGCCGGTGTGGGAGGGAGTGTCGAGGTAGAGGGTGGCGCCGGTCAGTCCGGCGGCCTTGACGTGGATGACGGTGTCGCCCTCGTCGACGACGGCGCCCAGCCGCTTGTAGCCGAGGTAGTGGAAGTCGAGGTTGCGGCTGCCGAGATTGCAGCCGCCGACGCCCTCGACGATGGCCTCGCCCAGACGGTGCAGCAGCGCGGGCGTGAACAGCACCGAGCCGCGGAAGCGCCGGGCGATCTCGGCGGGCAGCACGGGGCTGTCCACCTTGGAGGCGTCGATGACCAGCGTGCGCTCCGACTCGTGCAGCTCGACGTACGCCCCGATCGCCTCGGCCAGCTCGATCGCGCGGCGGACGTCTTCGATGATCGGCACGTTGCGCAGGACGGTGCGGCCCTTCGCGGCGAGCAGAGCCGCACCGATCATGGGTAGCACGGCGTTCTTCGCGCCCTGGATGAACGCGGTTCCACGCAGTGCGTTGCCACCGCGCACGCGGTAACGGACCATTTCGTGCGGCTCCTTGAAATCAACGGCGAGGCTCGATCGGGCCAACAGTAGTCGCTAACACCACATGACCCAGCCGAATCATCCGCTAAAGGGAGCTCCCGTGATGCGCTCATACGCTTCTAGGTATCGCTGCCGTGTGCGTTCGACGACATCGTCAGGAAGTCGCGGTGGGGGGTTTCCGGATGTTTTGTCCCATCCTGATTCGGGCGAGAGCAGCCAATCGCGTACAAATTGCTTGTCAAAAGAAAGCTGCGGACGCCCCGGCTGCCATTGGTCGGCCGGCCAGAACCGCGAGGAGTCGGGCGTCAGCACCTCGTCACCCAGCGTCAGCACCCCGTCGGCGTCCCAGCCGAGCTCGATCTTGGTGTCGGCCAGGATGATGCCCCGCTCGCGGGCGATCTCCGCGCCACGCGTGTAGACGGCCAGTGTGATGCGGCGCAACTGCTCGGCGGTCTCCGCGCCGACCTCTGCCACCACCTGCTCGTAGGAGATCGGCTCGTCATGGTGACCCATGGGCGCCTTGGTGCTGGGCGTGAAGATCGGCTCGGGCAGCCGAGACCCGTCCTCCAGCCCTTCGGGCAGCGGCACGCCGGAGACCGTGCCGCCGGCGCGGTACTCGTTCAGCCCGCCGCCCGCCAGGTAGCCGCGGGCCACGCACTCGACCGCGACCATCTTCAGCGGCCTGCACACCACGCTGCGGGCTTCGTCGCCCTTGGCCACGATGTGGTTGGGCACGATGTCCTTGAGCTGGTCGAACCACCACAACGACATCTGCGTGAGGATGGCTCCCTTGTCGGGGATATCGGGTTCCAGGACGTAGTCGAAGGCCGACAGCCGGTCGGAGGCGACCATCAGCAGCAGGCCGTCGTCGGTCTGGTAGAGGTCGCGGACCTTGCCGGAGTGCAGGTGCTTCATCGGGCGATGTCCGTCCTGTGGTGGGAGCCGCGCAGCTCGATCCGGCCGACCAGGTCGTAGGCGTTGCGGCGCGCGCTCTCCTGGTCGGGCCCGTGGCCGACGACGGTCAGCACCCGCCCGCCGTTGGAGACGACGCGGTCGCCGTCGCGCCTGGTGCCGGCGTGGATGACGTACGCGTTCCCGGTCGGCTCCAGCCCCGTGATCACGTCGCCCTTGACCGGCGTGTCCGGGTAGTTCTCCGCCGCGACCACGACCGTCACCGCCGAGCCGTCCTTGAACACCGGGTCGAGCCCCAGCTCGCCGGTCGCGCACGCCATCAGCAGCCCGCCCAGCGGCGTCTCCAGCCGGTCGAGCAGCACCTGCGTCTCGGGGTCGCCGAAACGCGCGTTGAACTCGACGACCTTCGGCCCCTTCGAGGTCAGCGCCAGCCCGACGAAGAGCACCCCCTGGTAGGGCAGCCCGCGCCGCGACAGCTCGCCGATCGTCGGGTGCACGACCTCCCGCATGACCTGCTCGGTCAGCCCGTCGGGCGCCCACGGCAGCGGCGTGTAGGCGCCCATGCCGCCGGTGTTGGGGCCCTGGTCGCCGTCGTAGGCGCGCTTGAAGTCCTGGGCGAGCTGCAGCGGCACGGCCGTGCTCCCGTCGCACAGCGCGAACAGCGACACCTCGGGGCCGTCGAGGAACTCCTCGATCACCACCCGCTCGCAGGCCCGCGCGTGGGCGAGCGCCTTGTCCCTGTCGTCGGTGACGACCACGCCCTTGCCCGCGGCCAGGCCGTCGTCCTTGACCACGTACGGTGCGCCGAACGCGTCGAGGGCCGCCGCGGCCTCCTCTTCGGTGGTGCACGCCCTGGCCCGCGCGGTCGGCACGTCGGCCGCCCTCATGATCTCCTTGGCGAACGCCTTGGAGCCCTCGATCATGGCCGCATCGCCGGACGGCCCGAAGCAGGCGATGCCCGCCTCGCGCACGGCGTCGGCGACCCCCGCCACGAGCGGCGCCTCCGGCCCCACGACCACCAGGTCGACCCGTAGCCGCGTGGCCAGCTCGGCCACCGCGGGGGGATCGACGGGGTCGACGGGATGGACGGTGGCGACCTCTTCGATGCCGGCGTTGCCCGGAGCACAGTGGAGCTCGCTGACCTGGGGGTCGAGTTTGAGGGAACGGCACAGGGCGTGCTCACGCCCTCCTGATCCGATGACTAGAACGCGCACACGGTCCATTGTCGCAGGCCCGCCGCCTGTCGCACGCTCAGGTACCGGCCCTCCGAGGCGGCTGAACAGCTATCGCCGGAATAGATGGGAAACTTTGTTGAGTTCTACCTGAGCCCCTGCCGCCCCGGAGAGTATTGTCGGATAGGTTCTCCCGCCTGTGGTAGGTTAAGGCGGCTTTGCGGCGTCTCTTGTGATTGGAGGTGGTCCGGGATGAAACCTGGTGATCCCAGCAGTACGTGCTCGAACACGTACATCCTGTATGCCCCCGACCACTCCAATCCGGCAGCCTGATCGTGCCTCCACGCATTTGTGTTGATTGAGGTGAATTTTCATCGCGCGTGGAGCGTGCCAGGTCGGGCGGAAAGGGACTGCCATGCGCTCGTCCACGCTTTTCCGTCGCATCAACCGTCACCCCGTGCGGTCGCGCGTCACGCGTCAGCTTCCCCAGCAGGTGCGTGAGATCCGCGTGCCGCCCGCCGACTCCATCGTCGAGTTCGGCGCCTACGTCCAGGGCAAGAAGATCGCGTCCCCGGGCATCGCCGAGGCGCTCACGCTCGTCCGCGAGCACAACAAGGACTCCGACGGCGCCAACGCGTTCGTCTGGGTCGGGCTCCACGAGCCGGAGTCCCCCGAGGTGGAGTGGCTCTCCGAGGTGTTCGGGCTGCACCCGCTCGCCGTCGAGGACGCCGTCAAGGCCCACCAGCGTCCCAAGGTCGAGCGGTACGGCGATTCGCTGTTCATGGTGCTCAAGACCATCGCCTACCTCGACCACGACGAGCTGACCGCCACCAGCGAGATCATCGCGACGGGCGAGATCATGGTGTTCCTCGGCGCCGACTTCGTGGTCACGGTGCGGCACGGCCGGCACTGCCCGCTCACCGTGGTCCGCGAGAAGCTTGAGGACAAGCCCAAGCTGATGAACCGCGGCCCCGCCGGCGTGCTGCACGCGATCTCCGACCACGTGGTCGACCAGTACCTGCAGGTGGCCGACCTCATGCAGCTCGAACTGGAAGAGGTCGAGGCGACGGTGTTCGCCGACGTCAGCTCCCGCGACATCAACCGGATCTACCAGCTCAAGCGCGAGATGCTGGAGATGAAGCGGGCCATCACCCCGCTCCTCGCGCCCCTGTCCGCGCTGCCGCAGCGCCGCGTCATCCCCTCGGAGATGCGCGAGTACTTCCGCGACGTCGGCGACCACCTGTCGAGGGTGTGCGAGCAGGTGGAGTCCTCCAACGAACTGTGCAGCTCCATCCTGCAGGCGGCGCTGGCCCGTTCGAACGCGCTGGCCAACGAGGACATGCGCAAGATCTCGTCCTGGGTCGCCATCCTGGCCGTGCCCACCATGATCGCCGGCATCTACGGCATGAACTTCGACTTCATGCCGGAGACCAAGCAGGTCTGGGGCTACCCGGCGGTGCTGGCCGTCATGATCACCACGTGTGTGCTCCTGCACCGGGGCTTTCGCAGGAACGGCTGGCTCTGAAGGGTCTCAGACCCCGACGGGCCTGAGCGGGCTGACGGGCTCGGGCAACTCCAGCCCGCGCCCCCGCCAGACCTCCCGCATCCGGTCGGGGTAGTCGGTGACGATCCCGGCCACCCCGAGATCCAGCATCCGGCCGGCCAGCCCGGCCTCGTTGACGGTCCACACCGCCACGTCCAGCCCGGCCGCCTCGGCCTGCCCCATCAGTGCCTCGTCGACCATGACGTGCTCCGGCGAGAGCGTGGTGGCCCCGGCCTCCCCGGCGGCGGCGGGAACGTCGTCGCCCAGGTCGTCGTGCCAGTGCAGGGTGTCGGGCTCGATCAGCGCGAACCGGCGCGTGTCAGGGGCCAGGCGGGCGGCCGCGGCGATGATCCGCCAGTCGAAGCTGAGGACGGCCGCGTTGCCGAGCCGGTCGTGCCGGTCGAGCTCCTCGACGACGAGCTCGGTGAACATCCCGGGGTCGGGGGTCAGCTCGGGCCTGGTCGGGTCGGACTTGAGCTCGACGTGCAGGCGCACGCCCTCGGCCTCGAAGGCGCTCACCAGCCCCAGCACCGCGCCCAGGGTGGGCATCCGGGTCTCGGGCATGGGGACCTGCGTCAGCGCGAAGGGGTCGTCGGGATGGCGCGGTAGCCGCACGCCCACGTCGAGCGTGCGCAACTGGGCCAGGGAGAGGGAGTTGATCGGCTTGCCGACGTACGGGAAGCGCGGGTCGCCCGCGTAGACCGGTCGCCTGTCGGCGCTCGTCACGGCGGAGACGGTGAGGTCGTGCGTGAGCACGAGGCGTCGATCGGCGGTGAGCGCGACGTCGAGCTCGAGCGCATGCACGCCCAGCTCCATCGTGCGGCTCATCCCTGGCAGGGTGTTCTCCGGCCACAGCCCGCGAGCGCCCCGGTGACCATGTATCTCAACGCGCACACCGGGGACCCTACCTGGCGCGGGTCACGGTTCGGCGGTGCCACGCCGTGTCCTTTTTATCCTGCTACGCCCGGTCGTCCAGACACCCGTAGCCCATAGGCTGTTATTCATGACGGAGGTTCTCAAATCAGCCCATTTCCCGACAGTTCGGGCGTGGGTCGAAGGCTGGGCCATCTCCCGCGCGACCCCCGGACCCGTACCCGAGCCATGGGGCCTGCGCGTGGACGTCGGGCTGCCCGGCCACGTGGCCCGCCACATCGTGGCCGCCCCCACCCAGGAGATCCTCCACGGCCTGACCGCCAGGCTCACCACCCCTGGCACCTGGCTCAAACTCTGCGCCCCCGCCGAGTCCGTCGCCCCCTGCCTTCCGCCGGGCTGGACCGTCAAAGAACCCGAGTTCATGATGACCGTCCCCCTGACCCGCACCCTCCCCTTAACCCGAGCCAACCGCCTGAACCGCCCTGACCGCCTGAACCGCGCCGTCCCGCAGGCGCCGCCCGGCTACACCCTGGCCGTCACCACCAGGGCCGGCGTCACGGTGGCCCGGCTGCTGACGGCGGCGGGCGAGGTGGCGGCCAGGGGACAGTACGCCATGGCCGGCACCACGGCCGTCATCGACAAGGTCGAAACGGCCGCCGGCCACCGCCGCCGCGGCCTCGGCACCGTCGTCATGGGCACCCTGGCCGGCACGGCCGCCTCGAAAGGCGCGAGCACCGGCATCCTGGTGGCGACCGCCCAGGGCCAGGCCCTCTACCGCACCCTCGGCTGGACCCTGCACACCCCCATGACCGCCGCCGTCCTGACCTGAACCGCCACCAGCCGTCCCGTCCGTACCGGTCACGCGTTGCGCAGGCTGATCTATGCTCAACTCGTACGCCCCGGGTCCGCCTCTGCTCCGCATGCCGCCCGGGGCACGGGTTTTCGGCCCGCCGACGAGCGGGCAGCCCAGGGGATGGGTGTTCCATCCCCTGGGGGTTGGTCAGACGAGGGGGCGGACGACCACGGTCTGGTCGCGGCCGGGGCCGACGCCGATGGCCGAGATCGGGGCTCCGCTCATCTCCTCCAGCGTCCGCACGTAGGCCTGCGCGTTGGGCGGCAGGTCGTCGAACGACTTGGCGCTGGTGATGTCCTCCCGCCACCCCGGGAACTCCTCGTAGATGGGGGTCGCGTGGTGGAAGTCGGTCTGCGTCATCGGGATCTCGTCGTGCCGGACCCCGTCGACGTCGTAGGCGACGCACACCGGGATCCGCTCCAGCCCCGACAGCACGTCGAGCTTGGTGAGGAAGTAGTCGGTGACGCCGTTGATGCGGGTGGCGTAGCGGGCGATCACCGCGTCGAACCAGCCGCAGCGGCGGTTGCGCCCGGTCGTGACGCCGTACTCGCCGCCGGTCTTGCGCAGCCAGTCGCCCATCTCGTCGGTCAGTTCGGTCGGGAACGGCCCCGAGCCGACGCGGGTGGTGTACGCCTTCAGGATGCCGATGATCTTGTTGAGCCGGTTCGGCGGGATGCCGGCGCCGGCGCAGGCGCCCCCGGAGGTCGGCGACGACGAGGTGACGAACGGGTACGTGCCGTGGTCGATGTCGAGCAGCGTCCCCTGGCCGCCCTCCAGCAGCACGAACTTCCCCTCGTCCAGCGCCTTGGACAGCACCAGCGAGGTGTCGGCGATGTGCGGCTTGAGGCGTTCGGCGAAGGAGAGGTACTCGTCCAGGACCGCGGCGGGGTCGATGCCGCGCCGGTTGTAGACCTTGGTCAGCACCTGGTTCTTCTCGGTCAGGGCGACCTCGATCTTCTTGGCCAGGATCCCGGGGTCGAGCAGGTCCTGGACGCGCACGCCCATACGGGCGATCTTGTCGCCGTACGCGGGCCCGATGCCGCGCCCCGTGGTGCCGATCTTGGCCTTGCCCAGGTAACGTTCGGTCACCTTGTCCAGGGCCTTGTGGTGGGGCATGATCAGGTGCGCGTTGGAGGAGATCAGCAGCCGCTCGGCGGAGATGCCGCGGGCGGCCAGGCCGTCGATCTCGCCCAGCAGCACGCCCGGGTCGATGACCACCCCGTTGCCGATGACGGGCACCACCTCCGGCGACAGGATCCCCGTCGGCAGCAGGTGTAGCGCGTATTTCTGGTCGCCGATGACCACGGTGTGGCCCGCGTTGTTGCCACCCTGGTAGCGCACGACGTAGTCGACGTCGCCACCGAGCAGGTCGGTGGCCTTGCCCTTGCCCTCATCGCCCCACTGGGCACCAACGAGAACGGCAGCCGGCATGGTTCAGTCTCCCGAGCAAAAAAACGAAAACCCCTGGCGCAATCGCGACAGGGGCTCTTGCGTTGAGAGACTACCCGAACGTGCCTAATCGTCCCAAGGGCTAACCCTTGGTCAGCGCGTCATAACCGGTTTCCGTGCTGTCCTTGAGGAACTGCAGGCACCGTTCGGCCTCGTCCTTCTCGCCGATGGACTGGGCGGCCCGCGACAGGGCGAACAGGCAGCGCAGGAAGCCGCGGTTGGGCTCGTGCTCCCACGGGATCGGCCCGTGGCCCTTCCAGCCGTTGCGGCGCAGATGGTCGAGCCCGCGGTGGTAGCCGGTGCGGGCGAAGGCGTAGGAGGTGACGGCGTGCCCTTGCGCGAAGTACTCCTCCGCCAGCGTCGCCCAGGCCGCCGGGAAGGCGGGGAACCGGGCGGCCACGTCGGAGGCCTTGGCCCCGGATTCGAGCGCCTCCCTGGCCTCGGGCAGATCCGGCAGGTGAGTCGGGGGCGGCCCGGCGAGAAGGTTATCCATAGGACAAGTCATACCCGCCGGGCCTCCGTAGTGCTAGGAGATCTTCGTCCCAGCGCTCTTGAGGTTCTGGCACGCCTCGGCGACGCGCGCCGCCATCCCGGCCTCGGCGGCCTTGCCGTAGGAGCGCGGGTCGTAGGCCTTCTTGTTGCCGACGTCGCCGTCCACCTTGAGGACGCCGTCATAGTTGCGGAACATGTGGTCGGCGACGGGCCGGGTGAAGGCGTACTGCGTGTCGGTGTCGACGTTCATCTTGACGACGCCGTACGAGATCGCCTCGTGGATCTCTTCGAGCGCCGAGCCGGAGCCGCCGTGGAAGACCAGGTCGAACGGCTTGTCCTTGCCGTACTTGGCCCCGACCGCCTCCTGGATCTCCTTCAGCACGCTCGGCCGCAGCTTGACGTGCCCCGGCTTGTAGACGCCGTGGACGTTGCCGAACGTGGCGGCCAGCAGGTAGCGGCCCTTCTCGCCGAGCCCCACGGCCTCGGCGGTGGCCAGGGCGTCTTCAGGGGTCGTGTAGAGCTTCTCGTTGATCTCGCCGACGACGCCGTCCTCCTCGCCGCCGACCACGCCGATCTCCATCTCCATGATGATCCGGGCGCGCGCGCACTTCTCGATGAGCTCCTTGGCGATCTCCAGGTTCTCCTCAAGGGGAACGGCCGAGCCGTCCCACATGTGCGACTGGAAGAGCGGGTCGAGGCCCTTGGAGACCCGCTCCAAGGAGATGTCGATCAGCGGCCGCATGAAGCCGTCGAGCTTGTCCTTGGGGCAGTGGTCGGTGTGCAGCGCCACCGTGACCGGATATTTCTCGGCCACCACCCGGGCGTACTCCGCCAGGGCCGACGCCCCGACGACCATGTCCTTGACGGTCGCGCCCGACAGGAACTCCGCGCCGCCCGTGGAGACCTGCACGATGCCGTCGCTCTCGGCCTCGGCGAAGCCGCGCAGGGCCGCGTTCAACGTCTGCGACGACGTCACGTTGATCGCCGGATAGGCGAATCCGCCGGCCTTGGCCCGGTCGAGCATCTCAGCGTAGACCTCTGGGGTCGCAATAGGCATGATTCATCTCCCTGAGAAGTTACGGCTTCGCGCCAGGCCCAGTATCCCGGCTCACTACCCCGTGTGGTAGAGACAACGCGTGCTTGATGGTCATGTCGCCTGTCCTCACTACGGGTAGGCTCTCGGGGTGGACTGGCTTTGGAATCTCCTGGACCCGACGTGGTGGCTCACGATTCTCGGGGCATTCGCCACCGTCGGCGTTCTGGCGATCATCTTCGCCGAGACGGGTTTGCTGCTGGGCTTCTTCCTGCCCGGAGACTCGCTCCTGGTCGCCGCGGGGATTTTCAGCTCGGCTTCGGTGGCGCAGGGAATGGGCATCGCGCCGCTCTCCTTCCCCGTGTTGTTGATCGGCACACCGCTGTGCGCGGTCGCGGGCGCCCAGCTCGGTCATTTTCTGGGTGCGCGATTCGGCCGCAAACTCTTCGACAAACCCGATTCGCGGTTGTTCAAGAGGGAGCACGTGGTCAGGGCGGAGGAGTTCTTCCAGAAGTTCGGCCCCGCCAGGGCGGTGATTTTGGCCAGATTCGTGCCGATTGTGCGGACGTTCATGAATCCGGTCGCGGGCGTGCTGGAGATGTCCCCCAAACGATTCTTCCTCTGGAACGTCATCGGCGCTCTCGTCTGGGTCGAAAGCCTGCTCCTGCTCGGCCACTTCCTCGGCGGCAGCGTCGACCCCAAGCAGATCGACAAGTACATCCTGCCGGGCGTCTTCCTCATCGTGCTGATCTCGCTGATCCCGATCTTCGTCGAGGCGATCAAGCACCGCAGGGCCGGCAAGAACCTGCCAGAGCCCAACGGCAAGCACCACCGCATGCGGTCGCAGTCCGACATCCAGCAGTGACGCGAACGTCGGCATACCAACGGGTACGCTGCCCCCGTGGGACGCCACAGGTCTGATCCGATGGGCCTCGCCCGCCTGGCGCTCGCCGTCCTGGCGGCAGGGGCCGTGGTGACGCTCTTGGTCATGGGCGGGCGCGCGCTGTTCGGCTCGTTCGGCACGCAGCCGCCCGAGCGCGCCGCCGCCGACACCGCGACGGCCGCCTCGACCGACGAGAGCGCCGCCGCGCAGGTGCCGACCGTGCGCATCGAGTGCGTGGCCGAGACCTGCCCGATCGTGACGGTACGCGTGCCGGGCGGCGACGTGCTGCAGTACCGCGAGATGAGCAGGGGCGAGGAGGTCAGCTACTTCGAGCCCGAGCTCGACGTGGTCATCAGCGACGCCGGCACGGTGCGCGTCGCCGAGAACGGCAAGCCGCGCGAGCCGGGCAAGGCCGGCGAACGCGAGGCGTTCACCGTCAAGGGCTCGGCCGGCTGACCCCCGCCCGGTCCGGTGGATCAGAGGCCCAGGTCCGTGACGGTGAACACGCTGCGGTAGTCGAGCCCCTCATCGGTGATCCGCTCCCTGGCGCCCCGGTCGACGATCGTCGCCACGGCCACCACCTCGGCCCCGGCCTCCCGCAGCGCCTCGACGGCGGTCAATGGCGAGCCGCCGGTCGTCGAGGTGTCCTCGACGACCAGCACCCTGCGCCCCTTCACCTCCGGCCCCTCGATCCTGCGCTGCATGCCGTGGGCCTTCTGCGCCTTGCGCACCACGAAGGCGTCGAGCGTGCGCCCGCGCGCCGCCGCCGCGTGCAGCATCGCGCTCGCCACCGGGTCGGCCCCCAGCGTCAGCCCGCCCACCGCGTCGAACTCCAGGTCGTCGGTCAGGTCGAGCATCACCCTGCCGACGAGGGGGGCGGCCACGCCGTCGAGGGTGATCCGCCGCAGGTCGAAATAGAAGTCGGCCTCCATGCCCGAGGAGAGGGTGATCTTGCCGTGCACCACGGCCTTGCGCTTGATCTCGGCCAGCAGGTTGTCGCGATCCGTCATGCGTCCAAGCTTAGGGTCGGTCCCGGTCGGCACTTCTCCCATGCCCAAAGACGCGGGCGCGGTTTAGTCATGACGGGATGTGCGGAATGATTGCGCGAGGCAACTCCGCGTAATCGTGAGGTCACTATGGGTGTCGAGTCGCCGCAAAGCGATGCGGATCTGCTTCAGGCGGTCAGGAAGGGCAACGCCGCCGCCTACGGGCAGCTCTACGAGCGCCACGTCGCGGCGGCCCGCGCGCTGGCCCGGCAGCTCGTCAGGGGCGCCGAGGTCGAAGACGTGGTCGCCGAGGCGTTCACGAAGATCCTCGACCTGGTGGGCAGGGGCGGCGGCCCCGACTCCGGCTTCCGCACCTATCTGCTGACGGTGGTGCGCCGCACGGTCTACGACCGCTCCAGGATCGAGAGCCGGCAGGTGACCACGGGCGAGATCGAGCTGTACGACCCGGGCACCCCCTTCGTCGACCCCGCCCTCGTCGGGCTGGAGAGGTCGCTGATCGCCAGGGCCTACCTGTCGCTGCCGGAACGGTGGCGGGCGGTGCTCTGGCACACCGAGGTGGAGAAGGCCAAACCGGCCGAGGTCGCGCCCCTGCTCGGACTGTCGCCCAACGGCGTGGCGGCGCTGGCCTACCGGGCCCGCGAGGGGCTGCGGCAGGCGTACCTGCAGATGCACCTCAGCTCCTCGACGCAGCAGGACTGCCGCCCCGCGCTCGGCCAGATGGGCGCCTACGTCAGGGGCGGGCTGGCCAGGCGCGAGTCCAAGGCGATCGACGAGCACGTGAGCGGGTGCGAGGAGTGCCACGGGGTCCTGCTGGAGCTGACCGACGTCAACCGCGGGCTGCGCGTCATGGTCGGGCCGCTGATCGCCGGGCCGCTCTTCGGCGGCTACGCGGCGGCGCTGGCCAAGTCGGCCGGGGCCGGTGGCGGCGCGGGCGGTCCTGCGCGGGTGCTCGGCCGGATGCGGCGGGCGTCCAAGGGCCGGCTGGCCGCGGTGGCGGGCGGGATGGCCGTGTGCGTCGCGATGGCGGGCGCGCTCCTGCTGGTCTCCGACGAGAAACCGATCAAGAAGCCGGCGACCACGCAGGTCGCGCAGCCGCCGGTGTCGCAGCGGCCGGTGCCGGTGCCGGTGCCGATGCCGAGCGAGGAGCCGCCCGCCCCCGTGCCGCCGAAGACCGGCAAGACACCGGGCGGGGCCCGGCTGCGGGCCACGATCGACCCGCTCGGCGCCCTCGTACGCGCCCGGCCCGGCATCGTGGCCATCCGCCTGCGCAACTACGGCGGGAGCCCCAGCGACGACCTCGCGGCCTTCGTGCGCCTGCCCGCCGGTGTGACCCTCGTCCCGCCGCTGCGGCGCGGCCACGGCATGGCCGTCTCCGGCCCCGTCGGCACGGTGGACGGCTGGGCGTGCCGCCCGGTGCGGGGCGGCGCGCGCTGCGCCAGGGCGCCGCTGGAGGCCGGGCAGGGCACGGCGGTGTTCCTGCGTGTGCTGGTGGCCGACGAGGCCCCCGAGGGCGCTGGGCCCGCCCTGCGCGTCGAGGCGGGCTCGGTGCAGGTCAAGGCGCAGGCCGAGGAGGGCGTGCGGCAGACGGGCGCGCCGGCCAGGTTCGCCACCGACGGGAAGGTGGCCGTCAAGGCCATCGGCAACTCCCTGCTGAGCTGCCCGGAGGAGCGTGCGGGCTGCGTGGAGGCCAGACGGCGCCAGGGCGCCCAGCGCGACAACGACCTGTGGCCGATGATCGCACTCGACCAGGACGACTCCTCCGACACCTCCTCTTCCAGCGCGGCGGAGCTGGCACTGCCCAAGAACAGCCAGGTCGTGTGGGCCGGGCTCTACTGGTCGGCGAGCGGCGAGCGCTCGGGGCCGATCAAGATCAGGCCGCCGGGGCGGCACTCGTACCTGACGGTCAGGCCCAGCCAGGTGACGCGCCGCGAGCTGCCCCTGGGGCCCGCCTACCAGGCGTTCGCGGACGTCAGCGGGCTGGTCGGCAACGCGCGCAGGAACGGCGTGTGGTGGGCGGCCGACGTGCCCACCGAGGAGGGGGTCTCGCGGCATGCCGGGTGGAGCCTGGTGGTGATCGTGACCGATCCCGCGCAGCCGTACAGCCAGGCCATGGTGCTCGACACCGCCACCGTGGTCGGCGGCAAGAGCCGGCGCGTGCGGATCCCGCTGGGCGGCCTGAGCCCGGCGGCCTCGCCCGCCAGGGTCGAGCTGGTCACCTGGGAGGGCGACGCCGACCTCAAGGGCGACAAGGTCTCGCTCGGGTCCGGCCCGCTGACCCCCGAGGGCGGCGACCGCGATCGGGAGAACGTCTTCGACGGCTCCTCGAACGGCGCGTCGGAGATGACGTTCGGCACCGACGTCGACACCGTCAACGCCGAACTCGGAGTGGACCCCGCGCTGACGATCGCCACGGACAAGGACGTCGTCCTGTTCGGGGTGATCGCGTTGAGCGTGCGTGCGCGGTCGTGACCGCGAATGGGACAAACTGGTACCGTCGGGCTGAATGCTTCGGTGCAACCACGGGCACGTGTCGAATCGTCGGGATTAACCCTCGCGCGATCACCTGCTTTCATTACCCTGAGAGAGGGCCGCCGAGTCCGGTCTCTGACGGTGCAGAGCCAGCAAGGTCGGACCACCAGGAAAGGGGCGGGGTCAGTGGATCGCTGCGCGCTGTTCGTGGACGCTGGCTATCTGCTGGCAGACGGAGCGATGGCCGTGCATGGCACGCGCCATCGCGAAGCGGTCGCCTGGGACTATCCGGGGCTGCTCCAGTTGATGAGCAATCTGTCGCGCGAACGCACCGGTCTGCCACTGCTGAGGTGCTACTGGTACGAGGCGACGGTCGAGGGCCGCCGCACGCCGGAGCACGACGCGCTGGCCGACATACCGGGTCTCAAGCTGAGACTGTCGCGCATCAGGCCGGGCCGGCGCGAAGGCGTCGACGCCCAGGTCCATCGCGACCTGATGACCCTGGCGCGCAACAACGCCATCTGCGACGCCGTGGTCGTCAGCGGCGACGAAGACCTGGCGCAGGTCGTCTGCGACGCCCAGGACCTCGGCATCAGGGTGAGCGTCATCCACATCGCGGCCGACGGCGGCTGGGCCGTCTCCCGGTCGCTCAGGCAGGAGTGCGACGACCTGGTCGAGCTGGGCGCGGTCCACCTGAGGCCGTACGTCAGCGTCGTCACCGGCGCCATCGAGGTGTCCAACGGGCACCACCAGCCGCTCAGCAACGGGCAGGCCGCCCACTCGCTGCCGCCCGCCCAGCCGTCCATGCCCTCCCTGCCCACCACGCCGCCGGCGTCCACCGGCAGCCACGCCGCGAGCACCCCCTCGCTCCCCTCGACGCCGAGTCAGCCGCCCTCGACGCCGCCCTCGTCCGGGCGCGGCCAGTCGTCCACGCCGCCCGTGCTGCCGACCTACGCCAGCTACCAGAGCGAGCAGCCGCCGGCCACGCCGCCGTCCTCGGCTCCGGTCACCGGGCCCATCCAGGCGCAGCAGCCGCAGTCGCAGCAGCAGTCGCCGAACACCGGCCAGTTCTCCTCGCCGTCGAGCAGCGGCGCCTACCAGCAGCTCGGGTCCTACACCGGGCCGCAGCCCGCGCCGGTCACGCCGCCGCCCGCCGCCACGGCGGGGGCCACCACGCTGGCCGACGCCGTCAAGGCCGCCCACAGGGAGGGCCACGACTTCGGCGAGTCCGTCGCCCGCGACGCCCCCGCGCTGTGGCTGGAGGCGGTGCTGGCGCGCAAGCCGCGCATGCCGTCCGACCTGGAGGCCCGGCTGCTGCAGGGGTCGTCGCTGCCGATCGACTTCCTGCTGCACGACGAGGTGCGCCACGCGCTGCGGCGCGGCTTCTGGGACGCACTCGAACGCGCCCGCCACTGAGGAGGTCCATCGGGGGCGCCGTGATCGCCCCCGAAGGATCGCCCCCGACCGCCGGGAGACCCCCGACCGCCGGGAGACCCCGGTTGTCAGGAGACCCCGACTGTCGTCAGGAGGTCACGGTCTTCAGGAGGTTCCGACTGTCAGGAGATCGGGCTTCAGGAGATCGCGTCGAACCCGGCGCGCAGATGCTTCACCCGATCGGTCAGATCGGACAGCGGCACGGACAGCGCCGGATCCTGCGAGTTGCGAGCCACCTCCCGCACGCGGGCCAGCTCGTCCTCCACCGCGGTCAGCCGCCCCGACAGCTCGGGCAGCACGGAGGCGTGGTCGCCCGTGCCCGGCGGCAGCTCGCTGTTCACGCGCTCACGCAACAACGACGCCTGCTCGGCCAGGCGCTTGTTCATGTTGTACAGGTCGGTGAAGACCGACACCTTCGCCCGCAGCACCCAGGGGTCGAAGGGCTTGGTCAGATAGTCGACCGCGCCTGCCGCGTACCCGCGGAAGGCGTAGTCGGGGGCGCTGTCGACCACGGTCAGGA
Organism: Nonomuraea purpurea; assembly: GCF_042650645.1. Classification (NCBI taxonomy): domain Bacteria; kingdom Bacillati; phylum Actinomycetota; class Actinomycetes; order Streptosporangiales; family Streptosporangiaceae; genus Nonomuraea; species Nonomuraea purpurea. Next base: position 99,782 of record NZ_JBHSBI010000031.1, read on the forward strand.
AGATGATCGGGATGTTCCTGGTCCGCTCACGCCGCTTGATGTGCGCGGCCGTCTCGAACCCGTCCATGCCCGGCATGCGCACGTCGAGCAGGATGAGCGCGAACTCGGTGTTGAGCAGCGCCTTCAGCGCCTCCTCGCCGGACCTGGCGCGCACGGGCACCAGGTCGAGAGAGCTGAGGATGGCCTCAAGGGCGATCAGGTTCTCCTCGCGGTCATCGACCAGGAGGATCTTCGCACGATCCGGCATCGATCACGTCCCTTCGGCAGGTGACTCGGATGCGGATCCACGCCCGCGGCTGAGCCAGCCGCGCAGGCGTTCGAGCAGGCGGTCCACGTCGACCGGCTTGGGCACGTAGTCCGAGGCGCCCGAGGCGATGCTCTTCTCGCGGTCTCCCCGCATGACCTTGGCGGTCAGCGCGATGATCGGAAGGTCCGCGAACTGAGGCATGCGCCGGATGGCCGAGGTGGTGGCCCACCCGTCCATCTCCGGCATCATGATGTCCATCAGCACGAGTGCGACGTCCTCGTTCCGTTCGAGCTGCTCGATCCCTTCCCTGCCGTTTTCAGCGTAGACGACCGTGGAGCCATGCCTTTCCAGAACGCTGGTGAGGGCGAACACATTGCGGATGTCGTCGTCCACGATGAGGATCTTGGCGCCGCTGAGCGGATCGTCGCCCTGCCACTGGCTGGGCGTCTCGGCCGGCGTCTCGACCAGCTCGGGCATCGGCAGGTCCAGCGGCAGCGGCGGCTCGGGCACCTGCATGGGCTCCTCGGACGGCGGGCTCATGAGCTGCCTGCGCGCCACGCCGCCGTCGGTGGCCGCCAGCGGCCCGGTGTAGGAGGCCGGCAGGTAGAGCGTGAACGTGCTGCCCTTGCCCAGCTCGCTGTCCACGTGGATCTCGCCGCCGAGCAGGCGGGCGATGTCGCGGCAGATCGCCAGGCCGAGGCCCGTGCCGCCGTACTTGCGGCTCGTGGTGCCGTCGGCCTGCCTGAACGCCTCGAAGATGACGTCCCGCTTGTCGGGCGCGATGCCGATGCCGGTGTCGATCACCTGGAAGGCCAGCAGGTTCACGGCGTCGTGCAGGGTGTCGTCGTCGTAGTCGACCCCGGCCGGTGCCGTCGAGACGCGCAGCTTCACCTCGCCCCTCGGCGTGAACTTCACCGCGTTGGACAGCAGGTTGCGCAGCACCTGCTGCAGGCGCTGCTCGTCGGCGCGCAGCTCCTGCGACACGTCGGGCTCGACCTCCACGGTGAAGGCCAGCCCCTTGTCCTGCGCCAGAGGCGCGAACGCGGCCTCCAGCAGATCGACCATCTTGGGCAGCGACACCTGGATCGGATGGATGTCCATCCGGCCGGCCTCGACCTTCGACAGGTCGAGCATGTCGTTGATGAGCTGGAGCAGCGCCGAGCCCGCGCTGTGGATCGTCCGGGCGAACTCCACCTGCTGCGAGGTCAGGTTGCCCTCGGCGTTCTCCGTCAGGAGCTTGGCCAGCACCAGCAGGCTGTTGAGCGGAGTGCGCAGCTCGTGGGACATGTTGGCGAGGAACTCGGACTTGTAGCGCGAGGAGACCGCGAGCTGCTCCGCGCGCTCCTCCAGCGTGCGGCGGGCCTGCTCGATCTGGAAGTTCTGGATCTCGATCGCGCGGTTCTGCTTGGCCAGCAGCGCCGCCTTGTCCTCCAGTTCGGCGTTGGACCTGCGCAGCTCCTCCTGCTGGCGCTGCAGCTCGTCGGAACGCTCCTGCAGTTCCCTGGTGAGCCGCTGGGACTCCGTCAGCAGGTCTTCTGTGCGCGAGTTGGCGATGATGGTGTTCATCGTGACGCCGATGGTGTCGACGAGCTGGCGCAGGAAGTCGAGGTGCACCTCGCCGAACGGCGTGAACGAGGCCAGCTCCAGCACGCCGAGCGCGCGGCTCTCGAACAGGATCGGCAGCACCACGATCTGCGCGGGCGTCGACTGGCTGAGCCCGCTGTCGATCGTGATGAACTGCGGCGGCACGTCGTCGAGGACGATGTGCTGGCCCTCGGCCGCCGCCTGGCCGACGATGCCCTCGCCGATCGCGAAGCGCTGGCGCGGCCCCCTGTCGGGGCGCACGCCGTAGCCGCCGATCAGCACCAGCTCGTGGTCGCCCTCGGGGTCGATGCCGTAGAAGGCGCCGTAGCGGGCCGACACCAGCGGCGTCAGCTCGCTCATCGTCAGCTTGGCCACCTCGAACAGGTCGCGGTGGCCCTGCATGAGCCGGGAGATGCGGGCCAGGTTGGACTTGAGCCAGTCCTGCTCCTGGTTGGCCTGGGTGGTCTCGCGGAGGTTGGCCACCATCGAGTTGATGTTGTCCTTCAGCTCCGCCAGCTCGCCCTGCGCCTCGACGGCGATCGAGCGGGTCAGGTCGCCGCGCGCCACGGCGCTGGTCACGGTCGCGATGGCGCGCACCTGCGTGGTCAGGTTGCCCGCCAGTTCGTTGACGCTCTCGGTGAGCCGCTTCCACGTGCCCTCGACGCCCTCGACCCGGGCCTGACCGCCGAGCTGGCCCTCCGAGCCCACCTCGCGGGCGACTCGGGTCACCTCTGAGGCGAAGGAGGAGAGCTGGTCGACCATCCGGTTGATGGTGGTCTTCAGCGCCAGGATCTCGCCCTGGGCGTCCACGTCGATCTTGCGGGTGAGGTCGCCGTTGGCGACCGCGGTGGTCACCTCGGCGATGTTGCGGACCTGGTAGGTCAGGTTGTTGGCCATGGAGTTGACGTTGTCGGTCAGATCCGACCAGACGCCCGACACGCCCTTCACCCTGGCCTGGCCGCCGAGCTGACCCTGCGTGCCGACCTCGCGCGCCACGCGGGTGACCTCGTCGGCGAAGGACGACAGCTGGTCGACCATGGTGTTGAGGGTGTCCTTGAGCTGCAGGATCTCGCCCTGCGCGTCAACGGTGATCTTCTTCGACAGGTTGCCCTGGGCCACCGCGGACGAGACCGCGGCGATCTGGCGCACCTGCGAGGTCAGGTTGTTGGCCATCGAGTTGACGTTGTCCGTCAGGTCCTTCCAGACCCCGGACACGCCGCGCACCTGCGCCTGGCCGCCGAGCTGACCTTCCGTGCCCACCTCGCGGGCGACTCGGGTCACCTCTGAGGCGAACGAGGACAACTGCTCGACCATCGTGTTCATGGTCGACTTGAGTTCGAGGATCTCGCCCTGGGCGTCCACGTCGATCTTGCGGGTGAGGTCGCCGTTGGCCACGGCCGTCGTCACCTGGGCGATGTTGCGGACCTGGTAGGTGAGGTTGTTGGCCATGGAGTTGACGTTGTCGGTCAGGTCCTTCCAGACGCCCGACACGCCCTTGACCTCGGCCCGGCCGCCCAGCTTGCCCTCGGTGCCCACCTCGCGGGCCACGCGGGTGACCTCGTCGGCGAAGGACGACAGCTGGTCGACCATGGTGTTGAGGGTGTCCTTGAGCTGCAGGATCTCGCCCTGCGCATCGACATTGATCTTCTTCGACAGGTTGCCCTGGGCCACCGCCGTCGCCACGGTCGCGATGCTGCGCACCTGCGAGGTGAGGTTGTTGGCCATGAAGTTGACGCTGTCGGTCAGGTCCTTCCAGACCCCGGACACGCCCGTCACCTGCGCCTGGCCGCCGAGCTGGCCCTCGGTGCCCACTTCGCGGGCGACCCTGGTGACCTCCTCGGCGAAGCCGGAGAGCTGGTCGACCATCGTGTTGACGGTGTTCTTCAGCTCGAACATCTCGCCCACGGCGTCGACGGTGACCTTGCGGCTCAGGTCGCCCTTGGCCACCGCGGTGGTCACGACCGCGATGTCGCGCACCTGCGCGGCCACGCGGGAGGACATCGTGTTGACGGCCTCGGTGAGATCGCGCCAGCTTCCGGACATGCCGCGCAGGTTGGCGCTGCCGCCCAGCCGGCCCTCCGTGCCCGCCTCGCGGGCCACTCTGGTCACCTCGGAGTTGAACAGCGCGAGCTGGTCGACCATGCCGTTGATGGCCTTGCCCAGGCGGCGCACCTCGCCGCGGGCCGACCTGTCGAGGTCGATGCGCCGCGACAGGTCGCCCTTGGCGACCGCGTCGATCACGTCGGCGGCGCCGCTCACCGGGCTCACCAACGCGTCGATCAGCATGTTGACCGACTCGACGCTCTCGGCCCACGCGCCGACGCCAGGACCGGGCGTCAGCCGCTCGCCGAAGCGGCCTTCCTTGACGACCTCTTTACGTACACGCACCAGTTCGTTCGCGAGATGTTCACGACGGTCGGCCACTTCGTTGAGCAGCAGTCGCACCTCGCTGAGGATGCCAGGAGGCGCATGAGGGACCCGACGCCGGAAGTCGCCGTCTCGCCAGGAGAAGAGAGTCTCCAGGATGGGCACGAGATCCGACTCGGTATAAGTCCTCTCTTCCGGACTTGGCTCGGCCTTGGCCGTGGTCATGGGGCCTCCTTCACTCGCCGCGGGCTCACGCGAGTGATTCAAGTCTGTCACGATGAGTAGCTCGTAGTCCTGTCCTTGGATTTACCCCAAGTCAGCGCGAAGTGTGGTAGGCACGGTGGGATGACTGCTTCTCCCCACGCGGTGCTCGCGGCGACGTTCGCGCCCGGCGAGACCGCTGTGACGGCTGCGATGAGGTTCACGCGCGAGGTGATGACCGCGTGGGCCACCGGCGGCGTGCTCCATTCCGCTGAGCAGATCGCTGGGGATCTGGCGGAACAGGTCGCTGACGAGCCGTTTGAGGTGATCTGGAAGCATTTCGGGGATGCCGTGCAGGTGGAGTTGCGGCAGCGATACCTCTCCCAGGGTGATCCGAAAGCTCCTTCCGTGAACGTCGAAGAGTGGGGAGTCACCTTCGCGGGCGATTCCCGTGTCCATTGGGCCAGACTCACGCTACCTGGCTCTGTGGACAGAGTGGCAGCCGAATGGCTGGAGGAGAGCGCCAGGGGGCCGCACTGGCTGGGCTTCCTGGCCGACGCGAGTGACCTGCTCGCGGGCACGCTAGACCCCGACATGGTGCCCGCGATCATCGCTCAGGTCGTGGTGCCGCGCCTGTCGAGCTGGTGCGCCGTCTACACCTCCGACAACTCCGTCGGCCCGCTGAAGCTCGTCTACCTCTGGCACGCCGACGAGGCCAGGATCGACGGCCTGCGCGTGCAACTCGCCGAGATGGACGTCTCGGCCGCCGACACCAGGGTCACCTCCACGATCCACCTGCCCGACTCGCAGGTGCTCGCCGTCCCGCTGATGGCGCGCGGGCGCAGCCTCGGCATGATGTGCCTGGGCCGGTCCGACCGCTTCCCCGACGAGGTCATCCAGTTCGCCGAGGACATCGGCAGGCGCGCGGCCCTGGCCATGGACAACGCCCGGCTGTACGCCCAGCAGGCCGCCGCCAACCGCGCGCTCCAGCGCAGCCTCCTGCCGCCCAACGAGCCCGAGGTGCCGGGGCTCGACTACGGAGTCATCTACGAGCCCGCCGGCGAGGCCAACGAGGTCGGCGGCGACTTCTACGACCTGTTCAAGGCCGGGGACGACTCCTGGCGGTTCGCCATCGGCGACGTCTGCGGCACGGGCCCCGAGGCCGCCGCCGTGACCGGTCTGGCCCGCCACACGCTGCGGCTGCTGGCCCGCGAGGGCTACGGCGTCGCCGCCGTGCTCGGCCGCCTCAACCAGGCGATCCTGGAGGAGGGGGAGCGGGCCCGCTTCCTCACGCTGCTGCACGGCGACATCACGCCGGTCTCGACCGGCCTTGAGATACGCCTGGTGTCGGCCGGCCACCCGGAGGCCCTGCGGCTCAAGCCCAGCGGCAAGGTGGAGGCCGTCACGACGCCGCAGTCGCTGCTGGGCGTCTTCCACGAGGTCGTCTTCGAGGCCGACACCATCCATCTGGAGCACGGGGACGTGCTGCTGGCGGTGACCGACGGGGTGACGGAACGGCGCTCGGGCGGGCGGCTCCTCGACGACGACGGCGGCCTGGCCAAGCTCCTGGCCGAGTGCGCCGGGCTGTCGGCCAGGGCGGTCGCAGAACGCATCCGCAGGGGCGCGGCCGAGTTCGCCGCCGAGCCCAGCGCCGACGACCTCGCCATCGTGGTCCTGCGCGCCCGCTGACCGCGACGGGCACGGGCCGGGGCGGGGTCCGGTGGGCGTGTCAGGCGAGTGGGGTGGTGGTGTTCGGGGCGGCCGCGGTGGGTGGGGTGCGGTCGCGGACGGGTGGATGTGGTGCTCGATGGCGGCCTCCCAGTGCCAGCGTTGGCGCATGCTGACAGTGGAACCGTCCGACGGTCAAGGCCATCGAGTCGACAAGGTTTTTACGAAGTGTCAAGGATTAGTGTGGATTCGCGTGTTTTCTGGCGAATTCAAGCTGTAACGCGATCTGCGCGATCCGTTCCGACACCACGAGCGACCCGCGAATGGCGTCGTACATGTAGACCTCGTGCTCACGCCCGTGCTCGGCCAGCTTGGCCACGTACTTCTCGATCTGCCGCAGCGGGGAGCGCGTGTCGTTCTCGCCCGCCAGGATCAGCAGCGGGCTCTTCACCTGGTCCACGTATGTGATGGGCGAGCTGGCCTCATACCGTTCCGGCTGCTCGTCCGGCGACCCGCCGAGCAGCGCCCGGTGGTAGGCCCGCAGGCTCTCCGCCTCGTCCTCGTAGGAGGTCTGGTGGCAGGCGATCGGCACGGCGGCGATGCCGGCCGTCCACAGGTCGGGCTGCGTGCCGAGCCCGAGCAGCGTGAGGTAGCCGCCCCAGGCCGAGCCCGCCAGCACCATCTTGGACGGGTCGGAGATGCCGCGCTCGACCACCCACTGGCGCACGGCGGCCACGTCGGCCAGTTCGATGTGCCCGACCTCGCCGTGGAGCGCGTCACGCCAGGCCGAGCCGTAGCCGGTGGAGCCTCGGTAGTTGACGCGTACCACCGCGAACCCGGCGTCCACCCAGGCCGCGGCCTCGGGAGAGAAGGCGTCGCGGTCGTTCGCCGTCGGGCCGCCGTGCAGCAGGAAGACCGTCGGGTACGGGACGGTGCCGAACTCCGGCCTGGAGACCAGCGCGTGGATGCGCCCGCCTTCGCCCTCGACGTCGATGTCCTCGACGGGGACGCTCGGCGGGGCGGGCGGGCCGCCGGGGTTCAGGACGACCTGGCCGCTGGTGGATCGGACCACAGGCGGACGGGAGGCGCTCGACCAGGAGTACTCGACGTGGCCGCCGGGCCTGGGCGCCGCCTCGTCGATCACGCCGTGCGGCGTCTCGATGAGGGTCAGGGTGCCGCCCGCGAGGTCGTAGCGGTGCAGGAAGCTGCGGGCGCGGTCGTCGCGCAGGATGAGCAGGCTGCGGCCGTCGTCGTACCACTCGGCGTCGAGGTCGCCGGGGTCCTTCACCCAGATCTGGCGCTCCTCGTCGGTCACCGGGTCCCAGACGATGGGCTCGTGGCGCCGGCGGCGCTCGTGCAGGGCCAGCAGCCGGCGGTCGCCCAGGACCGGGGCGAAGGCCAGGCCGATCACGCCCTTGTCCGAGCCGTCGTGGAGCTCGGCGACGGTGTCGCCGTTCTGGCGGACCACGCGGAGCGCGGGGTGGCGGAAGTCGCCGTACTCGCTGTGGTTGATCGCGATGAGGGAGCCGTCGAGTGTCATGTCGGCCACCCAGGCGGCCTCGGTGTGCTCGTAGATCGTTCGCGTCGGATCGCCCGCGCGGACGAGGTGGACGCGGAAGGAGCCCTCGCTGGCCATGGTGAGCGCCACGACGCCCGTCGTGGACAGCGAGATGCCGCCGGGCTGGCCGGGGGGCAGGTCCGGGGCGACCAGTTCGTCGGGGCCGCCGTTGAACGGCTGACGCCACCACACGCCGAACTCGTCGCCCTCGGTATCGGCGAACCAGTAGATCCACTGGCCTGTGGGGTCGATGGCCGCGTACACGGTGCCCTTGGGCCGGTCGGTGACCTGGCGGATGGCGCCTGTGACGCGGTCCCAGGCGTAGACCTCCCAGGTGCCGCTGGCGTTGGAGCGGTAGATGGAGCGGTTCGGAGCCTGACGCGCCCACGACGGCAGCGTCATGCGCGACGCTCGGAACCTGGCCTGCCAGCGTTCCTCCGCCTTCATCCGACGCGCCCCCTCCCTATGAAGTCCCGCGCCTCCCGGCGAGGGATGCCGTCCAGTATTGCGCCTACGTTGAGGAAATTCTCCGAGAATGTGGGGGAATTTCGGACTAAATGCCCCATCAGTAACACCGGTCACAGAGGTCCGTCAAGGAAGGGGACTTGATCATGATGTGGGCTCGAAGGTAGACAGATGAAACGCCGCGCGCGTTTGTGCTTTTTCCCGTCCTTTCACGACATTCCGGGAGACATATCCGGCGATTCGCTCCTCAAGTTCGCCCGCCTCAGTGTGCCAGGCGCTCGGACCCATGCCCACCACCTGGGCGATCTCTCCAGGCGTCAACTCCATATCGAACTCGACAGAGCGCCGCCCGACCTCTGTGAAGCCCTCCAGGCTGCGCGCGAGCCTGCGCTCCTTCTCCTCGTCCACCGAGAGCAACCCCAGCTCCTCGACGAGCGGGCTCAGATGCCGGCCCCCAGGGGTGACGACCACCACGGCCCCGCCCGGCCGCAGGATCCTCCTGAACTCGGGCCCGTTCCTGGGCGCGAACACGTCGATCACCACATCGACCACCCCACCCCGGATCGGGAGCGGGCGCCACACGTCGGCCACGAACGCCCCTGCCCTCGGATGAGCCCGCGCCGCCCGGCGAACCGCGTGCTTGGACACATCGAACGCCATCCCGATGCCATCGTCCACTGCGTGGAGCACGGTCGCCAGGTAGTGCCCGGTTCCCGCGCCGGCGTCGACGATCACCGGGGCGGGCCTGCCCGCCGCGCGACGACCCTCGACGAACCTCCGGCCAGGCACGGGACCCCCTGCTGGTCTCGCGCCATGACCGGTCTCCGTTACCGCCCCACGGTACGCCTTCGGCTTCGCGCCGTCATTCGTTTCAGCGGAGGACTCATGTTCTGCCGGAAGGTTCTCGCGCCCAACCAGCTCACCGACGACCTCGGCCAGCGCATCGGCCAACGGGGCATAGTGCCCGGCATCGAGGAACCGGGCCCGCGCGGCCACCATCTCCGCACTGTCGGCACTCCCGGGCGCCTTCGACCCCACCAGCAAACTGACGTAACCCTGCCGAGCGACATCGAACACATGCCCCTGCGCACACCGCAGCACCCGCTCACCCAACGCCACATCACCCCCGCAAACGGGGCACAGCAGATAGTCAACGATGTCGGCCAACATGCGCCCATTCTGGTGCACCACCCTGAGAACGCTCCCCAGGACCCCCGGTACCGGAGAGGGAGGATGGCGGTCCTCACTTCACCACTCAGTCGGCCAAGCGTGCGCGCGTAACGGCGACTGGCCCCGTGCGGGTCAGAGGGCGTATTCCTGGAGGCCACCGGCCATGCGCGGCGGGGGCGGCCTGCTTGGCGCCGCCGTACAGGATGGGGATTTAAGGATCAGCTGGCTTCGAGGAGAAAAGCCGCATTAGAGCGGGTGGAGCGGAGTTTGTCTACGAGGACTTCCAGGGCCTGCTGCTTTTCGAGGGCGGTGAGCATCCGGCGCAGGCGCCACACCACCTGCCGCTCGTCGGCGCGCATCAGGATCTCCTCGCGCCGCGTCCCCGAGGCGTCCAGGTCGACGGCCGGGAAGAGGCGGCGTTCGGCCAGGTCGCGGACGAGGTGCAGCTCCATGTTGCCCGTCCCCTTGAACTCCTCGTACAGGCTGTTGTCCATCCGCGAGCCGGTGTCCACCAGCGCGCTGGCGAGGATGGTGAGCGAGCCGCCCCCCTCGACGTTGCGGGCGGCGCCGAAGAAGCGCTTGGGCGGGTAGAGGGCGCGGGCGTCGATGCCGCCCGTGAGGACGCGCCCGCCGCTGGGCGCCAGGTTGTTGTACGCCCGCCCCAGCCGCGTCAGCGAGTCGAGCAGCAGCACCACGTCCCGCCCCGACTCCACGAGCCGCTTGGCCCGTTCGATGGCCAGTTCGGCGATGGCGGCGTGGTCGCGGTCCGGGTGGTCGAAGGTGGAGGAGAAGATCTCACCCTTGATCGTGGCGCGCATCTCGGTGACCTCCTCGGGCCGCTCGCCCACCAGGACGACCATGAGGTGCACCTCGGGGTGGTTGCGGGTGATTCCGGCGGCCAGCGCCTGCAGCACCATGGTCTTGCCGGCCTTGGGCGGCGCCACGATGAGGCCGCGCTGCCCCTTGCCGATGGGCGCGAACAGGTCCACGACGCGCGTGCTGAGCGACTCGGTCTCAAGGGTGAGCCGCTTGTCCGGGTGGACGGGTGTCAGGTCGGCGAACCTGGGCCGGTCGCGCCAGGCGGACGAGCCGTTGACGGATTCGACGCCGACGAGCTTGTTCCCTGCGAAGGAGGCGACGACCTCGTCTCCGGCCCGCAGGTCGAACTGGCGGACCTTGTCGGGAGGCAGGCGCACGTCGCCGGGTTCGGGCAGGTGACCTGCCCGGATGAACGCGGATTTGTCCCGTACGTCCACGAGGCCCGCGACCTCGCGGATTTCGCGAACGGGCACGTCCGCACGGGTTTCTGGAATGGTTTGCACAGACATGATGAGCCCCTTGGCAAATGCGCCGGTCCACAGGGGAGCCGACGAGCAATGAAAGGAAGCCTGGCCCCTCGACGCGGGGCGGAGCTTTGAATGAAGAGCAGCGGAGCTGAAGCTCAACGCTGATGGCAAGATACCACAGCCTTCGACCCACTAAACGCCTAGCCCTCTTGGGCTATTCCCGGGTCGTTCTCGTGTCTTCCGCGGCAAAGGCGGGGCAGAGGCGCGACAATGTTCTTGCGGCACCGTACTGCGTGGAAAATTACCGCGGGCGGTGTACCGGCGAACACAGAGCTCTCAGCGACGCGGCGTCATCCTGTCAAGCGACATGCAGGATCCCTGCAACTCGGTGAGGGTTCCATAGGACAAAAGTCAGAACTCTTTGGGGAGCATCATGAAGACCGTCAACCGCTGCCCGCGGTGCCACCACGAGCTCGATGAAGGCCCGATCATGTACAGGTGCGCGCACTGCCGCCGCGCCGTCTTCGCCGCCGACCTCGAGAACGAGTTCGTCCCGCGCCACCCGGTCGCAGCCTAGGGATCCAGGGCTCAGGTCCGCAGAAAGCCGCCGCCCGGATCGGGTGACGCGTCGGTCTGCGGCTACCCGTAATCTGATCGGGTGCCGCATCAGTCGATGAACGTGTCCGGCGTCGAGGTGACACCACTCTGCGACGCCGTGGGCCCCATGGGGCCGGCGATCCGCCGTCCGCTCGCCGAGTTGTTTCCCGGTTCAGGGCTCCAGGACGAGCCATGGGTCCTCCACTTCCACTGCTACCTGCTCCGCGACGCGGCAGGCAGGCTGACCCTCGTGGACACCGGCATCGGCGGCGTCGACTCACCGGCGTCCAGTTGGGCGCCCGTCCCCGGCACGCTGGCCGGTGAGCTGGCCGCCGTGGGCGTCGCGCCCGCCGACATCGGCACCGTCGTCCTCACCCACCTGCACAGCGACCACGCCAGTGGCGCGGTGGCGGACGGCGCTCCGGCCTTCGAGAACGCGCGCTACGTCCTCCAGCGGGCCGAACTGGACGCCGCGCAGGGCGAGACCCTCGACGCGTTCGTGACCCCGATCAAGGGGCAGTTGCACGTCGTCGAGGGCCAGGCCGAGATCTCTCCCGGCGTCCACGTGCACTTCGCGCCCGGACACACGCCCGGCCACCAGATCGTCAGGGTCGGCGAGGTCGCCATGACGGGCGACCTCGTCCTGCACCCGGCCCAGCTCGACGACCCGGCCGTCCGTTACGCCTACGACGACGACCAGGAGACGGCCGCGCGCACCAGGGCCGAGGTGCTCGGCGGGCTGCGGGCCGAGCGGGCGATCCTCGCCACGGCCCACTTCAGCGACCCGTTCCTACGCCTCTGAACAGCCGCGGGGGTGAGTTGTTCCCGCATCTCGGGGCGTTTCCCGGGCACCATGGGGTCTCATGAAGATTCGTGTTCTCGTCGGCGTCTCGCTCGGCGCCGTCCTGCTGGTCCCCTCCGCCGCCTCGGCCGCGCCCGCTCCCAAGCTGTCCGGCTCCGCCGTGTACGCAACCGACACCGGCAACCTGCTCAGCCGCTACCAGGGCGGCGAGTGGACCACGCTGGCCAAGGTCGGCACCCTGCCCCAGTACGCCGCCTCGCCGGACGGCAAGAAGGCGGCCTGGGTGACCACGGGCGGCGCCCTGCGGGTCCGGCAGAACGGCAAGACCAGCACGCTCGCGAACGGCCTGCGGGGCGGCACGCCGTGCCTGACCCCGGTCTGGTCGGCCGACTCGACGCAGGTGGCCTACCCGGGCGCGAGCGACTCGATCATGGCGGTCAAGGCCGACGGCAGCGCCGCCCCGCGCCGGCTGGGCGCCTCGAAGGGCGCCTGCCACCTGGCCTGGTCGGCTGACGGTCGCTACGTCGCCGGCTACACGGGTGAGGCCGACGCTCTCTACCGGCTCGACGTCAAGAGCGGCAAGAGCGTCAAGGCCAAGGGCGTCAAGTGGGTCACCCACGTGCAGAGCCTGTCGCCCGACGGCCGCATGGCGGTCGTGGAGTTCCCGCAGAACCCCGACCAGCTCGGCGACGGAAGCTGGCCCAGCCACTTCAAGCCGGTCGTCCTGGACGTGGCCTCGGGCAAGAAGCACACGCCGAAGCTGAACGGCCGGCCGATCGGCGGCTACTACCTGGCCGACGGCCGCCTGGTCATGCGGGTCAGCGGCACTGAGCACAACACGCTGGTCGTGTTCGACGCCCAGGGTAAGGAGATCCAGCGGATCGCGGAGCCCGCCAAGGCCAGGTCGCAGGCGTTGCTGCAGGTTCTGCCATAGTGCCCTGTGTGAGCGATTTCTGGACCACGGTCAACCGGGTGGTCACCGGGGCGGCGGCGTACATCACCGACGAGCGGGGGCGGGTCCTGCTCGTCGATCCCAACTATCGTGACCACTGGTCGTTCCCCGGCGGCATCATCGACGCCGGGGAGCATCCCGCGCAGGCCTGTGCCAGAGAGGTGGCCGAGGAGGTCGGGCTCGTGGTCGAGGTCGGCAGGCTGCTGACGGTGAGCTGGGTGGACGGCCTGCCGAACATCCCCTTTCCACTGGTCAACTTCATGTTCGACTGCGGTGAGGTGTCGTCGGACACGCCGATCACGCTGCAGGCGGAGGAGCTCGACGCCTACGGGTTCTTCACCGTGGAGGAGGCGGAGAAGCTGCTGGCGGGCCACGCCCACCAGCGGCTTCTCGCTTCGGCCGCCGCACGCGACTCCGGCGGCATGACGTACCTGCCGCCCGAGACCCCGGCCGCGTGACCCGCCTACCGCCCGCTCAGGACGGGCTGGTCGGCCAGGAGGGTTGAGGGCAGGGCCACCATCGCGGTCAGGCCGCCGTACGGCGAGGACATGAGGGTGACCTTGATGCCGTGCCTGGCCGCCAGCCGGCCGACCACGAACAGGCCGAGCCGTTCGCTCTGCGCCAGGTCGAACTCCGGCATCTTGGCCAGCCGCTCGTTGAGCTCGTCGAGTTCGGCCCTGGGCAGCCCGAGGCCGCGGTCCTCGATCTCCACCATGAGGCCGTGCTGGGTGGGGGAGCTGCGCACGTCCACCTTGGTCTTGGGCGGGGAGAACAGGGTGGCGTTCTCGATCAGCTCGGCCGTCAGGTGGGCCACGTCGGTGACCACGGAGCCGAGCAGCGCGATCGGCGGCGGCTGGAGCACGTCGACCCGCTCATACTCCTCGACCTCGGCGACCGCGGCGCGCAGCACGTCGAGGATCGGCACCGGGTTGCGCCAGCCTCGGCCCGGCGCCTGCTCCGACAGGATGATGAGGCTTTCCGCGTGTCTGCGCATGCGGGTGGTGAGGTGGTCGAGCTTGAACAGGTCCGCCAGCACCTCCGGCTCTTCCGTGGCCCGCTCCATGCTGTCGAGCTGGAGGAGTTGCCGGTGCAGCAGCGACTGGTTGCGCCTGGCCAGGTTGACGAAGACCTGGCTGACGCCGTGGCGCAGCTTGGCCTGGCCCACGGCGGCGTCGACGGCCGTCGACTGGACGTCGTTGAACGCCTGGACGATGTCGTCCACTTCGGAGGAGTAGGACTCGATCCGCACGGGCGCGATCTCGTCAGGTTTGGGCGCTTCTGGGTTCTTGCGCAGCCGCTCGACCAGCCCGGCCAGCCGCACCTCGGCGAGTTCGGTGGCGGCGTCGCGCAGCGCGGCCAGTTCGCGTACCAGTTGCTTGCGGAAGCGGAGGGAGAGCAGGACGGAGGCGATGACGGCGAGGAGGCCCAGGCCGCCCGCCACGCCGATCTTGACGAGCATGCCGATGGCCGCGGGCATGACCCGCTCGGTGATGCTCTTCACGGCCTCGACCTGGTTGCGTTCGACGGCCCGCCACAGGTTCTGGCCGTCCACGGGCCAGGTGGCCGCGGTCGCGGGCAGGCCGTTGGTGGCCGCCTGCCCCTTGATGGCGTCCTCCGCGGTCAGGAACTCCTGGTAGACGGGTGAGTCGGTCAGGTTGTCGAACGGGCCGCGCAGGTCGCTGTCGAGGTGGGAGAGCGCCTGGGAGTAGAGCAGCCGCCGGGTGGCGACCATGCCGGTGAACGCCTCCCGCTCCCCGGGCTCCACCCGGCCCTTGGCCAGCACGATGGCGATCAGCGCCCGCTCTCTCGACAGCAGGTCCTTGGCCTCGCCGAGCGAGGTCACGGCCTTGGCCTGCCGGTAGAGGGCCATGTCGGGCACCAGGACCATGGCGTCGTACATGCGGAAAGAGGTGTCCACGATCTGGCTGTAGCCGTCGATGACGTCGAGCGGCGCGGCGGTCCCGCCGTCCACCTCGCGGCGCACGTCCACGAGCTGGTCGATCTTGCCGTTCAGCGCGGCGAGCCCGGTGGTCAGCTCGGGCGTCAGGTCGCGCAGGTTCCTGGCCAGGGTGCGGAAGGTCTTCACGGCCTCGTCGGTCTCGCCGCGCCGCTTGGCCATCTTGGCGGCGCCCTTGCCGCTGACCATGAACTCCACGGAGGTCAGCCGCTCTTCCTGGAGCTTGATGTTGACCTGCTCCGACGGATCGGCAAGATTCGTGACCAGATCGTTGATCGCGAGCAGGCGGGCGCCATCGCCGCCGGTCAGGCCCGCCGCGAACGCCCACAGCCCGACCAGGGACAGCAGGGGGACGAGCAGGAGGACGAGGAGTTTCACTGCGATGGGACGGCCACGCTTGGGGGGCATGCGACCTCCGGGTGCATGATGAGATCGCCTCGCAGATTACACCCCCCTTTGGAAGGATTTCTGTGCGTCTTCCGCGTTCTTTCTCCGGCTGGACCATCGCGGTCTTCGGATTCCTCGCTTTCGCGCTCGGCCTGCTCGGGCTGATCTCGCCCGGGACGTTGCTGGCCATGCTCGGTTTCGAGGTGCTCGACGTGCGGCCCGCCGGTGACTACACGCTGGTCTATATGGCCGCCTCATCGATGGCGGCGGTGAACATGGGTGTCTATTACGTCTTCGCCGCGTCGGCGAACTACACGCCGTTCTTCCGCTGGACGGTGCCGTTCAGGCTCGTGACGTTCGTCGTGTTCAGCTCGCTCGTGCTGACCGGGGCGGCGCCCGCCGAGTTCTTCGGCGTCGGGCTCTGGGAGGGTCTGGGGGCGCTGATCACCGGCTTCGCGCTCTGGCGGGAGGGCAACCTGCTGCCGTCCCGCCAGAGCGTGCAGACAGGCTGACTTACGGCCCGGTGTCGTCGGAGCCGCGGGCGACGAGGCGGTCGCCGGGCGCGTGCTCGCGTTCCAGCTTCCGTTCCAGGTCGCGCTTCTCGCCCTCCAGCCTGGCCATCCGGCTGGAGGCCTCGGCCCTGGCGGTCCGCCTGCGGTGACGGCGTCTGGCACCCCTGCGCGAACCCGAGCCGACCAGCCAGAGACCCAGCAGCAGGGCGGCGGCCGTGACCGCGCCCGCGAGGAACATCTCCACGTGGTTCAGCTCGAAGGTGTAACCGAACAGGATGTACCGGGCGCTGTCCTCGGTGGCGACCAGGGCTACGGCGCCGCCGGCGAGCAGGACCAGGATCACACCTAAAAGGATCATCCAACTCACCCCTTGTCGATCAGAGCGCCTGTCCACTGCCCGGAGATCGACGGGGTATGCGCGAGAAGTCAGGCTTCGATGAGCGCGAGGAGTTCGTCCGCCGACATCGAGCCGGGCGGGCGCCTGCCGGCGGCGGACCGGTTCGCCTCGCGGCGCAGGACCTCGTTGACGGGGGTGGGCACGCCGTGCAGGCGGCCGAGCAGGACGATCTCGCCGTTGAGGTAGTCGGCCTCGATCGAGCCGCTGCCCCTGGCCAGGCTCTGCCACGACGAACCGCCGCCGCGTGCGACGCCGTCGATGGGACGGATGTCGACGTTGTGGCCGCGCCGGGCGAGTTCTTCCTCGGTGGTGGAGTAGGCGATGCCCGCCGTGTCCAGCACGGTCCTGGCCTCGGCCCTGGCCCGCTCGGCGATCTCGGCGCCGGTCCCTCGGCCGAGGAGGGCTTCGACGGCGTTGCCCAGGTTGCCGAGCAGCTTGCCGTGCTTCCAGCGCATCACGTCGGGCGTGGCTCGTCCGACGAGGCCGCGCTTGCCGAGGTCGTCGGCGATTCGCTGGGCGAGTTCGTCCACACCCTGTGGATAACGGCCGACGTGCAGCATGCCGGAGTAGGGGTGGCCGTGGGCGGCGACGACGCCGGGCTCAAGATGCTGGGCGGGCAGCCACACGCACATGCCGTAAACACGCTCGAAGCGCCGCAGGACGGTCCGCTCGTTGTCCACGCCGTTCTGGGCACAGACCACAGGCAGATCGGACGGCCACGGGGCCAGCGCGGCGATCGTGTCCTGTGACTTGGTGGCCAGGACGAGGACGTCGTCGTCGCGCGTGGGCACGGGGCCGTCCGCTGCGGGGATGTCGAGCGTCTCGGACGATTCTGGAGTGATCAGGCGCAGGCCGTCGCGCTTCAGTGCCTCGTAGTGGGCCCCCCGCGCGACCAGGACGACCTCGTGCCCGCCTTGAAACAGGCGGGCGCCGATCGTTCCGCCGACTGCTCCTGCTCCGATCACGATGTAGCGCATTGTCAGAGGATGTCAGCTTCTATTTGGCGAGCGCCACCTGGGTCTGCGGTGTCATGGCGGTGCCGCGTGCGCGCTCCCGCATGATCGTCTTGAGCACCCGCCAGCCGTCACGCACCGCGTGCAGGTTGCTCGCGCCGTGGATGCGGGAGCGCTCGTGGCTGGGGACCTCGCGGATGATGAGGCCGGCCTGGGCGGCGCGGACGTTCATCAGGGTCTCGATCTCGAAGCCGTCGCAGTCGAGGGCGAGGGCTTCGAGGTGGTGGGCCCAGAAGGCGTTGTAGCCGTAGCAGAGGTCGGTGTAGCGGGTGCGGTAGAGCAGGTTGGTCAGCCCGGTGAGGAACTTGTTGCCGAGCGAGCGCACCGGGCTGAGGTCGTCGGAGCCGCCGCCGGGGGCGTACCTGGAGCCCTTGGCGAAGTCGGCGCCGTTGACGAGCGTGCTGACGAAGGAGCGGATTTCTCTGCCGTCGGTCGAGCCGTCGGCGTCGATCATGACGATGATGTCGCCCCGGGCGGCCGCGAAGCCCTCGATGAGGGCGTTGCCCTTACCGCGCCGGGTCTGCACGACGACCCGGAGGTCGGGGCGCAGCCTGCGCGCTACGGCGACGGTGTCGTCGGTCGAGTTGCCATCGACCAGGATCACCTCGTCGATCCAGTCGGGCAGCGTGGCGAAAACGTGGGGGAGATTCTCGGCCTCGTTCATCGCGGGAACGATGACACTGACGCTGGCGGCGAAAGGCTGCTTGTTCATGAGTTAAAGGTCCTCCTTCACACATGCAACCGACTTGACAGCGCCTTGCATTGATCGAATTTACCGAAGATCTCCGGCTATTTTCGACTCTTCGGCCCGAAAAATGATCTCGTCCACGGTTTCTTGAGCGTTTTGTCGGGAGGTGTCCAGCCAAAGTCCGATGCGTGGGGTTTCCTCCCGGAGGGCCTTGTCCAGCTGGGCAATCGTCCATCCGTTGTCATATCCGATCTTCGCGCGGGCTCGTTCGCGGCGTTCCACTTCGGCCGGATCGGGGACGAGAACGATCACGTGAAGCGGGCGCGTACGTATCATTTCCGTAAACCGTTCCAAGTCCCTCCCGACAATGACGTCCTGAACTATTGGTATAAATCCGGCATCGTAATATTGATCCGCCGTTTTCGCGGCGATTCGGTAACGCAGGTGAAGCTGGCGGACGGCCTCGCCGGACTGCTCGGGCGTCATGTCGGCGCGCCCGCCCACCACCATTCGTCTGAACACGTCACCCCGGATGTGGGCGGAGCGCGGCAACCGCTCCGCCAGGGCCTGGGCCACGGTCGACTTGCCCGCGGCCGAGATGCCGGTGAGCAGGACGGCGCCGTTCACGAGCCGATGAGCTTGCGCACCCGGTCGGCGCCCACGGCCAGCAGCAGGGTGGGCAGCCTGGGGCCGGTGTCGCGGCCGACGAGCAGCCGGTAGAGCAGCGCGAAGAAGGCCCGCTGCGCCGCCTTCAGCTCCGGCGTCGCCTTGACGTCGGCCGGCAGCCCCGCCTGGAGCTTCGGGACGCCGTACACGAGCGTGGTCAGGCCGTCGAGCGACCAGTCGTCGAGGCCGTCGGCCAGCAGCCGCAGCGACTCGCGCTCGTCGTGGCCGAGCGAGTCGAGCAGGTCCTGGTCGGGCGTCTCGCGTACGCGCGTGCGCTGGTCGGCGGGCACGTGCTCGTCGATCCAGCGCTGCGCCCTGTCCAGCCGGGGCCTGGTCTCGTCGAGGTCGGTCACGCCGTCGACGTCGCGCAGGATGCGCAGGGTCTGGTCGGCGTCGCCCGTCGTGATGTCGGCGACGGAGGCCAGCGTGCGGTAGGGGATGGGATGCGGGGTGGCGGGCAGCGGACCGGCCGCCGTGCCCACGGCCCTGGTGTAGGCGGCCTGCTCGGCGGGCTGGGCCTGGCCGGAGGCGACCTTGCGGCCCAGGGCGTCCCACTCGTCGTAGAGGCGCTGGATCTCCTGGTCGAAGGCGATCTTGAAGGACTGGGAGGGCTTGCGGCGGGCGTACAGCCAGCGCAGCACCGGCGCCTCCATGATCTGCAGCGCGTCGGCCGCGGTCGGCACGTCGCCCTTGGAGCTGCTCATCTTGGCCATGCCGGTGATGCCGACGAAGGCGTACATGGGGCCGATCGGCTGCTCGCCGCCGAACACCTCGCCCACGATCTGCCGGCCTGCGATCCACGCCGAGCCGGGCGAGTGGTGGTCGACCCCGGACGGCTCGAAGATCACGCCCTCGTACGCCCAGCGCATCGGCCAGTCGACCTTCCACACCAGCTTGCCGCGGTCGTGCTCGGCCAGCCGGACGGTCTCGCCGAAGCCGCACTCGCAGGTGTAGGCCAGCTCGGTGGTCTCGTCGTCGTAGGCGGTGACCGTCGTCAGGTCGCGACCGCACAGGTCGCAGTACGGCCGGTACGGGAAGTACTCCTCCACCTGCGCGGAGCGGTACTGCGACAGCACGCCGTCGATCGCGGCCCGCTCGCGCACGGCCAGCAGGATCCGCTCGCGGTAGACCCCCGAGGTGTACTGCTCGGTCTGGCTGATGCCTCGGTAGTCGACGCCCAGCTCCTCCAGGGCCGCGATCATCGGCGCCTTGAAGTGCTCGGCCCAGTTGGCGTGCGTGCTCCCGGGAGGCGCCGGCACCGAGGTCAGCGGCTTGCCGATGTGCTCGGCCCAGGACGGGTCGACGCCCGCGGGCACTCTGCGGAAGCGGTCGTAGTCGTCCCACGACAGCAGGTGCACGCACTCCAGCCCGCGCCGCCGGATCTCGTCGGCGACCAGGTGAGGCGTCATCACCTCACGGAGGTTGCCCAGATGGATCGGCCCCGACGGGCTCAGCCCCGACGCGCAGACGATCGCTTTGCCCGGAGCGCGTCTCTCCGCCTCGGAGATCACCTCGTCCGCGAACCTCGAGACCCAGTCGGTCTCGGCACTGTCAGCCATCGCGCCATTCTTGCGGTTCCGCCGGATTCAGGCCAACGCAATGCGACACGATGAATCGATCACGCTACTCCTGCCAGAGCCTGGCGGAGACCTCGTCATGCTTGGGCCGGAAGGCGACGCGGAAGTCCTTGCCGCATTCGAGGTCGTCCAGCGCCGCCTTGACCTCCTGGTCCAGGAACTGCCGCTGCTCGGCGGGTGTCAGGCGCGAGGGCAGGTAGCCCTGCCCGTTCTCCGGGTCGTAGGCCGGGATGTCAGGGTTCTCCTTGCGCGCCAGCTCGTGCAGGCGCCGCCCGAACGTCATCCGTCCCCACTCCTCCATGTCCATCGGACTGATGGAGGTGATCTGGTGGCCCTTGGCCCGCATGCAGTCGGCCATGGCGGTGGCGAGCCGGACGAGCTCGGGGTCGCCGTCGAGCTCGCGCCTGAGCGTGCGGCTGACCGCGACGTTGCGCTTGAGGTTCCAGTCGTCGGCGGAGGTGACGGTCTCGCCGGTGACCTGCTTGATCGCCTGGGCCTCACAGGCGTCGGATGTCTTGGCGTAGGTCTTCTGCTGGGCGGGCGACAGGTCCTGCCTGATCGCGTAGTTGGGATTCTCCGGCATCTCGGCCCGGCCGCCGCCCGGGTCGCGGTGGACGAGGATGGAGCTTACGCCGAAGCCGTACTTGGCGCGGTGGGCACGCAGCGTCTCGTAGTCGCCGGCGGCGCGCTTTCGATCGTCCTGTGTTCCCGTGGTCTCCGGGCGGACGAAGGGGACGTACCTGAAGCCCTTGCTCTTCATGCAGTCCGCCTTGATCGACTCGATCCGCTGCGCTTCACCCCGCGCGCCCGGTGTGGAGGCGGGTGAGGGGTCGGGCCGGGCGGCGGGTTCGCCGCCGCAGCCGGCGAGCGTGACAAGAGCGGCCATGGCCAGGAATGATCTCGTGGGCATGACCAGGTACCATACTTCGTTAAACGAAGTACGGCAATCGGTTCTCAGGACAGGGTGGCGGCGTGGGGGTCCCAGCCTTCGGGGAGCGGCTCGGGGGCGGAGACGCTGGTGGTGACGGGACGGAACTCGGCGCGCTCGCCCGACTCCGCGATGGCGGACATCAGTTCGAGCACGTGGCCGGCCAGCTCGCCGGATGCGCGGTGCGGCGTGCCCGCGCGCAGCGACCTGGCCAGGTCCAGCACGCCGATGCCGCGTCCCGCCGTGGTGCCCGACAGCGGGAGTTCGCGCCAGTCGGCGTCGTGCGGCCCCCGGGCCAGCAGCGGGCCTTCGAAGGTGTTGGGGTCGGGCAGGGACAGGGCGCCCTCGGAGCCGATGATCTCGATCATGCGGCGGTTGACGGCCGAGTCGAAGCTGAACGTGGCCGCCGCCGTGGCCGAGCCGGGGAAGTCCAGCAGGGCGTTGACGTGGGTGGGGACGTCCACGGGGAAGACGGTGCCCTGTTTGGGGCCCGAGCCGACGACGCGCTGCGCGCGTGCCCTGCGCGTGCCCGCCGCCACCCGGGCGACGGGCCCGAGCAGCGACACCAGGGCGGTCAGGTAGTAGGGCCCCAGGTCGAACAGCGGGCCGCCGCCCGGCTGGTAGAAGAACTCGGGGCTGGGATGCCACGATTCCGGGCCGAGACTCTGGGTGGCCGCCGTGACCGCGACGGGCTCGCCGATGAGGCCGGAGCGCAGGGCGTGCAGCGCCGACTGCAGCCCGGCCCCGAGGAAGGTGTCGGGGGCGCCGCCGACCCGCAGGCCGTGCTCCTCGGCCTGCGCCATGACCTTCGCCGCCTCGTCCATGTTCATGGCCAGGGGCTTTTCGCCGTACACGTGCTTGCCCGCGCGCAGGCACTCCAGCGCGACGGCCGCGTGCGCGGACGGGACGGTGAGGTTGACGACGATCTCGACCTCGGGCACGGCCAGGACCGCGGCGAGGTCGCCCGAGACGGGCACGTCGTGCTCGCGCGCCACCTCGGCGGCCCGTTCGGTGTCGAGGTCCGCCAGCCCGAGCACGCGCACGTCGGGGAAGGCGGAGAGGTTGCGGAGGTACTGGCCACTGATCACTCCGGCGCCGACCAGGGCGACGCCGACGGGGCCGTTGCTCAAGAGCTCTCCAAGGAGGTGAGGTAGGCGTGACTGTCCGCGAGCGCGGCGAAGACGTCGCCGGCGCACTCGTCGAGCTCGACGACGCGCCAGGCGCCGGGGGCGGCGGCCAGGATGGCGGGCACGGGCATGATGCCCTGGCCGACTGCCGTGTGCGGCTCCCCCTTGACGACCGGCCCGTCCTTGACGTGCAGCGTCAGCACGCGCTCGCCGAGACGGCCCAGCAGGGCGGGCACGTCGGCGCCGCCCACGGCCGCCCAGTAGGTGTCGATCTGCAGGAACACCTCGGGGGCCAGCAGGTCGGCCAGCGCCTCCAGGGCGTGCCGGCCGTCCACCCGCGGCTCGAGCTCCCACCAGTGGTTGTGGTAGCCGATCCGCATCCCGTGCCCTGCGGCCTGCTCGGCCAGGCCGTTCAGCAGGTCGGCGGCGCGCGCGAGGCCGTCGCGGGTGGTGAACTCCTCCTGCGCGATGCCGGCGGGGACGATCACCAGGTCGGTGCCGAGCGTGGCCGCCGCGTCGAAGACCTCGGCGGGCTCCATCCGCAGCAGCGCGGAGGCGTGCGTGCTCGACACGCTCAGCCCCAGGTCGTCCACGACCTGGCGGAAGCCCTTGGGGTCGGTGGTCGGGTCGAACGGCTCCACGGCCCGGTATCCGCTCTCGGCGATCCTGCGCAGCACGGCGTCGCGGCCGTCTGCCAGGGCCTGCCTGACGGTGTAGAGCTGGACGCTGATGGGCCGGGTCATCCGCGCACCCCCATGAGGTGTTCGAGGGCGAGCTGGTTGAGCCGGGTGAAGTGGAAGCCGCGCAGGGCCGCCTCCTCCGGGTCGAAGTCGTCCTTGGCCAGGTCCTGCCAGGTCTCACCGGCGGCGAGCGTGGGCTGGGCGAGCTCGTCCACGCGGGAGGCGCGCAGGGCGTCCTGAACCTCGGGGTCGGCGCGGAAGGCGCGCGCCTTCTCCTTCAGGATGAGGTACGTGCGCATGTTGGCCGCCGCGGAGTCCCACACGTCCTGCGGGTCCTCGGTGCGCAGCGGCTTGTAGTCGAAGTGGCGCGGGCCGTCGTAGCCGCCGTTCTCCAGCAGGTCCACCAGGAAGAAGGCGCTCTTGAGGTCGCCGTGGCCGAAGATCAGGTCCTGGTCGTACTTCGGGCCGTGCTGGCCGTTGAGGTCGATGTGGAAGAGCTTGCCGTGCCACAGGGCCTGGGCGATGCCGTGCACGAAGTTGAGCCCGGCCATCTGCTCGTGGCCGACCTCGGGGTTGAGTCCCACCATCTCCGGGTGTTCGAGCTCGTTGATGAGCGCGAGGGCGTGGCCGATGGTCGGCAGCAGGATGTCGCCGCGCGGCTCGTTCGGCTTGGGCTCGATCGCGAAGCGCAGGTCGTAGCCGCGCTCCCGGACGTAGGAGCAGAGCAGGTCGAGGCCCTCCTTGTAGCGGGCGAGCGCCGCCTTGACGTCCTTGGCCGCGTCCGACTCGGCGCCTTCGCGGCCGCCCCAGCAGACGTAGGTCCTGGCGCCCAGGGAGGCGGCCAGGTCGATGTTCCTGATCACCTTGCGCAGCGCGTAGCGGCGCACGTCGCGGTCGTTGCTGGTGAACGCGCCGTCCTTGAAGACCGGGTGGGTGAACAGGTTCGTGGTGGCCATCGGGACCTTCATGCCGGTCTCGTCCAGGGCCTTCCTGAACGCGGCGATGGCCTTGTCCCTGTCGGGCTCGACGGCGAGCAGGTCGTCGTCGTGGAAGGTGACGCCGTGCGCGCCGAGCTCGGACAGCCGGTGCACGGACTCGACCGGGTCGAGCGGCGGTCGTGAGGCGTCGCCGAACGGGTCGCGGGCCTGCCAGCCGACCGTCCAGAGTCCGAAGGTGAAACGGTCGTCAGGTGTCGGGGCGAAGGTGGACATCTAGCTGCGCTCCTTATGATTAGTCCATAATCTGTACATAATCCTGAGGAGGTGGGCATGGGGTCGTCAAGAGGGGTGCGGCATGATTCCATGCGGGCCCGAAACCTGGCCGTAGTGCTGGGGACACTGCACCGATCAGGACCTCACACCCGCGCCGCGCTCGCCGAGCTGACCGGCCTGACCAAGACCACCGTGTCCAGCCTGATCGCCGACCTGCTGGAGGCGGGGGTGGTGAGCGAGAGCGGGGCCGTGCGGGCCGGCGAGCGGGGACGGCCGGGGGTGGCGGTCGGCCTGAGCGGGCAGCGGGTGGCCACGCTGGGGCTGGAGATCAACATCGACTACCTGGCGGCGTGCGTCGTCGACGTCACCCGCACGGTACGGCTGCGGCGCACCCGCCCCGCCGACAACCGCAACTCCAACCCCGCCGACATCCTGCAAGGGATGCGCGACCTGGTGAAGGAGACCACGGCGGAGGCCGAGGAGTCCGGGCTGCGGATCGTCGGCGCCGCACTGGCCGTGCCGGGCACGGTCGAGGGCGGGGTGCTGCGCAGCGCGCCCCATCTGGGCTGGCGGGACGTGCGCGTGGCCGACCTGTTCGACCTGCCCTTCGCCATCGACAACGAGGCGAACCTGGCGGCGCTCGGCGAACTCTGGTTCGGCTCGCGGGCCACGGACTTCCTGTACGTCTCCGGCGAGATCGGCGTCGGAGCCGGCCTCGTCGTGGACGGGGCCCTGTTCAGGGGCACGTTCGGCCTGGCGGGCGAGCTCGGCCACGTCGTCGTCGTGCCGGACGGGCCCGCGTGCCGATGCGGCGGGCGGGGCTGCCTGGAGGTGTACGCGGGACAGGACGCCCTGCTGAACGGTCTCGACTCGGTGAGCTCGCTGGTGGAACGCCTGAAGTCGGGCGACCCCGAGGCGTCGGCGGCCTGCCAGCGGGCCGGGCACGCGCTCGGCGTGGCCCTCACCTCGGCCGTCCACCTGCTGGACCCCGGCGAAATCGTGCTCGGCGGGATCTTCGCCCCGCTCTTTCCCTGGCTCGAAGCGCCGGTCGGGGCGGGGCTGACCGCCCGGCTGGGCCAGATGCGCGCCACCCCGCCCGCGCTCGTCGTCTCGGAGATCGGCGCGGACGCGGCCGTGCTCGGCGCGGCCGGTCTGATCATCCAGCGCGTCATCGCCGACCCGGCCCAGACGCTCGGGCTGTAGCGGACGGTCCTACTATGTCGGGCGTGGTGATCGAAGAGCGGACCATCGGGGACCGCGAGCTCACGGTCCTGCTCGACGCGGCGCACGCCGAACTGGTGTCCCGTTACGGCCCAGGTCGTTCGCAGGTCAAAGAGGGAGCCAGATACCTGGTGGCCTCGGTGGACGGCCAGGCTGTCGGCTGCGGCGCCGTCCAGCACGTCGACGCCGTCACCGGAGAGCTCAAGCGCATGTACGTGACGCCCGGCCACCGCGGACGCGGCATCGCCAGGTCGTTGCTGACGGCCCTGGAGGACCTGGCCCGCGGCCTCGGGTACGAGCGGTTACGGCTGGCGACCGGGCTACGGCAGCCCGAGGCCATCGCGCTGTACGAGAAGTGCGCGTACACGCCGACCGAGCCCTACGGCAGGTACGTGGACGCCCCGCTGACCCGCTGCTACCAGAAGGTGCTGGCTCAGTAGTAGCCCTTCTCGCCGTCAAGGAGCTCTCTGATCGTGTCGAGGTGGCCGGCGTGCCTGGCGGTCTCCTCGACCATGTGGATCAGCATCCAGCGCAGCGTCGCGCCGGCGGAGCGGAACTCGGGGTGCTTGCCCACGTCATCGAGCGAGTGGGCGGCGACGATCTCGTTGGAGATCGCGCACTGCCGCTCGTAGTCGGCCAGGAGCCGCGCCGGTGGGACGCCCTCGACCCGCATGTCGAGGTCCTCCTCCACATCGTCGAACTGCGGGTTGTCCGCCGCCGGGCGGCCCAGGAAGAGCACCTCGAACCAGCAGTGCTCGGTCCAGCGCAGGTGGGAGATCAGGCCGGCCACGGTCATGAGCGGAGAGGCCGGCAGGACCGGCCGGTACGCGTCGGCCTCCGACAGGCCCTCACATTTCCACTGGACGATCGCGCGCTGCATGTCGAGCCAGCCGACGAGCTGGGTGCGCTCGTCGGCCACGAAAGGAGGGCGCACGCGGGGAAGACTCATGGCCGCCGACCCTACTTCAGCCGCCGCGCCGACCGCACGGCGTTTTCCGCGCGGTGCGGGCTACTTGCCGTCGGCGGCGTCCACCAGGCCCTGAATCTCGATCTTCCGCATGCCCAGCATCGCCTTCATGGCGCGCCCGGCCCTGGCGGGGTCGGGGTCGCTCATCAGCTCTCGGAGCTGCTTGGGGATGATCTGCCAGGACAGGCCGTAGCGGTCCTTCAGCCAGCCGCACTGCGACTCCTCCCCGCCGTCGGTGAGTTTGGCCCACAGCTCGTCGACCTCCTCCTGCGAGGCGCAGTCGACGTACAGCGAGATCGCCTCCGTGAAGGTGAACGCCGGGCCGCCGTTCAGCGCGCAGTAACGCTGCCCGGCCAGCTCGAACGTGACCACCATGGCCGTGCCGGCCGGGCCCGGGCCCGCCTCGCCGTAGCGCTGGACGTCCAGGATCCGCGAGTCCTCGAAGAGCGAGGTGTAGAACTCGGCCGCCTCCTCGGCCTGGTTGTCGAACCACAGGTAAGTCGTGATCTTCTGCATGACGCGTCTTCTTTCGTGTGTGTGTGTGTCGTTGTCAACGCGTCGAACGGGGGCTCGCGGAATCGACAGACCGTTTCAGGAATTCGTGCTCAGGGCGAAGATCTTTATGTTGGGGGTGGCGGAGGAGGTGAACGAGGTCGCCTCCTTGGCGGGGTCGACCGGCAGGCGTACGTGCCAGATCGTCACCTTGCGGCCGTCGGCCGTGCCGTTGACGTTGTAGCGGGTGTCGGTCGTGAGCGCGGCCACGCCGTCCACGTCGTACTGCAGCCTCTGCGCGCAGGACGAACCGGCCGGCACGCAGGCGCCCGGCAGGTTCGGGACCGGCGCGCCGGCGGTGGGGACGTGGTCGACCGGGAGGTCGGCCGCAGCCGTGGCCCACGACTGGTTCGCGCCGCGCCCCACGTTGACCACGACGTCGCCGCCCCTGTTCAGCAGCGACTCGGGCAGCCAGGAGCGGGTGTGCGGCCGGCCGTTGACGCGGACGTCCTGGATGTAGACGGCCTCGGGGCCGGCCTGCGGGGCGCTCACCGTGACGGTCACGCCGTTGTCGCGCTTGATCCACGCCTTGGGGAACATCGGGCTGGACAGGAGCATCTCGGCGCGGCTGGGCGTCTGCGGGTACATGCCGAGGGCGGCGAAGACGTACCAGGCGGACATCGTGCCGAGGTCGTCGTTGCCCGGCAGGCCGCTCGGGCCCGTCTTGTAGACCAGGGACGCCATGGCGCGCACGGTCTCCTGCGTCTTCCACGGCTTGCCGAGCGCGTTGTACAGCCACGGCGTGTGGATCCCCGGTTCGTTGGTCGGGTCGTAGCGGAAGCCGTCGCCGCCCGTCGCCCACGAACCGTCGGGACGGTGGAAGAAGGCGTCGAGCCGCTCGGCGGCCCGCTCCCTGCCGCCCATGGCGGCGGCCAGCCCCGACACGTCGTGCTGGACCATCCACGTGTACGTCGCGGAGCTGCCCTGGGCGAAACCGGCGTCGGAGGTCGCCGAGAACGGCCACAACCAGCTCCCGTCGGCCTTGCGCGCCTGCTGGTAGCCGCCCTCGGGCCCGGCCGAGGGGTTGAAGGTGTTGCGCCACCAGCTCGCCCTGGGCATCAGTTCGTCCCGCTCGGCGGTGCGGCCGAGCCGTCCCGCCCAGTCGGCGAGCGCGAAGTCGGCGGTCGCGTCCTCCAGCGTCTCGGCCGCGCCGCCCCAGCAGTGGCAGGTGTCCTGCGGGGCGTAGGAGAGCCGCAGGTATTCGGCCAGGTTCGGGCGCTGGCCCTCGCACTGCCCCGGGCAGCCCTTGTCGGACAATCCCGACGGGTGTGGCACGGTCGCCTGCCTGACCAGGGAGTCGAACGCGCCGCGCACGTCGAAGTCGCGCACGCCGAGCGCGTAGAAGCCCGCCAGCGCCGGGGCCGACGGGTCGCCGGTCATCACGTGGGTGGGCCCGTTGACGTGCACCCAGCGGTCCCAGACGCCGCCGTTCTGCTGTGCCAGGTTGTACAGCGACTGGGCGTAGTCGCCCGCGACCCGGGGTTCGAGCAGCGCCAGCAGCTGGGTGTGGGCGCGGTACTGGTCCCAGCCGGAGAAGTTGCCGTACTGGACCCGCTGGCCGCGGGCGAGCGGGTGCACCTTGCCGTCGCTGCCGAGGTAGGTGCCCGCCACGTCGCTGGTGACGTTGGGCTGCAGGTAGGAGTGGTACATCGCGGTGTAGAAGGTGGTGAGCTGGTCGGCGGTCCCGCCGGCGACCTCGACGGAGCGCAGCCGGTCGTTCCAGTCGCGGGTGGCCCTGGCGGCCACGGACGCGACGTCGTCCTTCTGGGAGATCTCGCGGGCCAGGTTCTGCCTGGCAGCCTCCAGGCTCGTGTACGAGATGCCCACCTTCATGCGGACGTCGGTGTCGGCGAAGGAGACGTATCCACCGGAGCCGCGTCCCGCGCGGTCGGCTCCGGTCGCGTACCCCTCGCCGCCGCTCGCCGTCGTGCCGCCCGGGGTGAGGTCGCCGTTCACCCACGTGCCCGTGCCGGAGAAGGCGCGGTCGAAGGTCGCCGCGAAGTGCAGCCGGTAGTAGCTCTTCCTGTTGTTCACGCCGCCGTTGGCTCGCCGGCCGCAGAACGCGCCGGTCAGCACCGAGCCGGTCACCGTGCGCGTGGCGGGGTCGATCCTGATGTCGGCGTCCTCGCTGCCGTTGAGCGAGTTGGACATCCGGAAGAGCAGGTTGGCCTTGGCGCCCTGGGGGAAGGCGAACTCCCCGACGCCCGCCCGGGTCGTCACCGACAGGTCGGCTTTGACGCCGGAGTCGAGCGTGACCGTGTAGCGGCCGGGCTTGGCGCTCTCCTTGTCGTGGCTGAACGTGCTCGCGTAGACGGCGTCGGTGGTGTCCGCCGTCGGGGACGAGGTCACCTCGCCGGCGTACGGCATGATCGGGATGTCTCCGGCGGCCCCGGGATGGCAGCCGGCCCCGTTGACGTGCGTCAGCGCGAAGCCGCGCACGCGTGGCGTGTTGTAGGAGTAGCCGTTGGCGCCCGCGGCGTTGGTCTGGTCGCCCGCCGTGTTGGTCGGGCTCCACGAGATCATGCCGAACGGCACGACGGCGCCGGGGTAGGTGTTGCCGCCGCCCGCCGAGCCGATCAGCGGGTCGACGTGGCGGACGGGATCGGTGACCTTGGCGGGGGATGATGTGGCGGCTGCCGGGGCGGCGACGGCGCCGCCGCCGATGAGGGCGCCGATGACGGCGATGGCGAGCCACGAACGGGGAGAGAACACCTCGCGATCACACCCGTCCACATTAACGCCGCCATGAACGCCCCTGTAAGGACAGAAGTCGCTAAAGCCACATATCCGGCACCCGCTCGGCCGTCCGATCGCTGGTCACGAGGACAGCCGCGACGGTCCGCCGCCGTGCTCGGCCAGCCAGGTCTCGTGCAGGTGCAGCCACCGCAGTCCGGCCGGTCCGAGTTCGAGGACGGCCGTGGCGCGGCGGCCCTCGCCGTGCTGCCACTCCTCGTAGCGGGCCACGACGAGGCCCGGCGCCCCGGCCACCACGGTGACGTCGCGGATCTCGATGCGCGCGTCAGGGCGGCGCCCATAAGCGGCCTCCACCTCTTCGAGCACCTCGGCCCGCGACAGCAGCCGTCCGTCGGGGGCCGCCAGCGTGAATCCGGGCGCGTGCGCGTCGGCGAACCGCCCGAACGACGCCCTCGGCACCGTCCCGGCCAGCCACCGCTCGATCACCTCGTGGTGCCGCACCACCTCCGCCCGCACGTCCGGCCGGCCGGTCATCGGGTGGCCGCCCAGGTGGCGGGTGAGGTCACCTTGATCCCGAGCCGCTCCGCGCCCCCGGGCGGAGCGGCGTACAGGTCGTGCCCTCGCCCGGCGATCCACCGGTACGTGGAGGCCACCCCCGTGGCCGTCCGCGCACCCATCACCGCCGCCAGCCCCGCCTCGAACGCCGCCTCGCCCGTGTCGGCTCGCGGCAGCCGGTTGCCCGTGCAGAACACCAGCCGCCGCACCCCGGCTGCCGTCGCCGCCGCCACGACGTGCCGCACGTAGGCCGCCACCCGGTCCGGCTCGAACTCCAGCGGGAGCACCAGGGAAACGTGCGTCACCCCCGCGAACGCCTCCCGTACCCGCCCGGCGTCCCCCAGATCCGCCTGGAAAGGCTCCACCCCCTCCGGGACGGCCCGAGCGCGGGACACCCCCCGCACCGCGAACCCCGCCTCCGCCAGTCGCCGGGCCACCGCCCCGCCCTGGGCGCCACCGGCGCCGAACACCAGGAATCTCATGCCCCAAGCCTGCGCGGCGGCACCGGGTACGCTCTATAAAGCCGGATCCGCGAATCTTTAAGGATCGTCCATGGACGACGACCTGCTGAGTGAGCTTCTCGCGCCGCTGCGGTTGGAAGGCGTCTTCCACAGTCGCTGGACGGCGCGCGCGCCCTGGGGCGTGGCGGGGGAGAGCGAGGACTGCGCGCTCATCCACTACGTGCAGGCGGGCACGTGCACCGTCGAGTTGCCCGGTCACGACCCGGTGCGGCTGGTGGCCGGCGACCTTGCCGTGTTTCCGCACGGCGCCGGCCACCGGATCGCCGACGTGCCGGGCCGGGCCACGGTGCCGCTGACGAGCTTGCTGCCCGCCCGGCCGCCCGGGGCGGCGCGGAGCGTCCGCATCGACGGCCCCGGCGCCGAGACCACGATGCTCTGCGGCGGACTGCACTACGATCCCGCCGCGGCCGCCCCCCTGTACCGGGCGCTGCCGCCCGTGCTCGTCCTCGACTGGGCCGCGCTGGCCGAGCAGCCTCTGCTGGCGGCCACGCTGGCCGGTCTCGCGCAGGAGTGGGACCAGGCCGCGCCCGGTCAGGCGCTGGTGGCGCTGCGGGCGTTCGAGCTGGTCTTCGTGCTGGCGCTGCGGGCGGCGCTGGGCAGCCTGGCGCCGGGCGAGCCGGTGCTTCGGGCGCTGCGCCACCCGGCCGTGGGTCCCGCGCTGCTGGCGGTGCAGCGCAGGTACGCCGAGCCGTGGACGCTGGAACGGCTCGCCGCCGAGGCGGGCATGTCGCGTTCGGCGTTCGCGGCGAGCTTCCGCAAACTGATCGGAGAGGCGCCGATGCGCCATCTGACGGCGCGCCGGATGCAGGAGGCGGCGCGGCTGCTGGTGGAGACCCCGCTGCCGCACCACGCCATCGCGCGGCGCGTCGGCTACCGCTCCGACGTCGGCTTCCACCTGACCTTCAAGCAGTGGTACGGCACCACGCCCGGCGCCTACCGCCGCGCCGGCGCCGTTCAGTGACCCTGGTGGTACTGGTGGACGACCGCGTGCCCCTTGCCCTTGGAGATCAGCCACTTGTTCACCGGCGTCGTCAGCACGAACGCCACCAGCAGCGCCCCCGCCAGCGCCGCCCAGAACAGCCGGCTCGTCAGGCCCGCGTCCATGGCGCCCGGCACGGTCAGCATGACCGCGTTGTCCAGGATCTCCATCACGGCGATCGAGATCGTGTCGGCGGCCAGCGCCACCTTCAGCGCTGAGCGGAAGTCGAGCCCGGCGCGCAGCACGCCGCGCATCGTCAGCGCGTAGCCGAACACGAAGGCCAGCGCCACGGCCAGCACCACCGTGGCGATGTTGGACAGTCCGAGGGCCGTGCCGATGACCATGCCGAGCACCTCGCCGATGGCGCATCCGGTCAGGCAGTGGAGGGTCGCCTGCGCGGCCGTGCCCCATGTGGCCGGGGCCCGGGCGTGCTCATGATCCATTCTTACGCTCCTCAGTAGTAGCGAAGCATAGATTGTACGGGTATGGGGTATGAATCCAAATGGCATGCTGCGACCACGGTGAGAGTGATCACGTGGAGAGGTCCCCGCGCCTGGTCTACGACGCGGGATCGTAGTCAGAGTGAGAACAGCGAATGGCAGTTGTGCGCCAGGAAGGAGCTCACCCCTGGCACCAGCGCGACCATCGCGGGCCCGGCCAGCAGGAAGGCGACCGCCAGCAGCCCCGCCACGCGTTCGCGGCGGCGCAACGGCTCCTCAGGGTTGAGCATGCGGCGTACCCGGACCAGCGCCGTCTCGCCACCGGCCCCCAGCGTGAACGCGGGCACCCGCCCGGTGGCCAGCCTGACCAGCGCGGCGGCGATCTGCACGCGTGGATGGCGGCGGGCGGCCACGTCGTCGGCCAGCAGCTCGACCAGCCGGGTGATCTCCGCCCGCCCCCGCACGAACAGCGGGACACCGGGGAACGCCCTGACCAGCGCCTCGGCCCAGGCCAGCACGAGGTGGTGGCGGCCGCGGAGGTGGGCGCGCTCGTGCTCCAGCACCGCGGCGACCTGCTCGGGGGCCAGCGTGCGCAGCGCGCCCGTCGTGATGACTATCTGGGCGTTCCTGCCGGGCAGGCAGTAGGCCAGCCGCTCGTCGTGCTCGACGACGACGGCGTCGAGGTCGCTGTCGTGCCTGCCCAGCAGGCCGAGCAGCTCCGCGTGCTCGCGACGGCGGGTGCGGGCGCGCAGCAGCGTGGCCGCGCCGCAGTAGACGGCCCTGGCGAGCACCAGTCCGGCCACGAGCAGCGCCACCGCGCCCACCACGGTCAGGCGGGAACGGGAGCTCAGCATGTCGGCGCACGCCCGAAACAGCCCGGCCAGCCCGTGCCCCACGACGTCGGCCGGCACCGCGAAGGCCAGACCGGCCAGCACGGCCGAGGCGACCACGGACGCGCCCGCCGCCTGCCACGTCGCGATCGCCAGCCGCGGCGCCCTGTCGGCCCAGCGCGCGGCCCGCCGCCCCAGCCGGGGCAGCCAGATCGCCGCGGCGACCGTGTAGACCACCAGGACGACGGCGGCGATCACACCGGCCTGCCCCTGTTGGGGAACACCTGCAGCGCCGCCTCCAGCGCCGCGGCCTCCTCGGGGCTGAGCCGTTCGAGGAAGTGCACGAGCGTGGCCGCCTGGTTGCCGCTGCCCGCTAACGCATCACGCATGAGGTCGGCCGTGTAGGCCTCCTTGGAGGCGACCGGCTCGTAGACGTAGGCGCGGCCGACGGGCCGGCGCTTGAGCAGGCCCTTCGTGTGCAGCTTGTCCATCACGGTCATCACGGTCGTGTAGGCGATCGTGCGCTCCAGGCGGAGCTCCTCGACGACCTCCCGGACCGAGGCGGGGCGGCGACGGGCCCACATACGATCCATGATGGTGGATTCGAGCTCGCCCAAGCCGCGGATCATAGCGCCTATCCTACCGGCGATCGTAGTCAGGGCACGGGGTTCTCGTCAGGGACGGATCGCGCCCAGTAGGCGGTTGCGCCAGTAGCCGTCCAGGCTGGACACCTTGACGACGTCCCCGGTCTGCGGCGCGTGGAGCATCTTCCCGCCGCCCACGTACATGCCCATGTGGCCAAGGCCCTTGCTGAAGAGCAGGTCGCCGGGCTGCAACGCGTTCAGGGGCACTTTCCTGGCGGAGCCCCACGACCACTGGGTCCAGGTCGTACGGGGCAGCGAGACACCCGCGGCCCGCCAGGCGGCCTGAGTCAGCCCTGAGCAGTCATAGGAGCCCGGCCCCGTGCCGCCGAACCGGTAGGGCTTGCCCAGCTGGGCGTAGGCGAACTGCAGGGCCTGGCGGGCGTTCCCTGAGGCGGGCCCCGAGTACACCATGCCCTTGCTGTTGGGGTCGCCGGCCTGGAACTCGCCCAGTCGCCGCAGGAGCTTGGTCTGCTCGCCGATGAGCTTTTCGACCTTCTCCTTCTCGTCGCTCACCTTGGCGCGCGCCTTCTCCGCCTCCGACAGGGTCTCCTTGGCCTCGGTCCGCCGGGCGCGCAGGTCCTTGGTCGTCGCCTCGAACGCGCGGAGCTTGGCGACCCTGGCCTGCGCCATCTCCTCGAACGAGGCCATGCCGCTCAGCGCGGAGTCGGGGCTGGCGCTGAAGGCGAAGCGGTCCCACCCCGAGATGCCGGTCTGGTAGTCGGTCACGGCCATCTTGACGAGGTCCTTGCGCAGGCTGTCGGCCTGGGCGTTCTTGCGGCCGACCTCCGTGTTGAGGGTGTCGTACTTGTTCTTGGCGCTCTTGAACGACTCCGTGGCCTGGTTGTACTTCTCGACCATGTCGTCGGCGCGCTCGTTCAGCTTCACCAGCTTGGCCCGGACCTTGGCGGGAGACGGGTCGGCATGGGCTGAGCCGGGGTTGGAGACCACCGCGATCAGGGCCAGCGTTACGGCTACTGTTGCTCGCCCAAGCCATGTCGGCACGGCCACTACGACGCCTCCTCGTAAGTCTCCCAACCTGGGGCGAAATAGTACAGAAGTTGACGGGTTGTATGGCCTGTTTGGCACCGATTGGCCCACCGGCCGCAGGTACTACCTGTGGTAGGCGAGCGTCGCCCCGGTCCATGAGGAGATACGCACGCCGACCCGCGGGTGTTCAAACGCGCGCCGCCGAACCTCGTCATCGCCCTCGTACCAGGTCAGAGGCACGGGCACGCCTGGAAGGCGAACGTCGGCAAATCTCGGGCCAAGATGCGCCGGGTTCCGTCGCATCCTGTCGCGCCGGGGGCACTCCATCACATGGGGGATCAGCGCGGCGCGGATGGGGAAGACGGATGGAGCGACGCTTCGACAACAAGGTGGCCGTGGTCACCGGCGGCAGCCGGGGGATCGGGGCGGCGGTGGCGGAGCGGCTGGCGGCCGAGGGCGCGAGCGTCGCCATCGGTTACCGCGCGAACCAGGAGGCCGCCGACGCCGTGGTCGCCGCTCTCACCTCCGGCGGCGGCCGGGCGATCGCCGTACAGGCCGACGTGCTCCACGCCTCGCAGACCGGCCGCCTCATGGACGCGGCCGTGGCCGAGTTCGGACGCCTGGACGTGCTCGTCTGCTGCGCGGGCATCGAGCACTTCGGGCCGCTGGGCGAGCTCACCCGCGCCGACTTCGACCGGGTGCTCGGCATCAACGCAGGCGGGCAACTGTTCGCGGTTCAGCACGCCGTCCGGCACATGCGCCCAGGCGGCCGGATCGTGCTCACTTCCTCGGTGTCGGCCTCCCGCGCGATCTTCCACCACACCCTGTACGCGGCCGGCAAGGCCGCCGTCGAGGCCATGGTGCTCAATCTCGCCGCCGAGCTCGGCCTGCGCGGGATCACCATCAACGCCGTCGCCCCCGGCGGCACCGCCACCGACATGGCCGCCGAGAACGGCGACAACTATCCGCACCCTGAGCTCAACCTGTCTCTGGACGCCTGGCTGCGGACGCACACGTCCCTGCGGCGGCTGGGTGAGCCGAAGGAGATCGCCGCCGCGTACGCCTTTCTGGCCAGCGACGACGCCTCCTACCTGACCGGCCGCACCCTGGCCGCCGACGGCGGCTACCTCTGATCCGAGATCAGCGCTTGCGGGAGAACGAGATGACCGCCCTGCTGTCGCCGCCCTGCTTACCGGGAGAACCCGCCGGTCCTGCTCCACCGCAGCGTGGAGGATCCGCGCCGGAAGGTGATCTCCGCGCCGCCGTCGCCCGCCGACACCCGTTCCCAGCCGTCGAAGTTCCTCGTCAGGTGGTGGTCCCACGTGCCCAGGCTTCCCACGCCCACGGCCGCGACGGACTCCGTCGGCGGCTCGCCGTCCGAGCAGTAGAGGCCGAAGTCCGCCACGGCCGTGACGGTCGCGCCGAAGGCCCGCAGGAGGATGCCCTGGCACGCCTCGGTCTTCGTGCCGTAGACCAGGCGCGGCCGCGTCCACCGGTCGCCCTCCGGGCCGGAGTGCTGTACTTGACGTGCTCCTCGCCCTGAAGAGGCGAGGATTCCCGTGCTGCTTACGCAGCAGCTCATGCCGCGAAGCAGCACGAGCTGTGGAACAGGATGCTTGACGCTTCACCGACCCGCCCACCGGCAAGTCTCCACGTCCTGTCACCGCCCGTCCGGCGGCCTCGTTGTACCGATGAATCCAGGAAGTGATCTCACGGCCAGCTTGGTTGTCGCTTGCCAGTTCGATCACGGAAACCTTACCGTACGTGTTTAAGACGTCGCAAGCAGTTCCGGTCACTGCCTGACCGCCGCACCCCGCAACCGTCATGAACAGCACCACTCCGGCCAGCGTCCGCGACTTCCTCGTGCCCATCCGCAACGTACTCTTCCCCAGCCTTTGCCTGGCAGCGGCTTACCGGATCGGCCGGAGGGCAGCCGAACGAGCGAGTCGTCGATCGAAGGAGCGCCATCATGGCTGTCAAGCCCGCCGGCGGCAAACGTTGTACGCGGATCGTGCTGCCCACGGGCCACTCGATCATCTTGCCGCCGCCCGAGCACCTCGTCTTCTACACGGTCCTCGTCGCGATGGGCGCGCTGGAAATCGTGGAGTGGCCCATCGTGGGCATCGTCGCAATCGGCCACCTGCTGGCCGGCCAGCACCGCTTCCCCACCCTCCAGCAGGCGGGAGAGGCCGTCGAGGCAGCCTGAGCGTCCGACGGCGGAGGTGCCGGGAGGGGGCCGTGCGATGAGCGAGTTGTGGTGGATCGTGGGGCGTGGCCTGCTCGGCGGCCTGCTCGTCATGGTCTTCGCCGTGATCGGTGAGATGTTGACGCCGAAACGCTTCGCCGGCATCTTCGCCGCCGCTCCCGCCGTGGCGCTGGCCGGGATGACCATCACCGTGCTCCACGAGGGCAGCCGTCAGCTCGCGGAGTCCGCGCTCGGCATGATCGCCGGATCGGTGGCGCTCGTGGCGTACTGCGCCGTGGCCGTGCCCCTGGTGCGGCGCCTGGGCGCCCTCGCCGGGTCGTTGTCGGCGCTCGTGGTGTGGGCGGCCGTCGCGGGCGCGGGCTGGGCCCTGATCGCATGAACGCGAGAGGCAGGATCAGGCTGCGGCCGTCCAAGCTGCGTGACACGCCCGTACGCGGGCTGGTGGTGCGCTTCGTCTTCGGCGCGTTCGTCTCGGTGGTCGCCGGCCTGGTCGGGCTGTACTGGGGGCCGGTCGCCGGGGGCGTGTTCCTGGCCTTCCCCGCGATTCTGGCGGCCACGCTGACCCTCATCGAAGAGGAGGAGCATCGGCGGGGTCCGGCCGTCCAGGACGTTCGCGGCGCGGCGCTGGGCGCGACGGGCCTGATCGTCTTCGCCGTGTGCGTCTGGGCCCTGGCCGCCCGGTTGCCCGCCCTGCTCGTCCTGGGGCTCGCCACTGCGGCCTGGGCGGTGGTCGCCGGCGCGCTGTATCACGGCTGTCGCTGATCGCGGCAGCCGGTCGGCGCGCGCGGTGGAGCGGAGCCTGTCCGCTCCACCGGCTTCGTCCCTACGCGTGGTGCACGATCTGGATCAGGTTGCCGCAGGTGTCGTCGAAGACCGCGGTGGTGACGGGGCCCATCTCCATGGGCTCCTGGGTGAACCGCACGCCGAGCTCGCTCAGGCGCTTGAACTCCGCATGCACGTCGTCCACGGCGAACTGGGTGAGCGGGATGCCGTCGTTGACCAGCGCCTCCCTGTACGGCCCCACCGCTGGATGGCCCGCGGGCTCCAGCAGCAGCTCGGCTCCGCCGGGATTGTCGGGCGAGACCACGGTCAGCCACAGGGCCCCGCCGCCCAACGGGACCTCGGTCTTCTTCACGAAGCCCAGCACGTCCGTGTAGAAGCGCAGGGCCTTGTTCTGGTCGTCAACGAAGATGCTGGCCAGGTAGATTTTCATGCTTTCTCCTGTTCGTCGGGCCTGATCCACCGCTCGGCGATGCGCTTCAGCGGTGCCGTGTTCAGGTCGTGGAATTTGTAACGCCCCTCCCGCCGGCTCTCGACCAGACCGGCGGCCTCCAGCACGGCGAGGTGCTGGGAGACCGCCTGCCGTGACATGCCGAGCTGATGCTTCACGCTCAGCCGGGAGCAGATCTCAAACAGCGTCTGTCCCGGCCGATCGGCGAGTTCGTCGAGGATTTTCCTGCGGGTGGGGTCGGCCAAGGCTCTGAATATCTCGTCGGCCACGCCCCTCACTATAGGCAAGTCTGTACTTGCCTATCAAGTCACTACCTGCACGGTTTCTCCGGCACGCTCATCGACCTGCTCGCCACGGCCGCCGCGATCGAAACGCCGGTCGGGTTCACGCCCACCGCAGGGTCGCCTCGACCATGAAGCCGCCCTCGGGCAGCGGCTCGCCCCGTGCCGTGCCGCCGAACTTCTCGGCGCGCTCGCGCATGCCGATGAGGCCGTGTCCCATCGTGTTCGTCTTCCGGCCGCCGATGCCGTCGTCGGTGACCCGGATGCGCAGCCCTTCGTCCGTGTAGCGCAGCGTCACCTCGGCGTTGGCGTCCTTGCCGGCGTGTTTGAGCGTGTTCGTCAGGGACTCCTGGACGATCCGGTACGCGGCCAGCCCCAGGTCAGGCGGCACTTGACGAGTCTGGCCCTCGACGAGTAACCGAACCTCGATCGGCAGCCACTCGGTCATCTCCCGGATCGCCTCGACACCCGGTTGCGGCTGCATCGGGCCCTCCCGCAGGACGCCGAGCAGCAGCCGCAGCTCGGCCAGCGCGGTGCGGCCCGCGTGCCCGATCGCCTCTACGGCCGCGCCCGCCTCGGCCTTGTCGTCGCTCAGCAGCGCGGCGCCCGCAGCCGTCGACTGGATCACCATGGCGCTCACGTTGTGCGCCAGAATGTCGTGCAGCTCACGGGCGATGCGGATGCGCTCCTCGGCCAGCGCCGCCTGCGTCTTGCTCTCCTCGGCCTGGGCGGCGGCGCGCGCCACCGCGTCCGACTCCGAGCGCCGCAGCCTGCCCAGCCCCCACGCCGCCGCGCCCGTCACGAAGGACACCGCGAACAGGTCGCCGGGAGGGGCGGGGACGGGGAACGGCGGCGGCCCGGCCCACATCGCCGCCACGGTCACGATCGCCGGCAGCGACGTGCCCGCGAGGAAGACCACCGGCCACGTCGAGGACGTCCAGCGGCCTCCGCTGTAGAGCATGAACATGAGCGCGGTCGGCGTGCTCAGCTCCGACCATGAGGCGTTCCACTCGGCCCAGATGTCCCACCGGCCGCCGGCGATCCACAACGTCCACACCAGGGCCAGCACCGGCACAAGGAACCTGCGTCGTAGGGCGAGGCTCGCGTAGGCCAGCAGGTCGCCCCAGAAGGTCACGGGCAGGCTGCCGGGGTCGGCGATCGTGTGGTCGCTGTAGGGCACCTCGACGAGGAGGTATGCGCAGGCCAGCGCGGCCAGCAGTGCATCGGCCAGCTGAGGGTGTCCGCTCCACCAGTCCAGGGCCCGCCGCATCATGATCAAACGCTACGCCGGACACGCCGGGCGATCAGCATCAGACGCCACCTTGATCATGGATTCGGCTCACCGTGTGGATGGCGACAGGGGCAGGGTGATCACGACCTCGAACCCGCCTGACGGCTTCGGCCCGGCCCTGATCGTTCCCTCATAGAGCTTGACGCGTTCCCGCATGCCGATCAAGCCGTGACCGCCCTGCCGTGAGCCGGCCGCCGCCCCCCGGCCGTCGTCGTGGACACGTAGTTTCAGCTCCGCGCCGTAGTGCAGCGACAACCACGCCCGCGCGGGGCCCGCGTGTTTCAGCACGTTGGTGAGACACTCCCGCACGATCCAGTACGCGCACAGGTCCATGCCCGGGGGCAGCGGGTGCACGGTTCCGGTGATCGACACCTCCACCGGCACACCCACCGACCGCACCCGTTCCGTGAGCTGTTCGAGCCGCTGCAGGCCGGGCGCGGGGTCGTAGATGCCGTCCGAGCCGGCGCCCATGACGGACTGCAGCCGGCGCATGTCGTCCATGACGTCCTTTCCCGTGTCGGCGATGGTGGCGAGCGCGCTGCGCGCGGCGACGGGATCGGAGACGAACAGGTGCTGGGCGAGCCCGGTGTAGAGCAGGATGACCGACATGTGGTGGGCGACCACGTCGTGCAGCTCGCAGGCGATGCGCAGCCGCTCCTCGACGACGGCGCGCTCCGCCCGCTCCTGACGCAGCCGCTCTGCGAGGACGGCGAGCATCCTGACGCCGTTTCCGGACGTCCAGGCGAGCGCGACCACGACGACCGCGGGCAGGACGTTCGGCCAGGCGAAACGATCCGGGCCGAGCGGCGCGGCATACCACCAGACGGCGATCACGGGCAGCGCGCAGGGAATCGACACGGCAGGGGGCCGCCGGCCGGCCACGGTGCAGAGCGCCAGAAGCGGCGCCACGTCGGCGGGCGTGAAACCGTGACCGGTCGTGTGGACGGCCGCCGCCGCGCCGCACGAGACCAGCAGGACGGTGAGCGGCGCGCGCCGCCGCCAGGCCAGGACGAGGCCGGCCACCAACACCAGCGCGTATCCCGAATTGTCCGTACGGACGGCGAGGGCGGCGCCGGCCACTGCCACACCGAGAGCCAGGTCGAGGAGGAAGGGATTCACCACGGCGAGCCGTCTGAGCGACGACACCACCTTTGCGCGCATCCGCGCATGGTAGCCGCGCCCCCGTCCGCCCCACATCGTCTCCGTGGATGAGTGGCGCTGCACCTTCCGCGGTATACGCACGCGCCGGGTACCGCAGAGGTTTACCTGGTCGGGTTGACGATTCCAGGCCGGGTTTCCTCCTATAAACGTGATCAGTCCCGCACTGGCACCCCCCGGAGGCTCGATGCGCCGCCGCATTTCCCACGGTCTCCTCGCCGTGCCCCGACCTTCCAGCCGCGATGCGCTCGCTGCTGCTCGCGGCTCATCCGGAGCTGCGCGGCCTCCCCTCCAAGTTCCTGTTCCGCCATCCCCGTTTGGCTCCGCGCTGGGGCCGGGTCTCTTGGGGACTGAATGGCCTCGCCGCGCTCACGGCCAAACTGGTGACGGCGGAGGAACTGATCGGCCTGGTCGCCCCCGCCAGGGACGCGGCCTACGCTCTGGAACATGGGAGGCGCAGTTGCGCAAAGATGCTGAGGTGCTGGCGCACACGCTGTCGCCTTACTTGGTGGACGCCGCGGTGGCGACCGTCCGCGAGCTGGGCCGTGTCCAGCCGGACACCCTCATCCACGGCGACCTCCACGCCAGGAACATCCTGCGCGCCGACCGTGAGCCATGGCTGGCTGTCGACCCCAAGGGTTGTGCGGGAGATCCCGCCTACGACGGTGGCACGCTGCTCAAGTCACGCGCCCTGGCGCTTCTTGAAGCAGACGACCTGCGCAAGACTCTCCACCGTACTCTGGACATCTTCGCCGAGGCCACGGAACTGGATCGGGAACGCGTCCGGCGTTGGGCCCAGTTCCACGCTGTCCAGGCCGCGTTCTGGGGACGTCGGCACGGATTCCGCATTGCCCGCAGCGGACCACGACTGGACTGGCTCACTGAATTCGCAGATCGCATGGCGGAGTTGCTCACGGAACGCCACATGTGGGCGTAGCCGCAAATGAGAAAGGAGGCCACTTCCGATGATCGGAGGTGGCCTCCTGTCTTTGGCGCCATTGTCAGAGCGTCAGTCACGCCGTACAACGTTCAACGACGCTGCGGCCCCGTTCCGCATCTGCCTCGGAAAGCCGATCCATTCGTCACAGCGGGTCCATGTGCTTTCCCTGAGGATTCATCTCGGACCCCGTCACGCTCCCGAACCCTCTCTTCCCGTCCTTGTCCAGGTATACGGTTATCCCGTCCTCGTGGAGGTTGATCCACGAGCCGCCATATCCGTATGCGGCGTCCTTCGCCTGGATGAACTCGGTGTACACAATGCCCGGAGCGTCGATCCCGGCCCGATATACTCTCACTCCCTCCTTCG
Source organism: Nonomuraea purpurea (assembly GCF_042650645.1). Classification (NCBI taxonomy): domain Bacteria; kingdom Bacillati; phylum Actinomycetota; class Actinomycetes; order Streptosporangiales; family Streptosporangiaceae; genus Nonomuraea; species Nonomuraea purpurea. Next base: position 141,685 of record NZ_JBHSBI010000031.1, read on the forward strand.
GGAAACCAATCCATCCGTCGTCGGTGCTTCTTCCCTGCACCCATCGGGTGTTGACGCCGTTGAGGTCGGCTTTGTCGGCGAACACGGTTCCCCAGTCCTGTCCAGCCCCCTTACGCACGTTCAGCCCTTCCTTGGGGAAGCTGATCCATCCGTCGTCGGTGTTTCTTCCTTGTACCCATTCGGTGTTCACGCCGTTGAGGTCGGCCTTGTCGGCGAATATGGTTCCCCGTTCCTGGGAGCCACCTGTGTGCCATACGATCACCCCGCCCTGGGGGAAGGTCATGGTTCCGTCGCCGGTGTTCGGTCCTCCGATCCAAGGGGTGGTCACGGTGCTGAAGTGGGCATTGTCGGCCGTCACGGTTTCCAGGGTGGGATTGCGCACCTGAATGGTCGTGGTGAGGAAGTGCTGCTGCGTGGGCGCGGTGCGGGAGGTGGCGACGAGAGTGTAGGTGGTGTCTCGTTTCGGGGCATTACCGGGACTCGATGACCACCTGAATATGTTCTGAGAAACAGCTTCCTCGGCCCCGTCCGGCAGAACAATCTTGTAGTCGAAGTCACCGGATCCGTTCCAGAGCAGGGCGACGTCCGTTCCGGGCTCCACCATTGATTTTTCCGGCCGGAAGTCGCTCGGCGCCGGAATCCCCTTGGGAGCGGTCTTCACCAGCGCCACCGCCCCGACGCTGTTGGTCATGCGTCCGGTCGCGGTTCTGCCGGTCTTCTCGGTCACCTTCAGCACGGCCAGCCCGGCGGCGGAAGCGACGGTGACGTTCTCCAGCGTCAGCACCAGGTGGTCGCCGGGGGCGAAACGGGTTCTGCTGCCGGTCGGGGCGGTGGCCTGGAAGGTGTTGGAGCCCTGCTGCCGGACGTTCACCAACTGGGCATTGGTGTACTCGCCTTTGGCGGTGATATTGGAGATGCTCGGGGTGAGGTGGCCGGCGCCGTTGCCGACGGGCACCTCCACGTCGATCGTGGACCAGTACGCCGCGGTCTGCCCGGTGTTGGTGATCACCAGGTACACCGTCCCCGTGGATGGGGACCGCCCTGCCGCTGACGCTTCCAGGGGTGCCGGATCGGTGAGGACGGTGTAGGACAGCATGGTCATGGTCACGACTCCTTCTCTTGGGAGGACGGCGCTGGCCTCTACGCGAGGACTGGACAGGCGGCGACACGGGTGACGCATCCGAAACCCGCCGCTTGGAACGCGCCAAAGAACACTCCCTAGATCCAAACGTCAGCATGAGGGGCGCGACAAGAGCACTCCAGGAGGCCATAACAGGGCGATTCGGCAATATCCTCAGCGCCTTGACAAACGTTCGGGTCAAGCGTCACCGGCTTCGACGTCCCGCCGCTCCTGGGCAAGATCCAGTCATAAACCGGCTGCTCAGCGTTGCGGAGCCGGATGGCGGCCCGGCCGTCCGCGCTCGTGGCTGTTCACCCGAACGCGGCCGGCCGTTGTGCGCCGGCTGGGCTCAGGCGTAGCCCCATGCGGTGGCGTACTTGGCGAGCTTGGGCGGCAGGCCGTCGGTGTCGTCGAAGACGCGGGCGGCCTGGATCCGGCCGGACTTGATGTTGTCGCTGCGGTCGCCCAGGTTCGGCACGAACTGGCCCTGATAGTGCTTGCCGTACTGAAGCATCTCCGGTTCCCACTTCACATCCAGGTACGCGCAGACCTCGCGGGTGACCTGCTCGGGCTCCGCGGTCAGTTGCTCGTACCGCACCGCCAGGCCGTCGAGGGCGCGGCGGGCCTCCTCCAGGGGCTTGAAGTACTTCAGCGCGGTGGCTTCCAGGGCTTCCCGGGTGGTGGTGTTGTCCTTGCGGTTCTCCAGCGAGGAGATCACACCCTCCGGGTGGCGCAGCATGAAGATGAACCTGGCCTCCGGCCATACGTACTTCAGACGCTTCCAGATGAAGACGTTGCCGGGGGTCTTGTCGACCAGGATCTCCTTGCCGCTGCGCAGCAGCTCCAGGTGCAGGATGCGATCCCACACCACGTGCTCCAGCTCCACGCGGTCCAGCCCGAGCTCCTCCATGGACGTCTCGGAGAACCCGGGGGTCAGCTCCACCCCGATGGTGCGCAGGTGCAGCTCATGCGGTGCGCGAATCCGGGAATGGCTGTTGAGCAGCATGCGCAGCAGCGTCGAGCCGGAGCGCACCGGGGCGATCACGAAGACGGGGGATCGCACCAGCCGTGTTACGGCGGGGAAGGCGTAGTCGACGATCTGAGTGCGCTTCGGGGGCCGCCGGACCTTGAGCCCTTCGGTGATCCCCAAGGTGTCGGTCTCCGACGCCACCATGCTCCGTGGTGGGCGAAGCGCCTCGCGTAGAAGTCGTGCCCTCCGCTTGAAACCTTTATTTACGACTCCCATGCGCGAATTTCTTACCCTTTCACCCCCGTGTCCCCTTTTTCTCGCAAATGTGAGTGGCAGGAGGCCACAATGACATAATTGCACACTAGGGGGTAAACATGACATAAGGTGGAACTGTGAGTTTCCTGTGAGAAAGGCGCCGTGGGGTGTTATCTGTATGGTGCGACCGGCTGGTTGATTTCACGCCGGCAGGGACGCGGTGTCCGGCGATGCGGTGCTCGGCATTCGCATGTTGCGGAGCAAGATGACGACCAGGACGGCCACGCCCGCCGGCACGCCGGTGCTGAGGTGGGCCGCGAACTGGAATCCGTGCGTGAACGACTCGTACGCGTTCTGCAGGAGCGTTTCCTTGACGCCGGCGGGAGCCTGCTCGGCCACGCCGCGATGCCGAGCGCGCCACCGAACTCCGAGGCGGTCTCCGACAGCGCCGCCGCCGCCCCGGCCCGCTACGGATGCGCCGGACCCTGCCCGGCCCGCTGACCGGCCGGTGGCAGGTCAGCCACCGGCTCACGACTGATGCGTCAGGGATGTACTGGATCCATGCCGGAACTCAGCGAATAGGGCCCGCAACCACGGCCGCGATGGTCGTGGGGTACACCAAGGCACCCCTCCTGGAGGCGTGTCAGCAGGTGGACTTGTCTGTCGCCGTGCCCGCCTCGCAGGCTGACTGCTGGGCGCGGACGCGGAGCTGCGCCAGCGTCGTAGCGCCTGCCCCCGCGCTTCTCGTCTGCGCGCCGCCGCCGAGGAGTTGGGCGGCACGCTCCTCGTCGGTCAGCGGGGCGACCAACGGCGTGCCGGGCTTCTCCTCGACGAAGACACCCTGGCCGATCGGGAGATGGACGGCCGCCTGGTATGCCTGGGTCGCCTGTGAGGCGGGCCGCCTCCTGGCTCGGTCGAGCGCGCTGTCGACGTAGAAGATGCCGCGCCCGGCCGTACCGAGGGACGCGCGGAGCCCGTCGAGCGTCGTGCCGGTGGGCTGCTCGACCCTGAGCCGGATCTGGCCCGAGGCGAAGCCGCGGCCGAGCTTGCCCGCATGGACCTTGTCGACCTTGATGACGACGCTGGCCCAGCGGATCACCGCCTCCTCGCTGTCATAGGGCACGACCCGCGCCGTGGCCGAGTCGTCGCCCGAGGCGTAGGCGATGCCCGGCTCCACGCCGACGACCGTGCCCTCGACAAGCGCGGCGGCCGGGCGGAACACGCCGGACGGCTTGGCGCCAGGGGTGATGTCGTCGAGGGAGTCGAAGAGGTACTCGCCGGTCCCGCCCCCGGCGTGGAGCTGGGACCAGAAGGAGGCAGGCGCCGGCTTCGCGGCCTGCGCCTGGGCGCAGCCCCCAATGGCGGCGAGTGCGGCGACGGCCGTGAGGAGCCTGAGGTGTCTCATCGCCGGTCTCCTAGTAACGGCCGTTGATGTGGGCGACGTCATGCGTGCCGTACTTGGTGACGGTGTGCGAGCCGGTGCGCAGGCAGGAGCCGGACTCGGTCGAGTGGTCGAGGCCGACCGTGTGCCCGATCTCGTGGCAGGCCAGCGCCTGCCGCTGGGTGGTGCTCATCCAGTCGATGTCCTTCAGGTCGTAGCGGACCTCGTACTGGTCGCATCGCCGGGCCTGGGTGCTGTCGGCCGGCGGGATGCTCTTGACGCATTTCGAGTAGGCGAAGAGGTTGTAGCCGGTGCTGGAGCCGTCCCAGTCCAGGTCCCAATAGTCGACGTAGTAGCGGTCAAACGACTCGACGTCGGTGCTCGCGTCGGGGGTGCTGTCGTAGGCCACGGTCATGTCGGTCTGGGAGTCCAGCTTCAGCATGGCGGCCTTGACGGCGCTCTTGGTGCGCGTCTCCAGCGAATCGGAGTTGTACACGTGCTTGGCGTTGTCGGCGAAGGGGCAGCAGCCGTTCTCCGAGCCGAACCCGTTGGCGTCGGCGGGGGAGGCCGGTACGACGACCACCGCCGCGAGGACGAGCGCCGACAATAACGTTCTGTAAGACATGTCATCCTAAATGATGGATAAACGGACGTCCGGATATCCTGCCCGCAAGCCGTACGGTGATCAAGCCGGCCTCAGATGCGCCAGGCCCGCACAGCAAGCGAGGGAATCCCGGCGCCCGCAGATGCCGAGTGACCTGGAGGCACGAATCCTGGGGTTCGCGAGTCGGGTCAATAGTCATCGGGGCAGTCCTCGCAGAGCGCGTCGACGCGGTCCATGATGTCGGAGTACTCGGCGTCCGCGTCGGCGAGGATCACCTTGGGGGTGCGCCCCTCCCGTCGGCCGAAGCAGGTCTCCGCGATGTGAGCGATGGCCGGCTGCGGGTCGGCGTCCTCATCATCGTCAACGCCGCACATGATGGCCTCGAACGGACCGAAGCCGGCGGCGAGCAGGTGCATCAGGTCGCACAGGTCGGTGGCGACCGGTCCGACGGAACCTTCACTCTCCAGGAGGACGACCGGCTGCTCCACGATCGGGCGCCCCTCGTGAACCAGCCAAAACGCGACCAGCCCGCCACTGCCGTCTATGCCGAACACGCGGAACTCCCGTTCGGCCTCGGGATTGCCCGTCCACGCAGTCGGCCCGCCGAACTTGAAGCGGTCGCGTACCTCGAAGTTGACCTCGCCGAACCCTGAGGCGCTCTGGAGGTCGTACAGCGCCTTGAGCGCCGGGGGAAAGGGCTCGTCGGCGTCCGGTTCCGGCAGGGACGGGATCGGACGGAACGGAGAGGCCGCGCGGACCTGCTCCGCCACCCGGAGCAGCTCGGGATCGTCCTCGGCCCACTCGTTCAGCGTCAGCAGGTACCAGATGAACCGGCCGTCATCGTGGTAGCGCACCTCCAGCGTGCTCCGCTCGTCACGGTGCAGGACGTGGACCACGTTTCCGTATTCCGCGACGCTGCTGTCCAACGCGCGCTCGCGGGCCTCGGGTTCGGGTAGCGCGGTGGTGAGGCCGTCCCTGATCGGCAGGGTGTATTTGTCCTGGATCCACACCTTGGTGAGATAGCCGAGCAGGTGACCGCGGCCGCGTACCCGGATCGAGGGATAGGAACCCGGTACTCGTGCGGAAGCCTGGTAGGTGACCGACCAGCCGAGCTCCTTTACGCCTGCGGCGTTCTGCTCTTCCCGATCGGTGAACCTCGGGGGTGGCCGCAGGCTGTAGGTCTGATGCAGCTCGATCAGCCGCGGGTCGTCAGTGCGGCAGCCGAGCAGGTCTTCGAGCAGGGTGAAGGGGGGAGGGTTGAGCACGACAGCATTGTAGGAGCTCGCAACCCCACGCCGCCTGTGCTCAGGGCGGGGGATCGGGCACATCTCTCAGGTCAGAGTCGCAGGCAGTGTGTTCCATCCCCGCCAGGCGAGCGCTACGCCGAGCACGGCCAGCAGCACGCACTGCAGGACCGCGGTGAGAGCCAGAGGGTTCTCGCTCGCCTAGCAGTCCGTCATGATCAGGACCGGCAGTCGCTGCAGCGCGGCAATGTTCACAATCCGCAAGATATCTTGTCTCGCAGGACATCTTCAAGAGTGTCGGAAGGCGACCGAAGTGGGCTTCCTGGTCCGCAGCTCAAGCCTTCCACCTGATGTTTCGGGACGTGTCGATTTCAGAGGGCCTCTGCATCGGTGGGTCGGTGGGGGCTGGGTTCACGTCCAGGGAGATGGTGTGCGGGTGATCTAGCCCATGCTGTGATGCGGGAGAGATCCATGTGACAAGAGACGGCCACTCCGTAATCCTTCG